>JBBQFW010000081.1:0-14454 GCA_038322445.1 Gemmatimonadales bacterium
AGCTGATCGAAGAGGTAGATGTCGATGTCGCCGAACTGTTCGCGCAGTTGCGACGGGCGGAGAGCGTCAGGCATTCGGCATACTAGCGTTGGTGGCACATGCCGTGTACTAGATACTGGCTGTCCTGAATCTCGTCATTCCCTAAAGTCGGTTCACCTGGCTTCCGCCCATCCTCACAATGCTCTGCAAACACAACCACCTCCTCGTCAGTCTCGTCCTTGCATTCGCGGGAGCCACCGCCTGCGCGCCGGTGAGCGGTACGCCCGCCACCAACTCCAGCTCCACGGCCAGCGCGAACACCAGTGCCATGGTCGCGACCAACAGTCCCGCCGTGCAGGCGATGACCATGGAGCAGGCCGGCGAGTACCTCACGATCGTCGGCAGTTGCAACGACTGCCACACGCAAGGCTGGGTGGAAAAGAAGGGCGTCGTTGCCCCGGCCGATCGCTTCGCCGGCCTCAACGTGGGATTCCGTGGCGATTGGGGCACGTCGTACGGCAAGAACCTTCGCACCATCACGCAGCGCCAGAGTGAGGATCACTGGGTGGAAACGCTCAAGACGGCGGATGGCGGCGACGGCAAGCCTCCCATGCCGTGGTGGAACACCGCGTTGATGAACGAGCGCGACCTGCGCGCCATGTACCGCTACATCAAGTCGCTCGGCCCCAATCCGGCCGGCGTGCCGCGCGAGCTCAAGCCGGGTGTCGAGCCCACGGGCCCGTACATCTGGGTGACGCCGCGTACCGGGAAGTGATCAGCGCGTAGTGGTGCGGGGAGCGTGAACGTCGAGCCGCTCCCCTCGCTACTCGCCGTCGCTCCGCCTGCATCGTAGAATCGGGCGACTCTCATCCCGCGAATCCTGCAAAACCGAATTCTTCGTCTCACCGCCGCCGCGGTGGTCCTCGCCGGCGCGCTCTTCGTCGGCGCACGACGCATTGCCCCCGCGCCCGCGCTCGGCCCCTTCCTCGACCCCGCGCACGGCATCTGGTCACTCGCACGGTCGGCCGAGCTGCCGCGAAGGGCGAAGGGATCGGTCATCAACCTGCGTGGCGACGTGAAGGTCGTCTACGACGATCGCAACGTACCGCACATCTTCGCGTCCACCGAGGAAGACGCGTATCGCGCGCTGGGGTACGTGGTCGCGCGCGACCGGCTCTTCCAGATGTACGTGCAGACGCTCGCCGCCACGGGGCGCTTGAGCGAGCTGGCCGGCAAGCGCGCGCTGCCGCTCGACCGCGAGGCACGAGGACTGGGTCTCCCGCGCTCGGCGGAGCGGAAGATGGCCGCCGCCGGCGACACGTCGGCGTTCATGAAGTTCGCCATGGCCTACGCCGACGGCGTGAACGCCTACGTCGCACAGATGTCGCCGAGCGAGATGCCGCTCGAGTTCCGGCTCATCGGGAAGACGCCACCGAAATGGACGCCGATCGATTCGTATCACCTGCTGAACCGCATGGGGTACACGCTCGCGTACCTCGCCGTGGAGACCGAGCGCGCGGCCGCCAGCACCCGCATCGGCGCCCGTGCGGCCGAGGCGCTCTTTCCGGACAACACGCCCATCCAGGAGCCGATCCAGCCGAATGGGCAGCACGCGCCGCGCTTCGACTTCCATCCGCTACCCGGGCCCGGCGCGCCGGACACGTCGGCGGCTTCGCTGCTGGCGGCGACGAATGCGTTCCTCCCGTCATCGCAGCTCGCGCGTGCCGACGCCGAGAACGAGCCGAGCACGTACGCGAGCAACAACTGGGCAGTGTCGCCGAGCCGGTCGGCAACGCACCATGCGCTGCTCGCGGGAGATCCGCATCTCGACTTGTCGCTGCCGTCGATCTGGTACGAGGCGCACCTCGTGGTGCCCGGAAAGCTTGACGTCTACGGAGTCACCATTCCCGGCGCGCCCACTATCGTGATCGGGTTCAATCGCGACGTGGCGTGGACGTTAACCAACACGGGCGCGGACGTCGTCGACTACTACGCCGAGAAGGTGGACAACGACGTCCTGCCGACGAAATACCAGGTCGACGGCGTGTGGCGTAACCTCGAGACACGCTTCGAGGACTACCGCGGTCCACTCGGCACCGTCATCCAGCGCGACACGCTGTTCTTCACGCATCGCGGGCCGATGCGGCGCGTGGGCGGCCTGTGGGTGTCGATGCGCTGGACCGTGCTCGAGTCGGCGAATGAGCTGACCGCATTCTACGGCGTCGCGCATGCGCGGAGCGCGCGCGAGGTCGAGGATGTCATGGCGAAGTGGTACATGGCGCCTGCGCAGAACATGCTGGCGGCGGATCGCGACGGGCACATCGCCATCCAGTCGACCGGACGGTTCCCCATTCGATCGGGTGACGGCCGGGGCGTCGGGCTGCGCGATGGATCGTTGAGTGCAAGCGACTGGCGTGGCGCGCTGCCGCAGGCGGAGTACCCGCAAGGCTACGATCCCGCGCAAGGTTATCTCGCGTCGGCCAACCAGCAGCCGATCGATCCACGCGTCGCGAAAGGCTGGTGGGGAGGGAGCTACGATCCGTGGCGTGCCATGCGCATCAATGCGCTGCTGCGCAACGATTCCTCCGTGACGACCGACGCGATGCGACGCTTCCAGACCGATCCCGGGAGCGCGCGTGCGGACGTGTTCGTCCCCGCCTTCCTCGAGGCCGCGCAGCGCGTGCTGCAGCACGGGAGCCACAACGTGAACCTCGAGGTGCTCGCCACCGCTCGACAGCTGCTCTCGGAATGGGACCGCCGCTACACGAAGGACAACACGCGCGCGGTGCTTTTCGAGGAGGCCATGCGGAGCCTCGTGAACCACACGTGGGACGAGCTCGCCACCGATCCGGGAAACAATCGCCGAGTGGCGACGCCGTCGGCCGCCGTCCTCGCCGAGTTGCTGTCGGACTCGACGAGTGTCTGGTGGGACGATCGGAGCACGCCGCAGGTGGAGCATCGCGACGAAATTCTCGCCACGAGCCTCGCCGCGGCGTACCTCACGGTGCGCGCCCGTTACGGCGACTCCGGCGGCGACCGGTGGCGATGGGACAAGATCCGCTTCGCGAACATCAATCACCTCCTGCGACTGCCCGCCCTCTCGGCGCTCAACCTTCCGGTGCAGGGTGGAACGAGCACGCTGGCGCCGTCATCCGGCACTGGCAACCACGGCCCGAGCTGGCGGATGGTCGTGGAGCTCGGCCCCGAGGTGCAGGCGTGGGCGACGTATCCGGGAGGACAGTCGGGGAATCCGGCGAGTGCGCGATACAAGGACCGCATTCCCATGTGGACACGCGGCGAACTGGAGCCGATTCACTTTCCACGCGACGAGAAGGCCTTCACCGACAAGCAGCGTCACGCCGAGCTCACCCTCGCTCCGGAGCACCGATGATCTTCCTTTCCGTCGTCGCGCTTGCGACCGCCCTCGGCACCTGGGTGCTCGGCTGGTGGGCCGTCGCCATCGTGGCCATCATCGCTGGCGCCATGCATCGCGCGGAATACGGACGTCCGTGGCGCGTCGCACTTGGTTGTCTCGCGGGATGGGCACTCCTCATGGTGCTTGATGCTGCCGTTGGACCGATGCGCAGTGTCGCGACGACGGTGTCGGGCGCCATGAACATCCCGACCAGTGGGCTACTCCTGGTGACGCTCCTCTTTCCGGCGCTCATCGGCTGGAGCGGTGCCACGCTTGGCGCACGCGGTGGTCCCTCGCCGCTGCGTACTGTAGGGACCCGCTCGTTCGACGGCACGTCCCGCGAGGAGCTCGACGTGGGATTTCCTTCCGAGACGTGAGCCACACGCGCAGTTGCAACGCCTCCATCACGATTCGAACCGGGTGATACTCCGCGAATGGTGGCTCGCCGCCAATGAGGATTCGCGAGCGCGAGAGTGCTCGTCATTGCCGCGAACGCGGGAATCCATGTTGCTCCAACCCAGATATGGAATCCCGCTTTCGCGGGAATGACGACAGCGTGTGATCGCGGAGTTCCGTTCGAAGTCCACCCGAAACGAGCTGCGTGATGTTCGGCAATGTCGAGCACCCCGCTAACGGCCGTTGATCGCAAGTCAACCGCTTGCATCGCGGTTGAGGCACGCTCACCTTGCGCGTCCCGCCCGAGCACACGTCCACGCAACGCCACGACGCACCCGATGGAATCACAGCTCGATCAGATCGCCGGTACGCTCGCCCAGGAACTTTCCCTCCAGCCCAGGCAGGTTGCCGCCACACTCGCGATGTTCGCCGAGGGCAACACGCTTCCGTTCGTCGCGCGGTATCGCAAGGAAGTCACCGGCGGCCTCGACGAGACGCAACTGCGCGCCATCCAGGAGCGGTCGGAATACCTCAAGGAGCTCGGCGATCGCCGCGCCGCGATCCGCAAGTCGATCGATGAGCAGCAGAAGATGACGCCCGAGTTGTCCGCGCGCATCGATGCCGTGACGACCAAGCAGGCCCTCGAGGATCTCTACCTTCCCTTCAAGCCGAAGCGCCGCACACGCGCCATCATCGCGCGCGAGCGTGGCCTTGAGCCACTGGCTGACCTGATCTGGACCGACGCGATCGACGACCACACCGCCGTTGCGAATGCCGCGGAGTTCGTGAACGCCGAGCGCGCAGTCACAACGGTGGAAGAGGCGCTCGCCGGTGCGCGCGACATCCTGAGCGAACGCATCGCGGAAGACGCTGACCTGCGCGGCTGGGTGCGCGACCTCACACGTCGCAAGGGGAGCGTGACGTCCAAGGCGGTGACGGGGAAGGAGAACGAGGTCTCGAAGTTCCAGGACTACTACGACTTCTCGGAGCCGATGGGCGGCATCCCGTCACATCGCGTGCTTGCGATTCGTCGCGGTGAGGAGGAAGGCGTGCTCGCCTGGTCGGTCGCCGCACCGGTTGAGGACATTCATGCAGGCTTGCTCACGCGCGTCACCACAGGACGCTGTGCCCTCGCGCAGCTCGAGCTCGTGGCGCGCGACGCCTACAAACGACTGCTCGCATTTTCCATTGAGGTCGAGCTGCGACTCGAGCTCAAGACCCGCGCGGACGAAGAGGCGATCGCGATCTTCGGCCGCAACCTCGAGCAACTGCTCCTCGCAGCTCCGGCCGGTGAACGCATCGTCATCGGACTCGATCCGGGCTTCCGCACCGGTGTGAAGGTCGCCGCGGTATCGCGCACCGGCTCCGTGCTGCACACCGACGCCTGGATGCTTCACCAGCCCGACCGTTTCTCTGCGGCACTGGTCCGCCTCGTGACGACGACCGGCGCTGAGCTCATCGCCATCGGCAACGGGACCGCTTCGCGCGAGACCGAGGCGATCGTGCGACAGACGCTGAAAGACGCGGGCATTGCGAACGCACCGCAGGTCGTGATCGTGAATGAAGCGGGTGCCTCGGTCTACTCGGCCAGCGAGCTCGCGCGCGACGAGCTGCCCGGCCTCGATGTCTCACTCCGGGGCGCCGTGTCCATCGCGCGCCGACTCCAGGATCCGCTCGCGGAACTGGTGAAGATCGACCCGAAGTCGATTGGCGTGGGACAGTACCAGCACGACGTCGACCAGCGCCGCCTGAAAAAGCGCCTCGACGACATCGTCGTCAGCGCCGTGAACCGCGTTGGCGTCGAGGTGAACACCGCCTCGGTCGCGCTGCTATCGTCGGTTTCGGGCATCGGGCCCGTACTCGCCGAGAACATCGTGAAGACCCGCGACGAGCGCGGAGGGTTCGATTCACGTCGCGCCCTACTGGAAGTACCGAGACTCGGCGCGAAGGCCTTCGAGCAGGCTGCCGGCTTCCTCCGCGTGCGCGGAGGAAAGAATCCGCTCGACGCCAGCGCCGTGCATCCGGAGCGCTATGCGCTCGTCGAACGGATGGCGAAGGACGTGGGCGCATCCGTGCCCGAGCTCCTGACCGATGGAAAAAAGGTCGAGTCGATCGAGCTGGCGAAGTACGTCTCGGACGAAGTGGGTCTGCCGACGCTCAGGGACATTCTCGTCGAGCTGCGCAAGCCGGGACGCGACCCGCGCGCGGCATTCGAAGCCGTGGCTTTCCGCGACGATGTCACCGAGCCGAAGGACCTTCGCGAAGGCATGGAGCTCGATGGCGTCGTGACGAACATCGTCGCCTTCGGCGCGTTCGTGGACGTTGGCGTGCACCAGGATGGACTCGTGCACGTATCGCAGCTCGCCGATCGCTATGTCAGCGACCCGAACCACGTCGTCACCGTCGGGCAGCGCGTGAAGGTGCGCGTTGTTGCCATTGACCTGCAGCGGAATCGCATTGCGCTCACCATGAAGTCGGCAACGGCGGACACCCGACCGAACCCCGGCGCATCACGCGACGCACGAACGCCGTCCGGCAGCGCACCACAGAAGCCGGCGCCCAGGCCGACACCAGCACCGAAGCCATTCACCGTGCCCAGGCCCGGCGACGTTGCGCCGAACGGCATGCGCTTCCGTTAGCGTCAGCGCACGCGCTTCTGGTCCTCGATGTCGGTGTTCGTGCCGAACCACTGAACGATGCGACCCTCGGCGTCGCGTTGCGCGAGCGCGCGGCCGAGGTACCAGCGGTAGACACCCTCGCCGCTGCGCAGGCGGAACTCCACCTCGTATGGCGCGCCGGACTGCAATGAGGCGGTCCAGCGCGCCACGACGCCGCCGAGGTCGTCGGGATGGATCACGTTCTGCCAGCCCTCGCCAAGCACCTGTTCGACCGTCACGCCGAAATAATCCGCGACGCGCTGCGAGACGTAGTCGAGGGTGCCGTTGGGCTGCGCCGTCCAGATCTGCACCGGGATGGCCTCGGCGAGGAACCGATACCGTGCCTCACTCGCCCGCAGCGCCTCGCGAGCCGCCTCCGCCTCGGCGCGCGCCTCCCGCTCGCCCTTGAGGCGTGCCGTCTGTGTTTCTGCGAACTGCTGCTCGGTGATGTCGCGAAACGTGACGACGACGCCGAGGATGGTACGCCCTTCCTTGATCGGGATGCTCGTGTAGTCGACCGGCAGCTTCGTGCCGTTCTTCGTCCAGAAGATGTCACCGCCCACGCGCTGCTGCACTGCGTCCGTCACGGACGACGTAATGGGGCAGTGCTCGGAGGGAAATGGCGTGCCGTCCGCATAGTGGTGGTGCGTCAGGTCGTGCAGTTGCTTGCCGAGCATTTCCCGATGGGTGAAGCCGAGCATGCGTCCGCCAGCCTCGTTGAGGAAGATCGTGCGGCCCATGTTGTCGAGGAACACCACGCCGTCGTCGATGGCATGGAGCACCTGCGCCCCACGGTCCTGCAGGAGCCGCAGGGCCTCATCGATGTTCATGTCGACGGTTTCGGGAACGATCGGGTTGATCGGTTGCATGGCGGTTGCTTGGCGCGGGGGCGGATGCTGGCGTACAGCGGGCAGTCCGGACAATATGCGTCAATGCCAACACGACCCTATATCCTTGCGGAAAGTACCTGGGCCACTGTCCAGGTAACGCCCTATGACGTTGCGATTCTCCCCTGGGGCGCGACTGAGGCCCACAACTATCACCTGCCGTACGCCACGGACAGTATCCAGAGCGACGCACTCGCGGCCGAGTCGGCGCGTCTCGCGTGGGATCGTGGCGCGAAGGTGATCGTCCTGCCCTGCGTGCCCTTTGGGGTGAATACCGGGCAGCTCGACATCAAGCTCTGCCTCAACATGAATCCGTCCACGCAGGCCGCGTTGCTGGCGGACCTCGTGCACGCGCTCGAGGCGCAGGGCATTCCCAAGCTCGTCATTCTCAACGGGCACGGCGGCAATGATTTTCGACAGATGATTCGTGAGCGGCAGGCCCACACCAGCGTGTTTCTCGCCATGGTGAACTGGTACAAGGTCGGCGAGCCGAAACTCATCTTCTCGGATCATGGCGATCACGCCGGTGAGCTCGAGACGAGCGTGATGATGCACATCGCGCCGGATGTCGTCAGTGCGCTCGACCAGGCGGGCGACGGCCGCGAGAAGGCCTGGCGCATCAAGGCGCTGCGCGAAGGCTGGGCGTGGGCGCCCCGGCGATGGACTCAGGTGTCCGCCGATACCGGTGTCGGCAACCCGGCGCTGTCCACCGCGGAGAAGGGCGCGCGCTACGTGGCGGAAGTCGCAGGGCATGTCGCGGACTTTCTCGTGGAGCTCGCGTCCGCGGACGTCAACGACCTCTACGTCGACCGCTGACGGAATGCCGACGCCGTGGAAGGACTACGAAGCGCTGATTATTCCCGGCGTGATCTTCGCTCGGCTCACCGCATATCGTCGCGGCGAAAAACGCGGCGACTCGTAGGCTTTGCGTCATTCGCCGCTAGACGTTCCCGCTGCGACCATGCAGCATTAACGCATGCGTCGAACTGCTCAACTGGCCGCCCTCGCCTTCATCGCACCGTTGGTCGCACATGCCCAGGCGAGTAGTGGGCCCGGCGCGCCGCCGCTCGTGTCACCGACGTTCGGACTCCACTACGGCGGGCCGCTGCGCACGTCGGTGGCGCTGGGGCTGCTCGTGGACGTGAGCGAGCAGCGGAACGCGAGCGTGGTCGTTGCGGGCGAGGTGGGGCAGCAGGGCAACGAGCTGACGATCGGCCTCCAGAAGATGCGTGGCCAGTTCGGTTCGGGCTATTCGGTCCGGGCCGTGGCGCTGCGTACGCGCGACGAGCCGTGGAAGGCGAGCCCTTTCACGACGTACGTCGGCGCGGAGGCGCACCTGATGATCGCGTTCGGCGTCGGCGGTCGCGTGGGGTACTTGCGGCGCATCACGAAGCAGGTCGACACGGAGCATGACAACGTGATCTCCTTCGGCGTCCTCATCGGCATATAGGAGAACGCATGGGCAGCATGCATTCCGAGATCGATCGACGCGTGCTGATGGAGCGCGCTCGACGCCTCACGTCCGGCACAGAAGCGAAGTGGGGCAAGATGAATGCGGCACAGATGGTCGCGCACCTCACGAACTCCATACGCATGGCTACGGGAGAGCTGCCCGTGGCCGGCAAGCGTCATGCGGCGCGGCTGTTTCCACTCAAGCAGTTGCTCATCTACGTGCTGCCCATGCCGAAGAACCTCCCCACGGCGAAGGAGCTGATCTCGCGAGTTCCCGAGCCGTTCAGCGGCGAGGTCGAGGCGCTCGGCACCGCACTGGACGACTTCGCATCGCGCCCTCGTGACTACGCGTGGCCGGCTCACCCGATCTTCGGCACAATGTCCCGGCGAGACTGGGGTGCGCTGGCATATCGGCACTCCGATCACCACCTGCGCCAGTTCGGCGTGTGACCGTCGACTGGCCCCTCGCCACCGGGCTATCCGTGGTGTTCGTGGTGATGTCCTACGCGCGCTGGCGGTGGTTTCGGGCGCGGATGAACCGCAAGTCACGTCGCGGAGAGCCGCCCGTTTGAGCCACCGGGCGACGCCCGCCTCAGAGATCGCTCACCGGTCCGGACATGGGCGGGACGCCAGCCGTCCCGGGACGCCGCCGCAGCCACCGCACAAACCACACGATCAGCACGATCGGCAGCACGATCTTGATCGCAAGGATGCCGAGCGTCAGGAACAGGCCCATGGCGACGACCAGCGCACCACCGATGCCGACCACCAGCATGAGCGGCAGGCCGATCGTGCCGAGGATAAGGAATACCGGCGCGCCGAGGATGCCGAGGACGAACAGGAGCGGGAGCCCGATGAACTTGAGCACCGCCGCGAGCGGCACGAGCAGCAGGGTGAGGAGCCCGAACACGCCCCCGACCGTCCGGCCGGCGATGAGCTTGAGGGCAAGTGCCTTGAGCAGCAGTGACATGAGCGGGGCTCCCAGGGGGATGCAAAGGACGACGGGAGGCGCGGCGCCCCCGGACTCATTCTGTACGCGCCAGGCCGCAGGCAGGTTTCCCCCATGAATCCCATTGTCCGGCGGGTCCTGAGCGTTGGGCTGCTCGCCTATGGAGTCTATGGACTGCGACACCAGGGGGAAGGAACGCTACTCGATGGCGTCGACCTCGCCATCCACGAAACGGGACATCTCGTTTTCTCGCCATTCGGGGAGTTCATCGGCTTTGCCGGCGGCACGTTGTTCCAGCTCCTCATGCCGGCGTTCTTCCTGATCTACTTCCTGCGGCAGCGCGATCAGTACGCGGCGAGCGTCGCCCTGTGGTGGATCGGGCAGAACTGCGGCCACATCGCAGTGTACGTCGCGGACGCACGCGCGCAGGAGTTGCCGCTCGTCGGGGGTGGGGAGCACGATTGGGACTACCTGCTCGGGCGCATGGGACTGCTGGCGGAGGACCAGCACATTGCCCGCGCCATCACGTCGGTCGGTTACTTGCTTGTGGTCGGTGCCGCGCTCTGGGGCCTGCTCGTGGCGGCAAGGTCCACCGACGTCGAGGAAGGGGGACCAGGCACAGCCGCCTGATCAGCTGGCCGGGAGCTCCGGAAGCGGCCTCGGGTGCAGGCGGCGCTGGGTTTGCCGCAGCACCGTTGCCACGCCGGCGCTCACCGTTTCGAGCGCGGCCTCGTGCTCCTGGAGCATCGACGATCTCGCGGATGCATCGAGCGTGAGGCGCTGACGGCGGTACCGCACGTAGTTGAGGCGCAGCAGCCAGATCGCGCGGTCAACGTCGCTCGCGATGATCGGGTAGAACATGACCCACCCCGAATCGGGTGACGTCGCCAGCGGTTCCGCCAATTCTTCCGCGACAACGCTCTGCTTCAGGGCCCTCGTGAGCGAGAGATGCACGCCGCAGTCGTCGTGCATGTGGCCGATCTGCCGGCCGGCGAGCCGAAACTCCACGCCGTCCTGGTCGCCAGGCCGGTCCGGGCTGGGGTGCGGCTTCATATCCACCCCTGACCAGCGACGCACCTCGGTCATGACCTGATAGGCGAACCGCTCGCGTTCGTTCGACGTCAGCATGCAACCTCCGCAGAAGGTATAGCGCCACCGCGTGTCCGCCGGCTCGCCATGCCGAACTCCCCAAGGCATACTCCGTACCTCCCATGATTTGATCCAACGTTCACCGTGTGCACCATGTCACTTCGACTCTTCCTCCGCCCGTCACTCGCCGTCGTCCTGCTCACGCCGCCGCTCGCCGCGCAGTGGGTGCCGCAGGCAAGTGGAACCACGGTCGAGCTTCGGGGCCTCAGCATCTTTTCCCCAAGCGTGGCCTGGGCGAGTGGACAGCGCGGCACGGTCCTCCGCACGACGGACGGCGGCGCGCACTGGATCACTCGCATGGTTCCCGGCGCGGAGCTGCTCGACCTGCGCGCTATCGAGGCGACGTCGCCCACTACGGCGTTCGCCATGAGTATCGGCGACTCGTCGCGGATCTTTCGCACCACTGATGGCGGCGCCACCTGGTCGCTCCGGCTCATCCTGACACAGAAGGGCACCTTCCTCGACGCCATTCGCTTCTGGGATGCGCAGCACGGCATTGCGATGAGCGATCCGGTGAACGGCCACTTCTACCTCGTCACGACCAGCGACGGCGGACACACCTGGAGCGAAGTCCCCACGGATCGCATGCCTGCTGCACTTCCAAGCGAAGGCGCGTTTGCCGCGAGTGGGAGCTGTCTCGCCGTGTGGGGCACGTCGCACGTATGGTTCGTCACTGGCGGTGCGACGACCGCGCGCGTGTTCCATTCGTCGGATCGCGGGCGGAGCTGGACGGTGAGCGACACGCCCCTCCGCGCGGGCTCGGCACCGCGCGGCATCTTTTCCGTTGCGTTCCTCGACGCGCGCCATGGCGCCATCGCCGGCGGCGATTACGAGAAGCCCACCCTTGGCGGCCGGAATCTGGCGCTCACGCACGACGGTGGCGTCACGTGGACGCTGGTGGACAGCGCGGCGTCGCCGCGTGGCTACCGTTCCGCGGTGACGTTCGTCCCGGGCACTGCGGGTCGGCAGCTGCTCGCGGTGGGCACGAGTGGAAGCGATCGATCCGACGACGGAGGCTCGACGTGGGCGCCGATTGACACGGTGGGCTACAACGCCGTGCTGGCGACGCGTGGGACGGCGTTCGCGGCCGGGCCCAAAGGGCGCCTGGCGAGGATGCGGACCGGTTCGGTGCGGACGCGGTGATCGTTCGTGGTTCTGGCCGCCGGGCGATCCTCATTCCAGATTTGGAATGAGCATCGGAGCATCGCGCCTCCTCCAAAATCGGTCTCGCGGCAAGCCCGTGACCGATGCGTGACCTCTCGGAGCGCATCGTTACGCCAAACGTTGGTAGCGGTGACCACGACCGCCTAGCTTCTTTCACCTCCCCATGAACCAGCGGCCCGCGCAGGCCGCAGCAACCGGCCCGTCGGCCCTCTCCCAGGAACCATGCGCCTCGCCACGAATCGAATGCTGCGCATCGCAGCATTCGGGGTCGCCTTCATTGCCTGTTCTTCCGACCGCATCGTCGCCCCATCGCCACTGCAGGCGCCGGTCCGGCGAGACGTAGCACCCGCCCCCGACGCCGGCTCGTTCTCGGCCGGCGGGGTCGTGATCAGCCAGGTGTATGGTGGCGGCGGCAATTCCGGCGCGACCTACAAGAACGACTTCATCGAGTTGTACAACGCGAGCAGTGCGTCCGTCTCCGTCGCCGGATGGTCGGTGCAGTATTCGTCGGCCACCGGATCGACCTGGGCCGTGACCGCGCTCACGGGCTCGATTCCCGCCGGACACTACTACCTGGTGCAGGAGGCTGCGGGTGCCGGTGGCACCACCAGTCTTCCCACGCCTGACGCAACCGGTGCCGGTGCGGGGATCGCGATGGCGGCGGCAGCGGGTAAAGTCGCCCTCGTCAACACGACGACCGCGCTCACGGGCTCGGGTTGTCCGTTCGCGGGCAGCGTCATGGACTTCGTGGGTTACGGCACGACGTCCAATTGCTTCGAGGGCTCCGGGCCCACCAGCCCCAGTCTGAGCAATACGACGGCAGCGATCCGGAAGAACAGTGGGCTCCAGGACACCAACGACAACGCCGCCGACTTTGCGAACGGCGCACCGACTCCGCGGAACACGGCGACACCGCCGCCCGCCGGCCTGGTCGTCACGATTGCTCCACTCGCGCCGACGGTCGTCGCCGGTGCGTCCGTGTCGTTCACCGTGACGGCAACGCAGAGCGGGTCGAACGTTCCGATCACCTCGGCGACCTGGTCGAGCAGCGCCACGGCCGTGGCCACGATCGACCCGTCCACGGGTGTCGCAGCGACACTGTCGGCGGGTAGCACCACCATCGGCGTCATCGTCACCACGGCCAGCGGCGGTGGGTCCTCCAGCACCGTGTTGACGGTGACCGCACCTGTAACACCGGTCGCCAGCATTGTCGTCACGCCGGCAACGGCTTCCATCGAGCAGGGCGCAACACAGCAGTTCACCGCGACGGCATACGACGCATCGAATCAGCCGATCACCGGTGCGACGTTCACGTGGGGCAGTACTGCCGCATCCATTGCCACCGTCAGCAGCAGCGGCCTCGCGACCGGTGTCTCGGGCGGCGACGCGACCATCTCCGCCACATCCGGCAGCGCGAGCGGGACGGCCGCGCTGCACGTCAACGGCGGCGCGCCGTACACGCCGCCGAACATCCGCTTCAGCGAGCTGCACTACGACAACGTCGGTACCGACGTCGGCGAGGCCCTCGAGATCGAAGGGCCGGTCGGCCAGTCGCTCGCCGGTTGGAGCATACAACTCTACGACGGCAGCCCGACCGGTTCATTCCCGCACAAGGTCTACAGCACCACCGCGATCACGGGCACGCTCACCGCGCCAATCGCCTGCGGTACGCGCGGCGCGCTCGCGATCCCGATTGCTGGAATCCAGAACGGCGGCACCAGCGGCTCGCAGCCCGACGGATTCGCGCTCGTCGACAACAACGGCGTGCTCGTGGAGTTCCTCTCCTATGAAGGCTCGTTTGTTGCCGCCGACGGCGCCGCAAACGGCATCACGTCGCGCGACATCGGTGTGATGGAGGACAACCCGGTTCCCGCCGAAGGACTGTCCCTGCATCGCAGCGCGGATGGAACGACGTGGACCGCGCCTTCAGCCGCCGACATGGGCTACGTGAATGCGTGCGGCGGACCGCCGCCGAGCAGCATCACGTTCAGCGGTCGCAGCCCGACCGCGGATCCGCCGTTGCCCGTCGGATTCGAGGCGCAGGTGTTCGCGACCGAGAAGATCAGCGGCGCCACGGTGACGACGACGTTCACCTGGACGTCGGACACTCCCGCGATCGCGAGCATCGACAGCAAGGGCGTGCTGCGCGCGCTGAGCGCTGGAACCGCGGTGCTTCGCGCCACGGCGAGCGACGGCGCCACCGCGACCTACTCGTTGCCCACCGTCGTGGCCACGCAGAGTGCCGCGCCATACGGTGGCAACACGGAGTTCGGCGATCCGGTCGACGCCGACCCCAGCGACGACTTCATCATCCGTCGTCTCGAATACACATCGTCATTCAATCCGCGCCTTGGTCGCCCCAACTGGGTGAGCGAGAAGCTCGACGCCACCACCTACGGCCCCGAA
>JBBQFW010000082.1:0-14351 GCA_038322445.1 Gemmatimonadales bacterium
AGTGCGATAATCGCCCCAAAAACCATCTGTCTCGAGCGGATCAACCGACGCACCTGGCCGCGAAACTTTCCTACAGAACAAACCGCTATATCACAGCGTCTTGCAGACCTGGCAGACGTCCAATACTCAATATGAAATCAGCTGAGCTCGTCTGGTATCGTCACTAAAGTACCGCAGCCATCAAGACCCCGTGGCGACGAACGCACTATTCGGGTCACCTGCCAAGTGAGGAAGACTGCGGCCATATCATGGCCCCAGAAGGGCGCAGCGCTTGTGATGCAGTGACGCGGCCCCGTAACTTCGGTCCGTCACGAGCACCCTCTGTTCGACGAGCGGCGCCGGCGCCTCACTCCCTCAATCGCCCCTTCGCCCCTCTCCTTGCGCGCCGCTCCTACCGTCTCAGTGCGGGTCAAGATGGCAGCCATGGCAGGCGGCGCCGTTCTGCTTGCGATCGCTCTCATCGTTCCGCCGGTGTTCGCCGCCGTTCGCGACTTGCTGACCTCCGAGCAGATCGACCACCTGGGACTCGTCCTCACCGGCTACTCCATCGGCGCGGTGGCGCTGGCCGTCGGACTTGCGCTCTGGGGATCTGGACGGTTTGCCCGGGGCATGCACGAATTGTCCGACCACTCGGAACGTGTTTCGCTGGGGCGCCTTCGCAACGACCTCACCTACGAATCGGACGACGAGCTCGGACAGGTGGCGGACTCGTTCCGCGAAATGACACGCGGCCTGCGCACCCTGGTCAGCCAGCTCGACTCGAGCGCCGGGGACGTAGCCGCCAGCGCCGAACAACTGGCGGCCAGCGCCCAACAGATGAGCGCATCTACGCAGCAGGTCTCGTCGGCCGCCGATGCCATCGCCACCGCCGCCGCATCGCAGACGCGCGGCGTGAACAAGGCGTCCGATGCCTCCGGGCGGGTCGCCAGTCGCGCCGCCGCCGTGGCGAACCACGCGGAGCAGGCCCGCAGCGCGGCTGATGTCGCGCAGCGCACCACGCGACGCGGCACGATCGCCGCCGACGAGGCGCTGCAGGCGATGGCGGAGATCAGCGCGGTCACGGGCGCCGCCGTGCCCGCCGTCGTCGAGCTGGGCGAGAAGTCGCAGCGCATCGGAAAAATCACGGACGTCATCGGCGCGATCGCGCGACAGACGAACCTGCTCGCGTTGAATGCGGCCATCGAGGCGTCACGCGCCGGCGAACACGGAAAGGGGTTTGCCGTCGTGGCAGACGAGGTGCGCAAACTCGCGGCGGAAAGCGCGCGGGCCCTGGCGCAGATCCGCAAGCTCGCCGCCGAGATCCGCACCAGCGCGGTGCGAACCGAGGAGCAGATCCTGCACGCAAGTGACCGCGTCACCACCGGCGAGGCGGTCATCCGCGCGTCAGCCGAAGCTCTCACGCAGATCGACCGGGAGATCACCAGCGCGCGCACCGCTGTGGACCGCATCGTGGACGCCGCCGAGGCTCAGCGACGAGAGGCGACGTCGCTCGCCGCCGAAATCGAGGACCTGGCCACCTCGGCCGAGACGAACGCATCCGCCGCACAGCAGGTCAGCGCCGTCGTGCAGGAGCAAACGGCGTCGATGTCCGGCGTCGCCTCGTCGAGCCAGGTGCTCGCGGAAGTCGCGGAGCGGCTCAAGTCCTCACTCAGCCGCTTCGAACTCTGACGCGCGACTCGTACGCATGAGCAATCCATTGGCACTCCTTCCCCTCGCCGTAGCGGCAGGCGGGGGGCACATTGCCGCCGCGAGCGACAGGGAGACTGTATTCGAGGCCCAGCAGCTGATTGCGGCCGGCCTCACGCTCCTCCAGCGCAGCGCACCCCTCGTCCGCGCACTCAGTGGTCGTCGCTCCGCCATCCTGCTGCCGGCTTCACCGCCGTACCTCACCGCACTCGCCGCCAGTGACGGCCGCGGGGCCGTACTCATCAATCCACTCGCCGCCGTCGCCGAGATCGCGTTTCAGTGCGCAGATGCGAACGTGGGCGCGATCTTCACGACAAGCGCCTTCGCCGCCAGGCTGCCCAATGGCTTGCCGGTCGTCCTCCTCGACAACGCGCCGTTGCGGGCTACCGTCGTCGCCGATGGGCGCACCATCGACGTGGATCTCGGCTCACACCACGGCCTGGCGCTCGAGGGTGAGCGCGACGTGGATGGGCGGGACGAAGAGGTCGCCATCGTCTACACCTCCGCCATGCGCGGCACCGCGCTCGGCGCCGTCCTCACCCATCGCAACCTGCTCGCCAACGCGCGGTCCACGATAGAGGCGCTCCACATCACGAGCAGCGAGCATGTGCTGGCAGCGTTGCCCTTCGCCCACCTGTTCGGACTCACCGTGACGGCGAGCGCCCCCTTGATGGTCGGGGGACGCGTGACCACGATGGAGCGCTTCAATCCGCTCAAGGCTATTGAGCTCATGCAGAGTGGCGTCACACTGCTGGTCGCCGTGCCCGCGGTGTACCACGCGTTGCTTGCGGCGATCATGCGGAAGGGCATCGACCTGCGCGACGGCACGCTGCGGCTGGCCATCTGCGGCGGGGCGCCGCTGTCCGTGGAGCTGCAGGACCGCTGGGCGGACGCGACGGGGCACGAACTGCGGCAGGGCTACGGGCTGACGGAGGCCGGACCGGTCTGCCTCGTCAATCGCGTCGATCGCCCGAATGTCCGCGGCACGATGGGCACCGCGCTGCCCCGGGTCGACGTCGCCATCCTTCCGCCAGCCGACTATACCAACGGCGCCTCGGAAGAGCCGGAGGTCGACGCCGTGCCCGATGGAACTGCGGGAGAGATCTGTGTGCGCGGTGAGAACGTGTTTCGCGGCTACCTGCACAACGCGGCCGGACTGCCCATGCGCGGCGATTGGCTGTGCACCGGCGACCGCGGTGTGCGCGACGCCGACGGCTCCGTGCGTTTCCTCGGCCTCCTCAAGCCGATGTTCACGCGCAACGGCTTCAACGTCTACCCGCGCGAGGTCGAGCGCGTGGTCGGCGCCATGCCTGGGGTCATCCGCGTCGAAGTGCGAAGCCGTCCGGATCCAGTGAAGGAGAACGACGTCATCCTCCGCGTATTCGGCAGCATATCCGAGGAGGACGTGAAGCGCTGGTGCGAGGAGCGCCTCAGCGCCTACAAGCAGCCAGGCGTGATCGAGATCGTCCCGGGCTGAAGCCGTTCGTCATTCCCGCGCAAGCGGGAATCCATGTTTCAGCGTTCATCATTCCCGCGTTCGAGGGAATGATGAACGCAGCTATCGCGCAGCCGCAGCGGAGAAGGACGGCGTCCGCGGTATCAGCGTGATGCGTCCGCCTGCAACCGCGGAGATCATCGCGTTGACCACACCGGGATCGAACTGCGCCCCGCTGCAGCGTACCAGCTCGGCCATCGCGGCTTCAAGGCTCATCCCGTCGGGGCGATAGGGGCGGTCACTCGTCATCGCGTCGAAGGAATCGGCGACCGCGGCAATCCGCGCCTCGAAGGGGATGTTCTCGCCGGCAAGGCGGTCGGGCACGCCGCGGCCGTCGTACCGCTCGTGGTGAGAGCGGACGATGTTCAACGCCACCGGTGTCTCGCCCAGCAGCGGAGCGAGAATGCGCCATCCGACCACCGGATGCGTCATGATGTGCTCGTACTCGGCGTCGGTGAGCTTGCCGGGCTTGTTGAGTACATCCTCGCGCACGCCGATCTTGCCGATATCATGCACGTGGCCGCCGAGCTCGATCTGTCGCAGCAGCTCGTCATCGAGGGCGAGTTCCCGCGCGATCACGACCGAGTAGTGGCTCACGCGAATCGAGTGGCCGCGCGTGTACGGGTCCTTCACCTCCAGCGCCTCGGCCAGCGACTGGATGCTGGCGAGGAACAGTTCTTCCAACCGGCGTGCCTGCACGGCGACCTTTTCCTGCAGGCTCTCCTGATAGCCGCGATTCTCCACGACGAGGCGACGCTTCTCGGCCGCCTGCGCCACGCGCGCGCGGACTTCCTCGAGATGGAACGGCTTGGTCAGGTAGTCCATGGCGCCGATGGCCAGGCAGCTCACCGCCACCTCGACGTCGGCCACGGCGGTGATCATCACCACGGCTGTGTCCGGCCAACGGCCGCGAACGCGACGCAGCAGCTCCAACCCGTCCATCTTCGGCATGCGCAAGTCGCTCATCACGAGCGAGATCGGCGTGCGTTCCAGGTGTTCGAGGGCCTCCTCACCATTGCCGGCTTCGAGGCACGTGAAGCCATCGTTGCGCATGAGGTGCACGAGCACCTGGCGCAAGCGAGGCTCATCGTCAACAATGAGGCAATACTGGGTCGTGCGCGCGTCTTCGGACATTCTGTTGCTGAGGATTGAACCGGACCCAGGGCCTGCGATTGAGCGTCCTCGCTCGCCTACTTCCCAGCGATTATCTTGCGCCAATGGCCCACCTGAACGAAGTATCGGCATGACGAAAGTCTTTGACGACGATCTCCTCCCCGCGTTCGCCACGCGCGCCGTGCACGCCGGCCAACGCCCGGATCCGCTCGCCGGCGCGATCATGACGCCGGTGTACCTCACGTCCACATATGTACAGGAAGGCCTCGGCCAGAATAAAGGCTATGAGTATGCCCGGGGCAAGAATCCCACGCGCGAGGCATTGGAGCGCAACGTAGCGGCCCTCGAGGGTGGCCACCACGGATTTGCGTTCGCCTCCGGAATGGGTTGTGTGGATTCAATCATGAAGCTTTTCAAGGCCGGCGACCACATCGTCTGCGGGGAGAACCTCTACGGCGGCGTCTTCCGCCTGTTCGACAAGCTGCTCGGCAACTTCGGACTGACCTTCTCGTGGGTGGATACGCGCGACCCACAGCGCATTGCCGACGCGATGACGCCCGCGACTCGGCTCGTGTTCGTCGAGACACCCACGAATCCGCTCATGCGCATCTGTGACTTGCGCGCGGCAGCGGACGTTGCGCATGCGCACGAGGCCTTGCTGCTCGTCGACAACACCTTCGCCTCGCCATTCTTCCAGCGGCCGCTCAGCTTCGGCGCGGACATCGTCTACCACTCGACGACGAAATACCTGAACGGCCACTCGGACATGATCGGCGGCATCGCCATCCTGAACGACGACGACCTCGCCGCGCGGCTGCAGTTCATCCTGAACGCGGCAGGCGCAGTTCCGGGTCCATTCGACTCCTGGCTCGCGCTGCGCGGCACCAAGACGCTGCACCTGCGCATGCCGCGCCATGACGAGAACGGTCGGCGTATCGCGAGCTGGCTCGTCGAGCGGCTCGGCCACGAGCGTGTCATCTACCCGGGGCTGGAGTCCCATCCGCAGCACGCCCTCGCCGCGGCCCAGATGACGGGCTTCGGAGGCATGATCTCGGTCGAGATGGGCACCAAGGAGCGGGCGAACCAGGTCCTGAGCCGCTGCAAGGTGTTTTCGCTCGCGGAGTCGCTCGGTGGAGTCGAGAGCCTGATCAGCCACCCCGCGTCGATGACCCACGCGAGCGTCGAGCCGGCGCGACGGGCCGCACTGGGTATCACGGAAGGCCTGATCCGACTCAGCTGCGGCGTCGAGGACGCGGGCGACCTGCTTGCCGACCTGGAGCAGGCCCTCACTGGAGTCTGACAGTCAGACAGTCTGACCCGCATCGCGCGACGCGCTCGCTCGTCTGACAGCGGGTCAACTGACTGGTCTGACAGCTTTTCCTGATACACAACCGGGTCGCTGCGCCCGTTCGGCCACCGGTGACTTCACTCGACAGCGCATTCGCGCCACGAGACCCAGTCGTGTAGCGCATAGCTGTCAGACTGCAGTGACACTTTCCACGAAGACGCCGCGTAAGTCCGGGATACCTCCGTCCAGGAGCACAAAGCCATGCCGACGCCGCTTCCACAGATTTCATCGCAGAGCTGGGAACATCCTGCCGATCGCGCCGCGCTCAACACACTCCGCGCCATCCCCGGCTTCGACGAGGTGGTCCGCCAGGCGGCCACGTTCCTCACAGAGCGACGTGTCCGGCAGATCTTCCTCGCGAATGCCGTTCAGGTAAATCCCGTCCAGCGGCCGAAGCTCGACGCGCTGCTCACCGATGTGCTCACCACCATGGACTGGCCCAAGCGGCCCGACCTTTACGTGACGCAGTCGCCACAGGTCAACGCCTACGCGATCGGCTACGACAATCCGTTCATCGTGATGACGTCCGGCGCGCTCGAGCTGCTCGAGAGCGACGACGAACGTCGCTTCCTGCTCGCCCACGAGCTCGGCCACATCATGAGCGATCACATGACGTATCGCACGATCGCGATGGTCATCACGGCCGTGGGATCGCTCGCATTGATGCCCGTGGGCCTTGCGCTCCTCCCCTTCCAGCTCGCTCTGCTCGAGTGGCACCGGAAGAGTGAGCTGTCGAGCGATCGCGCGGCGCTGCTGGCGCTCCAGGATCGCACCGTCGCCGGCAGCACGTTCATGCGGCTCGCGGGTGGCCGCGACGACGGCGACACGTCGAGCGTGGAAGCATTCATGACCCAGGCCGCGACCTATGAAACCGGCGGCGACACCTGGGACAAGATCCTCAAGGTGTTCAACACGACCTTCCGCGAGCATCCGTTCAACACGGTGCGCGCCGCGGAGTTGGAGCGCTGGCGCACCAGCGGCGACTACGACGCGATCATCGCCGGCGGTTACACCCGTCGCGGCGAGGTGCGTCAGGGACTCGGCGACGACTTCTCGGACGCGGCGCGCTACTACTCCGGGAAGGCGAATGCGGGCATGTCGAGCGTTGGCGACGCTTTCGATCGCGCAAAGAGCGCCTTCAGCGACGCGTTCCGCGGACGCGACGAGCCCCCTGCCCGTCCGTCAGATCCTCAGCAGCCGATCTGATCGGCTGCTGACGGGCGTTGGACCTGTGCTTCGTTCACGAGGCGCAGGTCCTTCGCGTTTCCAGGAACGATCTCGCCACGCATGCGGGATATCCAATGCAGCATCGCGTGCAGACGAACTCTCCTTTCCGGTCTCCGCGACTGAACTCGCACATGCGCTGTCAACACCGGCGAGCGGTGTCAGTGCCGTCGTGCCGATCGACCTGAAGTTCAAGTCGATCGGAATTCGGTCTGCACCGAGGAACACGGTGTCCGCGATGCTCCACTCGTGGGACTGGAAGATCGACATCCGCCTACCTCGTGAGGCCACGGTCGCAATCCCGGTAGCGGCCCCTCCATGCAAGCTGCCATTAGTATTGCATCTCATGCGAGCCCTCATCATCGGCAACGGCGGCCGCGAGCACGCGCTCGTGTGGAAACTGCATCAGGAGGAGCCCGGGATCGAGCTCCTCGCCGCGCCGGGCAATCCGGGGATCGCGGAGCTCGCCGAGTGCGTGCCGATACGCCCAACCGACATCGCCGCGATGGAGCGGTTGGCGAGGGAGCGGGCCGTCGACGTCACCATCGTCGGCCCCGAGGCGCCGCTGGCCGCGGGCATCGTCGATCGCTTCCAGGCTGCGGGCCTACCGATCTTCGGCCCAACGAGAGCCGCCGCCGAGATCGAAACATCGAAGGCATTCGCGAAGCAGCTGATGCTCGAAGACGGCATCCCGACCGCGCGTGCCGAGATGCACACGGACACCGCGGCGGCGAAGGCGGCTGCGCGGCGATTCGGTGCGCCCGTCGTCATCAAGGCGTCGGGGCTCGCGGCCGGAAAGGGTGTGATCGTCTGCGCCACGCTCGATGACGCGGAGCGCACCATCGACGACATGCTCGAGGGAAACCGGTTCGGTGCGGCGGGCGCAGAGGTGCTCGTCGAGGAGTTCATGGAGGGCGAGGAGCTCTCCGTCTTCGCAATCACCGACGGGACGTCGTTCGTCACGTTGCCGGGCCTCCAGGACCACAAGCGTCTGCTCGATCACGACGCAGGTCCGAACACTGGCGGGATGGGCGCCTATGTGCCCGTGACGCTCGGCGACCGGCAACACAGCCACATCGTTGACGAAGTGATCGAGCGTACCCTGCGCGGGCTCGCACGTCGCGGTCGTCCGTTCACTGGCTTGCTGTACGCAGGACTGATGATGGATCGCACAGGTCCGCGAGTCGTGGAATTCAATTGCCGATTCGGAGATCCGGAGACGCAGGCACTCATGCCGGTCCTTGGCGCGGTGCGGCTCCTCGATCTCATGCTCGCCGTGGCGCGGGGCGAGCCACTCCCGCGTGTGGAGGCGCGCGCCGATGGCGTGTGTGTCGCGACGGTTCTGGCAGCCGCGAACTACCCCGAGACGCCCCGTGCCGGTGACGAGATCGAGCTGCCACCCCGCGAGGCGGGTATTCACGTGTTCCACGCCGGTACCGTGATCGCCGAGGACGGGCGCCTGATCACGAATGGTGGGCGAGTGCTGGCCGTGAGCGCTGTGGCGGGCAGCATCGTCGAGGCGCAACGACGCAGCGTCGCGTATGCGCAGCGGGTCCGCTTTGCCGGCAAGCAGATGCGGACGGACATCGGGTGGCGTGAGATCGCGCGCGAAGAACAACGCGGCAATGCCGGAACTACCGGAGACTGAGACAATCGCTCGCGACCTCGATCGCGAGCTGCTAGGGCACACCATCGTGCTCTTGGTGGTGCGAAAGCCCGACGTACTCCGGGAGGTTACGGGTTCGGAGCTCGCATCGCGCACGATCGGCAGCACCATCGAGCGGTGCTGGCGGCGCGCGAAGCTCGTCGTGATCAACCTCTCGACGGGCGATCGCATCGTTGTCCAGCCCCGGTTCACGGGCGCCCTGCTCCTGTCGCGCGGTCCGCTTCCCGACAGGGAGTCTCCGTACTCGACGCTGCACTTCACGCTCGACGACGGACGCGACCTGCACTATCGCGACATCAGGCGGCTCGGGACTGTGTCGCTGATGTCGCCCGACCGGTTCGCCGAGTACTCCGGCGGACTGGGCGTCGAGCCTCTTGACCCCGCGTTCACCACCGCGCATCTATCGGGAATTCTTCGGGGTTCGCGGCAGGCGGTGAAAAAGGTGCTCATGGATCAGCGGCTGGTGGTCGGGATCGGCAACATTTACGCAAACGAGGCGTGTTGGCGCGCGGGTGTCGACCCGTCGCGCGTGGCGCGCGAGGTCACGCACGAGGCGTCAGCGGCGCTGCACGCAGGCATCACCTCGGTGTTGACGGACTCCATTGCCGCACGAGGCACATCATTCCGCGACTACGTTGATGCCTCAGGCGGAAAAGGCAGCTTCGAGCGCTCGCTGGCCGTGTACGGCCGTGGTGGGAAGCCGTGCCTGCGTTGCGGTGCGCGCCTCGTCGAGACGCACGCCATCGACGGGCGCACCACCGTGCTCTGCGTGCAATGCCAAAGGTAGGGCTCGTCCGACCGCCTACCACCGAGGCACAGCTCGCGATCATGCGCGCTGCGGTGAAGGCGGACGCGAAGGACAGGCCGGGAGTGTACCGCATGCTGGCGGCTGATGGCGAGATCGTGTACGTCGGCAAGTCGAAACAGTTACGCACGCGGCTGCTCTCCTATTTTCGCTGTGAGTTTCCCGGAGACAAGGGCGCCCGAATCGTTCGCGAGGCCGATCGCATCGAGTGGGACTACGCTCCCAGCGAGTTCGCGGCGCTGCTCGAGGAGCTACGGCTGATCAAGCGCTACCGCCCGCGCCTCAACGTGGCGATGAAGCGCGACGCACGGCACTTCGCGTTCATCAAGCTCACCAGGGGTGCCGCACCGAAGCTGCTCGTCGTGCGCGGAGCCGGTGCGGAGGATGCGCAGATCTACTACGGACCGTTTCACGGCGCGCAGCGCGTCGGCGAGGCCGTCCGCGAGCTGAACGACGCGCTCGGCTTGCGCGATTGCCGGCTCGACCAGCCCATGCACTTCGCGGATCAGCCCGAGCTCTTTCACCTGTATCCACGCACGCCCGGCTGCATTCGCCACGAGATCCGCAAGTGTCTCGGCCCGTGCGTGGGCGGCTGCACGACCTCGCAATACGATGAGCGCGTGCAGCTCGTGCGCGGCTTCCTCGATGGCGCCGATGACGGTCCGCTGCGTTCGTTGCGCGAGGAGATGGTCGAGGCCAGTGAGCGTCTGGAGTTCGAGCGGGCGGGGAGCCTTCGCGACAAGCTGAAACGACTCGAGGACCTGCGCACGCAGTTCATCAAGTTTCGCTTCGCCATCGAGACACTGTCGTTCGTCTACACCGTGCCCGGGTATGACGGCGATGATCGTGTCTACCTCATCCGCCGAGGACGCGTGCGCGCAGAGCGTGACATGCCGCGATGTGCTACCGACCGGGCGCGATTGATGGAAATGGTCGAGGATGTCTTCAATCCCTCGGAGCGGGACAGCGCACAACTGCCGTCGCACGAGGTGGATGAACTCTTGTTGCTGTCATCATGGTTCCGTCGCTTTCCGAAGGAGCTCGACCGCTCGACGGCGGCCTCGGCATTCACTTTCGAAAGCCCATTTCACGAGGTGCGCCAGCTCACCGCGTAGGGTGGCGAGCGTCTTGCAATTTCAGCACTGGACGCTCGATGATCGAGCGACAGCGGATGATGCGATGGCGACTTCGTGGCAGCCAACGACGCTCGTGAAATGCATTAGCCTGAAGCCGTGGCTCACGTACCCGGGTTGTGACGACTCCGGCGGATGTCACGACCTCACGCTCGGTCGCATCTACGAAATGCTGGGCGTCGAGGCGAAGGGCGCGTTCTATCGAATCCTGGACGACTCCGGCGACGACTTCCTGTATCCAGCCTCGCATTTTCAGCCAGTCTGATTCTGGCCAGGGAACCTGATCTCCAGGCTTCACCGAGGACGATGAAGGCCCACCTCGTGCCGCGTCCTAGAAGTCCAGCGCGATGATCTCCACATCGGCGCGCCCGTTCCCAACTGTCAACCGCGCCACACTCGGTTCCAGCTTGAACCGACGGGCACCAGCCGCGCCGGGGTTCACGACCAGCCGCCCATCCGCCATGCGCGTTACGAGCTGCTTGTGCGTGTGTCCGTAAACGATCACATCCGCTGCGTAGGCGTCGAGCAGCTTTGCGGGAGTCGGGGAACCAACCTCGTGGCCATGCGAGACGTGGATGCGGAGCCCACCAATCATCTCATCGAGCTGAAGGCGCAGTCGCGGGTCGCCGGGCAAGTCGGTGTTGCCGGAAACAGCCTTCACCGGTGCAATCAACGACAGCGCGTCGAGGATCTCGTCGCCGCCCACATCACCCGCGTGGAGGATGAGCTCCACACCGGCCAGCGCGGTGTGCACGGACGGACGCACCATCCCATGCGTGTCCGAGATGAGTCCGATGACGTGGACGCCGGTAACGCTCACATATCCTCCGGCGAGTCTCCCCAGCGACGGCCAAGGGCATGCTCGACGTCGAGCTGGTCGAGTATACGAGCAACCACGAAGTCAACGAGCTCGGTGATCGCGGGCGGCCGGTGGTAGAAGCCCGGGCTCGCCGGCAGGATCACGGCGCCGGCGCGCGTGAGCCGCAACATGTTCTCGAGATGGAGGACATTGTATGGCGTCTCGCGCGGCACGAGCACGAGCTTCCGTCGCTCCTTCAGCGCAACGTCCGCGGCGCGCTCCACCAGTGAGCGCGACGTGCCCTGGCTGATCGCGCTCACGGTTCCCATCGAACACGGGCAGATCACCATGCCGCGATTGCGCGACGATCCGGACGCCGGGGCTGCGCCGCGATCATTGTCGTCGAACAGCGTGACGTATCGTTCCCACGCCTCCATGCCGACCCATGCGCGCAGCGCCTCGATCGACGTGATCTCCGTCTCCGTACGCAGCAGCCGCAGCCCGTGGCTCGACACGATGAGCTGCACCGGCTGCTTCGCTACGAGTAACTGCTCGAGTAGCCGCACCGCATACGGAGCGCCCGACGCGCCGGTCACGGCCATCACCACCGGCCACGTGCCGTTCGTCATCGGACGGACATGGTGACGTCGAACGAAGTGCTCGCGAGAAGCCGTCCGACCAGCACAAAGGCGAATAACGTCAGGCTGATGACGCCGTTCATGGTGAAGAATGCGGCGTTCAGCTTCGAGAGGTCGCCCGCACGCACGAGCGAATGCTCGTATCCGAGCAACGCCGCCGCGGCGAGAATGCCGGTCCAGAAGAGCGCACTCGGAATGCCCGCCGCTGGAAACGCAGCGAGGCCGATCAATACGAGGCAGCTCACCGTGACGATGTGCAGTCCGCGCGCAATCGTGATCGCACCACGCTCGCCAAAGGCCACTGGAATCGAGTGCAGCCCGTTCGCTTTGTCGAAGGCAATGTCCGGCAGTGCGTACAACACGTCGAATCCCGCGCCCCAGCTCACTACGGTCGTGGCCAGCAGGCATAGCAGCCACCACGGCCTGCTCCACTGTCCGGTCACCGCCAGATATCCACCCACCGGCGCGATCGACATTCCGAGCCCGAGCACCACATGCGCGAATCGGGTGAACCGCTTGGTATAGCTGTAGAGAAACACCCACGCGAGCGCGAGGGGCGACAGCAGGAGGCACAGCGGATTGAGAGCGCCAGCCGCCGCGACGAAGAGGCCCGACGCAACCATCACCGCGATCGTTGCGTCACGCACCGACAGCGCGCCGCGCGGAATCTCGCGCATGGAGGTCCGCGGATTCTTCGCATCGAACTCTCGATCGACGATGCGATTGAATCCCATGGCCGCGAAGCGGGCCGCGGTGAACGCGACGATCGTCCAGCCGAGCGTCGCCCAGCTCACCGCACGCGTATACGACGCGAGGATGACGCCGATCATCGCGAACGGCAGCGCGAACACCGTATGCGGCAGCTTCACGAAGCTCGCGTACGTGGAGAACCGTGACCTGCCCTCGAACGTCTGCCCTTCGCGCGTCAACGGATGCCGAGCTTGGGCCACATCGCGTCCACCGATGCCTTTGTCGTGTCGTCCATGAGGATCACTGGCGGCCAGTCCCGCGTGAAGCCCTCTTCCGGGAACTTCCGCGTGGCGTCGATCCCCATCTTCGAGCCGTACGTGAACGCACGCGACGAGTGGTCCAGCACGTCCATTGGTCCCATGGTGAACCGGGTGTCGCGCTCCGGATCGATGTTGTTGAGTGCCACCCACCACGCCTCCTGGGGATTCCGCACGTTCACCCAGTCATCGACGATCACGAGCACTTTCGCCAGCGACATCAGCCCCTGTCCCCACATCGCGTTCATCACCTTGTACGCCTGGCCGGGATACTCCTTCCGAATGCTGACGAACACGAGGTTATGAAAGATGCCTTCGGCCGGCATGTGATAGTCGACGATCTCGGGAATCGTGAGCTTGAGCAGCGGCAGGAAGATGCGCTCCGTCGCGTGGCCGAGGTAGAAGTCCTCCATCGGTGGACGTCCGACAATGGTACACGGAAAGATAGGGTCGTTCCGCATCGTCACGGCCGTGATGTGGACCAGCGGATACAGGTCCGCCAGCGAGTAGAATCCCGTGTGATCGCCGAAGGGCCCTTCCGTCACGAGCGCCTCGGCGGGATCGATGTACCCTTCGAGCACGAAGTCCGCGTCGGCGGGAACCTCGAGGTCACACGTGAGTGCCTTCGCGAGCATCACCGGCTTGCTGCGCAGGAAGCCCGCGAAGATGAATTCGTCCACCGTCGGGGGTAGTGGCGCAGTCGCCGAGTACAACGACGCCGGATCCGCACCCACCACAATGACAACCGGCATCCTCTCGCCGCGCTCGGCCATCTCACGCCAGTGCGCGGCACCGACCTTGTGACGTTGCCAGTGCATCGCGAGGGTGTTCTTGCCCATCTGCTGCACGCGATACATCCCGACATTGCGAATTCCGCGCTTCGGGTCGCGCGTGATAACCATCGGCAATGTGATGTACGGCCCCCCGTCCTCCGGCCAGCTCGTGAGGATCGGCAGCTTGTCGAGGTCGATTTCGTCGCCGCGCCAGACCACCTCCTGGCAGCGTGGACTCTTCGTCATGCGCGGCGGAAATTTCGCCACCTCCATCAGCTTCGGCAGCATCGACAGCTTGCCCATCAGCCCTTCGGGCACCTTGAGGTCGAGCAGCTTCGTGATGCGATCACCGTGCTCGTCGAGGTTCTTGACGCCGAGCGCCATCGCCATCCGCGACATGGAGCCGTACAGGTTGATGCCGACCGGATACGCGGAGCGTGAGCCGTCTCGCAGGATGACGTGCTCGAAAAGCAGCGCGGGGCCGCCGCCGGGCATCTTCATGGCCCGGTCGGCGATCTCGCAGAGCTCGAGCTCGAGTCGCACCGGCTGCGTGACGCGCACGAGCTCGCCTGCCGCTTCTATCGCTTCAACGAACTGCTTGAGTGTGTCGAGGGACAAGTTTCGTTTGTAGTTGGAGAGCGGTCAGCCAGACAGTGCGCGGGGA
>JBBQFW010000083.1:0-14242 GCA_038322445.1 Gemmatimonadales bacterium
TTCCACCACGCCAGTGGCCTGCGCATCGATGACGATGTCGCGCCTGGTGACGGGCACGGTGGAAATCGGAATGGTCTTCTGGTCCTTGGACGCGCACGCCGACCCGAGGGCGAGCGTGGCGACGGCGATGAGCTTGCGCACGGGGAGCGAGTTGGAGTGGATCAAGGCAGGTCGCGGCCAACGAGCGCTTCCAGCTGCGCCCGTGCGAGGCGAACATCCTGACGTGCCTGGATGAGCGCAGAGCGGGCGGCATCCAGTGTGGTCTGTGAGGTGAGGACATCGAGCAGCGTCGACGCGCCGAGCGCGTAGCGCTGCTGCTGGACGCGCAGGTCTTCCTTGGCCGCGTCGAGCGACGCCTCCTGGATGACGATGCGCTGCTGCGCGGAGCTGAGCGCGGCAAGCTGCTGCACGAGCGTCTGCCACGCGGCGAGCCGCACGTCACGCAGCGTCGCCTGGGACAGCTCGGCGTTCACACTCGCGCGGGTAAGCGCGTCTTCGCGCGTGAAGTTGTTGAACAGGTTGTACGAGAGCCGCAGGCCAAACGTGTTCGAGAACGCGAGCGGGTCGCCGTTCAAGCCGTAGTACTGGTTGTTCGCCGTTCCGCCGCGCGCGAATGTCAGGTCGACCGTGGGGAGATAGGGCGTCTTCGCCGACTTCACGGCAGACTTTGCAGACTCGAGCTGTGCCTCCGATGCGCGCACCTGCGGACCTTCGTCGAGCAGGGCAGCGAGTGCCGTGCTGTCGACGGGGGCAAGGCCCACATCGAGCGTATCGCTGGCCTGTGCGGTGACGAGCGTCTCGGCGCCGATCAGTCGCGTGAGCGCCGCGCTGGCGACGCGCACGTTGTTACGCGCCGTGATGAGCGCGAGCTGGGCATTCCCGAGGGCGATCACCGAGCGCAGCGAGTCGGAGAGCGTGACGACACCCGCGCGGGTACGCGCGATGGACGTCTTGAGCTGTTCCTGCGCCTGCTGAAGTTGCGCCTGCGCCGCGCCCTCGGCTTCGCGTGCCGCGAGGATCGCGTAGTACTGCGTCTTCACCTGGAGCGCGAGATTGTACTTCTGGTTCACCTCGTTTGCCTCGGCCGCGCTCACGTCGAAGCGCGCGCGCTTCACCTCGTTCAGGCGTCGCCCACCGTCGAACAGGTTGAGGCTGGAATTGAGGCCGGTGCTGTAGCTCCAGGGCTTGTTCGCCACGCGTGGCGTGACGACGCCAGTGTAGGGATTGAGCTGGTCGCCGGACGTGTTGTTCTGGGTGAGCGAGACGCTGAGGCTGGGCAGCAGCGCACCGCGCGCAGTGCGCACCGCCGATTCCGCAGCGCGCACGCTGCCGCGCGCCTGAATGGCGCTGAGGCCGTTCTGTTCACCGAGGGCAACCGCGTCGCGAAGGGCGATGGGGCGGGCGACGAGGCTGTCGCTCATCTTCTGCGCCGCGAGGGCAGCCGGGAGTGAGAGGAGGGCCACTGCGCAGCGCACGGCCCGGAGCATCGGAAGGATCACTTGTGACATATCGCTTTCATGCGCTTTCGTTCGGCATCACGACGGACGTCGTCGTCCTTGCGGCGCGCCTCGAGGCGCGTGCGCTGGTCTGGAGTGAGGATGGCGTTCATCTGGGACCGGCGCGTGGCCTTGATGGAGTCGTACGACGGCTGGAGTGGTGAGTAGAGCTGGTCGAGCTGACAGTTGGAGGCGTCGAACACGGAGTCGAGCGCGACCCGTTGGCCCTGCGCGAGTCCGAGGTCGTCGTACATGCGCTGGCGGCGCGCCTCCAGTGTCAGGTCGGTCTGCCGGAACATGCGATCGGCGGAGAAACCAACGACACCCCCGACGAGAACCGCGCCGAGGAGAAATGCGAGCGCCTGCTGCTTGGGGCGTTCCATGGCGATGTCTAGCGCGAGATGAGGAGGTGGAGCGCCGCATCGCCGTCGCCGACCGACGCCGCGCGCGTGGCGGGCTCGATGGTGGACGGTGCGGGCGAGATCACGCTGGCGTAGGCACTGCTGACTTCCACCTGTCGCGAATGCGCGAGCGCGAGACTCGCCGCGAAGATGAGCGCGGCGGCGGCGGCGAGACCCGGGCGGGCCATCTCGGCCAGCTCGGACCAGAAGGATCGCGTCTCGCCGCCCTGCGCGACGTGCGCGAGGATGCGGGCCTCGAGCGAGTCCCAATACCCGTCGTCGACTGGCGCGGCGTAGAGCGCACGCAATGCGTTCGTCAACTGTGCGTCGCCGGATATCCAGCGTTCGTTGCTCATGGTGTACTCCGAAGATTCTGCAAGAGCTTGCGCAGGGCCGCGCGAGCGTGATGAAGGTCTGATCGAGCCGTACCTTCGGGGATGCCGAGTGTCCGCCCGATCTCCCCATGGGTGAATCCTTCCACGTCATGCATGACGATGACCGCGCGCTGGCGGTGCGTCAGGTGCGTGAGCGCGTCCTGCAGTCTTAGCCGAAGCTCGTCCGATTCTGCAGGATCGCGGAACGGCATCGGAATGGTCTCTGGCAACTCTTCCGCCGCCCGTACCTTCCGGCGTCGCACGAGGTCGAGCGCAGCATTCGCCATGATCCGGTAGAGCCACGCCCCGAATGGCTGGTCGGGGCGAAACCGGTCGAGCGCGCGGTGCGCATGCAGGAAGCCTTCCTGCACCGCGTCTTCCGCGTCTTCATGCGAAAGCACGATCGCGCGCACGATCGCATACGCACGACGCTGATGGATGCGGACCAGCGCCGAGAACGCATCGTCCGACCCACGTTGCGCCGCGATGACGATCGAGCGCTCCGACACCGGCGCGTCAGCCGGCGTCGGCATGGTGTGCGGCGGGAACGGTGCGTAGGAAGCGATCATCCGTATGGCGGTGGGGTAACGTCATCTCTTGTACGGACAAGCGGCGTGCAGCGTTGGGCAGGCGGTCACGATGCGGCGGGTACTCCTTCGAGGCCCAGGTCCCGTGCGGAGCGCTGCATGGCTCCGATCACGAACGCAATGTGCTCATCGAGATCGACACCGAGCGCCTCGGCGCCCTGGATGACGTCATCGCGACTGACGCCGCGCGCGAACGCCTTGTCCTTCATCTTCTTGCGTACCGAGCGCGCCTCCACCTCGTGCACGCTCTTCGACGGACGCACCAGCGCCGTCGCTGTAATGAGCCCGGTCAGCTCATCGACGGCGAACAACGTCCGCGACATGGCGCTGATGCGCGGCACGCCCGAGTACTGCGCGTGGCCGAGGATGGCGTCGAGGATGTCCTCGGGCCAACCGCGTGCGCGCAGGATGCGTACGCCTTCCGCCGGATGCTCCTCGGTGGGCGAGTGGGTGTCGTTGGGGAAGCGTTCGTAATCGAAGTCGTGAATCAGGCCGGCGAGTCCCCACCGTTCGACGTCTGCATTGCCGCGCTCCGCGTAGGCGCGCATCGCGGCCTCGACGGCGAGCATGTGCTTGCGGAGCGAATCACTGGCGGTGTACTCGTGGACGAGCGCGAGCGCGTCTTCTCTGGTGGGGAGCATACGGTGGGGTGGGCGGCTGGCAATTGCGGGATCCGCGTCGCGACATGCAGCATTCGAAAATGCCGCCACGACGCCCTGCCCTGAAGACTACCCCTGAAGCGTCCAAAACGCTGGGTGGCGGCCCGTTCCTGCGCGAGGTCGTCCGGAAGGACGTCGAGGGAGACCGATTCCCCCGCTCGTTCCGGTCATCCGCGCGCTCGAGCGGCTCGCGTTCTCCACGCCGGTGACCTACTTCGTCGGCGAGAACGGCTCGGGCAAGTCGACCCTGTCTCGAAGGTATCGCTGCCGCGGCCGGGCTGCCCACGGTGGGTGAGTTGGAGACGCGGGATTTCCTCAACGCGCCGGAACCATACCTTCGCGAACTACGAAAAACCTGAAGAGCGTACCTGGTAGATCGTACTGGTACCATGACTGGCATGATGGGTCGTATGCCATTCCAGGTACAGGGTACGCAGTACCTCGTACGCCTTTCAGGCTGGCCTACTTGGTGGCCGCTGCGGCGGAAGGTTCCTTGGCTTCCGAAGCGTAGTGTGCGTTCGTCAGCCGGACGATCGCGAACAGAATGACGAAAATGGCGATGGCGCCGAGGATGAGACCGGTGAATCCGGCGGACTTGTCGGTCTGCTGGGAGGCGCTCATGCGACGCGCACCTTCGTCATGACGTCGTCCTTCTTGATCTGCTTCATGATGTCGAGGCCTTCGTTGATCTTGCCGAACACCGTGTGCACGCCGTTCAGGTGGCGGGTGTTGTCCTCGGACAGCACCATGAAGAACTGGCTGCCGCCCGTGTCCTTGCCCGCGTGGGCCATGGACAGCGATCCCACTTCGTGCTTGCGCGGGTTGCCGACCGTCTCGCACTTGATCTTCCAGCCTGGGCCGCCGCTTCCGATGCGCGGGTCGCCGGTGGGGAGGTCGCGGGAGTTGGGGTCGCCGCCCTGGACCACGAAATCGGCGATGACGCGGTGAAACTTCACCCCGTCATAAAACCCCTCGTTCGCGAGCTTCTCGAAGTTCTCGACGGTCTTGGGGGCGTCCGTGTCGTAAAGCTCCGCGGTGATCGTGCCGCGATTGGTTTCAAAAGTTGCTGTCTTCAACACGCTCTCCGTCCTGGGTGAATTCGGGAAAGATAGTCGGCCTCTCGGCGCATGCCATGGCGGGGTACGACGGAGGGACTTACGCTCCGGCGGGGTCATGTACAGGTGCCGGTCCGTCCTTGAAGTTTGAGAGCACCTCACGCCGCCTCCACCCACAGAGCCATGCGCCTGCGCCTTCCGTTCATCTATTCGGCCCTTGCGGCGGCTGCCCTGGTCATGGGCTGCGGCAGCAGTGAACCGACAAAGCCCAGCGTCACGGTGACCACGGTGAGCGTGACGGTCGGGACCAGCCAGCTCGAGGTGGCGGGCACCCAGGCGGCGACTGCGGAGGTGCGCGACCAGAACAATGCCATCGTGACCGGCAAGTCCGTGACGTGGGCGTCGTCCAGTCCTGCCGTTGCCACGGTATCCGCCGACGGCCTCATTACCGCCGTTGCCCCGGGTACGGCGAGCATCATCGCCACGGTCGACGGCAAGAGTGGCAATGCGAGCGTTCTCGTCGTGGCGCCGAAGGTAGTGACGCTGACGCTGACGCCACCGGCGGGCCAGGTCTTTCCCGGTCAGACCGTGGTGCTCGTCGCGACGCCGAAGGACAAGAACGGCGCGGCGCTGACGGGGCGCACCATAACCTGGGTCTCAGGAAAGGCGCGCGTCGCAACCATCGATGGGACGGGATCACTCAAGGCGCTCGCCGGTGGCAGCGTGACGATCACGGCGACAAGTGAGGACATCACGACGCAGATCACGGTGGTCGTATCCCCGCCGCCCGGCACGAGTGTGCCGACGGTGACGACCATCTCTCCCGCGACGCTCACGCCGGGCGCGATCGCGACGATCACCGGCACGAGCTTCGACGCAGCGGTAGCGGGGAACACGGTCGAGATCGCAGGCGTGGCGGTACCCGTGACGGCAGCGACGACGACGCAACTCACCGTGAAGCTGCCCGCGGCGGGCTTGCCGTGCGTGAGCACGCAGCCGGTCAATGTCGACGTGTCCACCATTGCCGGAACCGGGACGAAGCAGCAGACGCTCACGGTGGCGACGCCACGTTCCCTCGCGGTCGGCGCGACCTTCATGGCGACGGCGGCCGGCAACGCCGCGTGCAACGAGCTGTCCGCGTCGGGCACCTACATCGTGAGCGTGTTCAACGCGACCGAGTCGCTGCAGGGCTCGGACGGGTTCGTGCTGCGAGGCGCACCGCCAGGTGTGCTGGCATCCGTTTCGGCCCAGGCCGCCGATGCGCTTCGCTCGATCGCGCTGGCGCCGCCGAATGTCGTGCGGCGCGTGTCCATCGATCCGGCGGTCGATGCGGCAAGAAAGGAGCATCTGCAGCACCTCGAGCAGGACGGGGCGCTGTTCAAGCGGTTGCGCGGGTCGCGGGGCGGCACGCTTGCCTCGCGCACCGCCGCTGGTGGCGGCGTCTCGAGGTCGAGCCTCGCTCCGGTGCCGCTCACCGTGGGGGACAACGCCACGATCAACTTCAACTACAACAGCTGCTCTGTCGGCAAGTCGCCCGTGATCACGGCGCGGGTCGCGTACGTCGGGCCGAAGACGATCGTGCTGGAGGACAACGCATCGCCGCTCGCGGGCAAGATCGACGCGGACATGATCGTGCTCGCACAGGAGTTCGAGAACGTTTCCTTTCCTCTCCTGCTGAATTTCGGCAATCCCCTGGCGTTCGATGATTCGACCGACCACAACGGCCGCATCATCATGATGTTCACACCGCGGGTGAATACCGCGGGCGCCGGCATTCTCGGCTTCGTGCAGTTGTGCGACCTCTTCGACCCCACGATCAGCCCGAACGTGAACGCGAGCAACAAGGCGGAAATTTTCTATGCGCGCGCGGTCACCGATACCTCACCCACGAGCACTACGCTGAATGGGCGTCCCCAGTGGAAGCGGCAGATGCCCGCCACGCTGATCCACGAGGCGAAGCACATCACCGCGAACGCCGAACGGTTTGCCGACCCTCGGCCCGCGGTGGACGAGGAGGTCTGGCTGGAGGAAGCGACAGCGCAGGTGGCGAGTGAGTTGTATGGACGGGCGATCCACGGCAACGGCTGGCGCACGAATTCCACGTATGCCGGCACGCTCGATTGCGAAGTGCGACCGGGCACGCCAGCGTGCGGGGCGGGCACGTTCGTCATGGGAAATCACTTCCTGTATCTCGCCGATTACCTGCAGAACATCGAATTGAAGACCATCCTGAGCGGATCGGATGACAACGACATCTACGGCAGTGCCTGGATGTTCGTGCGTTGGCTGACGGATACCTACGCGACTGCCACCGAAGGCGACTTCCTCCGGTCGATCGTGAAGAGCGTGACGACGAAGGGCGTGATCAACGTGACGACGCCCTCGGGAAAGAGCTGGCCGGAGCTGCTGTCGCAATTCACGCTCATGCTCGCGGCGGACGACCTGGCGGGCGTGTCGTCGCCATATCAGGAGGGCAGCTGGAGCCTTCCTGGCGTGTTCGCGGGATACAACCGGGACCTCCAGAATCCGCCGCCCGCCGTGCCGCTCGCGATGCGCCAGGCCGCGTTTGGCACCTCGTTCGTGGCGTCGACGGTGCTGAAAGGCGGCGGCGCGATGCTGGTGCGCATTTCGGGAACACCCGGCGCGGCCGGTACCCAGCTACTGGACCTTCACGCCGCCAACGGCGGTGCGCTGCCGACAGGCTCGAAGATCGGCATCGCGGTGTTGCGGATTCAGTAACGCCGGAAAATGGATTCGCGCGTTCGCGGGAATGACGAACCCCTGGCCTCAGGTGGCCGGGGGCTTCCCCGAGGTGATCGCGCCAAGCCAAACGCGCGGCACCTTGCACCCCGCGAGCTGTGCCGGCTCGAACGTCCACCGCGCGACGGCCGTCTTGAAGCTGCTCGCGAGCCACGGATGCGTCGTCTTGAGCACGGTGAATGTCTTCATGTCCGGCTTGCCGAGCGTGTCGACGAGCACCGTGACGCGCACTTCGTTGTACTTCGCGCGCTTGACCGCCGTCGGCATCGACTTGCCCGTTACCGCCGACGCCACGTTCACCCGTGGCGTGGCGAGACGATCCACCTCGAGGTCCGGCTTCGCCACCGCGCGGCGCACGGCTTCGGGACAGTCGCCCGGCTTCACGGCGCCGGCGGGCGGTGCCACGCGCGCCGGCGTCTCCGTCATCTCCGGTTCCGTATCCGGCTCGGGATTTCGCGCGCAGGCGCTCGTGAAAACGAGCGAGAGCGCGGCGAGGGTCGCAATACTGCCGAATGTGCGTAATGGCATGCGTGGTGGTGTGAGGTAGTGTCCATCCTGACACTCGTCATTCCCGCGAAAGCGGGAATTCGTTTGAGCCCTGTGAACATGGATTCCTGCGTGCGCGGGAATGACGAACGGATCTCAAAGCACGGTTTCAGGATGGCAACGAGGTAGCGCTAGACGAGCGAAGATGGACAGATGTCGCACAATACGCATTCGCCACACCGTGGCGCGCGCGCGATGCAGACCTGCCGGCCGTGCTCGATGAAAAGGTGCGAGATCAGCGTCCAGTACTCCTGCGGAAACAGCGGGATGAGCATCTGCTCGATCTTTACCGCATCCGTGCCCGACGCAAGGCCGAGCCGATTGCTCACGCGGGTGACGTGCGTGTCGACGACGATGCCGTCGTTCCGGCCGAAGGCATTGCCGAGGATCACGTTCGCCGTCTTCCGTCCTACCCCGGGCAGCTTCACAAGTGCGTCCATCTCGGCGGGAACCTCTCCGTCGTGCGTCTGCACGACCCCGTTCGCCATGCCGATGAGGCTCTTCGCCTTGTTGCGAAAGAAGCCGGTGCTGCGAATGATCTCCTCGACCTCGGCCTGATCAGCCACGGCGAGGGCCTGCGGATCCGGATACCGCTGGAACAGCGCCGGTGTCACCATGTTGACGCGCTTGTCGGTGCACTGCGCGCTGAGGATGGTCGCCGAGAGGAGCTCGTACGCGTTGGTAAAGTCGAGCGCGCAGTGCGCGTCGGGATAGCGCGCGAGCAACCGGTCGAGGACCACGCGCGCGTAGTTCTTCAGCGCCGCGCCACGGAGCGCCTTTCGTCGCGCCACTGACTTGGGCGCGACCTTCTTCCCCGCGGACTTTTTCCCCGTGACGCTCTTGGCCGCGACCTTCTTCGCCACGATGCTCTTTCGCGCGGCCATCAGTCGGTGCCCTCGCGCCGCCTGTGCGCGAATGCCAGCACATCGCTGACGTCCCACGCATTGAGCACCTCGTCGGCAACGATGCCGGCTTTCCGCGCGATGCCCACGCCGATGTTCATCACCTCGAGTCCGCGCGTGGAGTGCGCGTCCGGGCCAATGGCAATCGTTGCGCCGAGTGCCTTGGCGCGGCGCAGGATGCGCCAGTCGAGGTCGAGTCGCCTGGGATCTGCGTTGAGCTCGACGGCGACGCCGAGCGCCACGGCCTTCTCCAGTACCGCGTCCATGTCGATGGGGTAGGGATCACGCGAGAGCAAGCGGCGGCCCGTGGGATGACCGAGGATGGTGAGATGGGGATCGTCGAGGGCGCGCAGCACACGCTCCGTCATGCGCGCCCGGTCCATGGAAAAACGGGAATGAATGGAGCCGACGACGAAGTCGAAGCGATCGAGCAGATCCTGATCGTAGTCGATGGCGCCATCGGCGAGAATGTCTGCCTCGATGCCCTTCAGGATCCGGAAGTCCGCGGACTCGGCATTGAGCCGGTCGATCTCGTCGTGCTGCGCGAGCACCTGCTCCACCGACATTCCGCCGGCGTAGAATGCCGCCTTCGAGTGATCGGTGATCCCGATGTAGCTCCACCCGAGCGCACGCGCCGCCGCCGTCATCTCGGCGATGGTCGCCTTGCCGTCGGAGTAGTCGGAATGGCAGTGCAGCGCGCCGCGAATGTCCGTCGCCAGGACCAGCTCGGGGATCGGGCCGCGCAAAGCCTGCAGGAGTTCCTGTCCGTCTTCGCGCATCTCGGCGGGAATGAACGGCAGGTCGACGAGCGCATAGATATCCGATTCATGCGCGATCGGAATGCGGGCCCCGCTCTCGTTGACGAGCGTATCGCCGCGCAGCGTGATTCGCTTGCGCGCGAGCAGCTGCAGCATCGTGTCGACGTGCTCGGCGGCGCCCGTCGCATGCCAGAATGCGACGACGAAATCCTCGTCCGTCGTGCAGTAGAGGTCGAGGTGCGCGCCGTCTGCATAGGTGATGCTCGGCGACGCCGTTGCGTCGCGCGTGATGCTGCGCACGCCCGGCGCATTGGCGAAGGATGCGGCGACCGTGCGCAGGTCCGCGCGGCAGGCCGCGACGATGTCCACGTCCTCGACGAGCTCATTGTGGCGGCGAACGGAACCCGCGATCTCGGCGCGCGTGACCTCCGGGTGCGCGCGCACGCTCTCGAGCAGCGCGCGCGCCTGCAGGGCGCCGTGATGAAACAGCCGCTGCGATCCGGATGTGCGAAAGATCTCGATGCCCCGCTGCAGCTTCGCGGCGGTCTTCGGGCCAAAGCCCTTCAGCGTTCCGAGACGTCCGTCCCGGATGGCCGCCTCGAGTGCGTCGACGGAATCGATGCCCAGCGATTCGCGGAGCACGTGGATCTTCGCCGTGGGAAGCCCGGGGATGCGCAGCAGGTCGACCAGGCCCGCCGGAAGTTCGGCGCGGAGTTCCTCCAGGTAGCGCGATTCGCCGGTCGCGTTGAGGTCGCGGATGACGCCAAGTGTCGCGGGGCCGAGTCCGGGTGTGTCCGCGAGTGTGCCAGCGCGGTCGAGCACGGCGAGGTCGTCGGTGTCCAGCGCGGCGACGGCGCGACCGGCCTGCTCGTACGCTCGACTCTTGAACTTGCTGGCGCCCTGCAGCTCGAGGTACGAGGCAATCAGCGCGAGCACATGAGCGGCGGAGCGGGGGTCCATCCCTGAAAGCTAGGCTTCGATCCCCGCAAATGACCGCAGCCGCTCGATGATGTCATGCAGCTGCCGCTCCGTGAGATCGATCTCGCCGGCGGCGCCTTCGGCGTCGAGCAGGCCGGCGCGCATGCTGATCGCGACCTGGTTCAGGTAGCGGATCTTGCCGAGGATTTCGTCGGTCGCCTTGCGGAGCCCAACGAACCGGCGCTTCTCGGCCAGGGCGCGACGGTAGCGGAGCAGGATGTCCTGCTGCGTGAGGCGTCGGGCAAGGGCGAGCGATTCCTCCCGGGTGCGGCCCGGCAGCGCACCACGATCGGGGAGGCCCGCGTCATCCCAGGCTTCGTCCGTGAACCAGAGCCGGCCCACGTACTCGATTCCGTCGAAGACGACGCGGCAGGTCACGTTGAAGCGGCGACCATCGTAATCGAGCGTCGCGATGTGCGGCTGTGCGTTCTCGTCGGCCACGGCGCCTATTGGACGTCTGGGAGTGGTGCAGGCTCGCGCAGGAAGGCGAGAAGGGGAGGAAACAGCGCTGCGGGCTGCTCAACATACGGCACGTGGCCGCAGTCATCGAGCACAAGCAGGTTGGCGCCGAGTGCTTCCGCAACGTGTTCCGAGGAAGCGAGCGGTATGGGATCCTGTCGGCCATGGACGACGAATGCGGGCACCCGCAGGTCACGCAATGCGGGGAGCAGATCGAAGTCGCCGAGGGAGGCCCAGGTGGATTGCTGGACGCGACCGGTGACGCGGAAGGGTGTGAGGTCATGCGCGCGGCGCGGATCGGCGAAGTATCCAGCGACGCTCAGCTCGAACGCGCGTTGACGATAGGCATCGGGATCCGATTCCTTGAGCCCCGAGCTTGCGAGCTCAGCGCGGAGTGCGGCGACCTCGGGTCCGGCCTGACGACGCGCGAACTCCGCTTCGAAGGCGTCGCGATACGAGCGAGTGATTGGCGCCGGATCGATGAGCGCGAGTCTCGCCGGGACAGGCGACACCCGGCCAGATCGCGCCTCTGTAGCGTACAGCAGGGCGAGCAATGCGCCCCACGAGTATCCCACGAGATCGAGCGGGGTGACCTGCCGCTCCGCGGCGACGCGCGCGACGTCAGCGACCTGCCCCTGCCAGGTGATGGGCTCGCGATCGTCGTCGTAGCGCGATCGTCCGCCACCACGCTGGTCGTAGAGCACGAGCCGATGATCCTTCGCGAGCTCGAGCATCTGCGGGAGCAGATACTCGTGACTGGCGCCCGGACCCCCGTGGAGCAGGAGCAGGGGCGGTGCGTCGGCGTCGCCGTATTCCACCCAGAAGAGAGGAACTGGTGTCGTGCGTGTGAACCCTTCTCGAGCGGGCGCTGGAATTGGCGGCATACGGTGAGCTCCAATGCCGGTTTAAAGAATGAAGCCGGACGGGCTTGAAAGGTACCGCGTACCTGGATTGGCATGCCACTCACGGGGAACACTGGACGGTCAGCTCTCAGTGCTCGCGATCTTTCCACTGTGCCCCGTGGCCGCTATGCCAGTCAAGGTACCAGGTACGCAGGTACGCAGAACCAGGTACGCTTTTCCAGAACTACGACACCGACAAGTCAGAATTGCGGCCGCACGGCGGAGCCTGTCGATTTGCCCCGGTCCTGTTCGACAAGGGGCTTCGAGCAGTGACCACCGTCCCTGAAGCGACCATGAAATACCTCTGCCTCATCTACGACGAAGAAACACGCTGGGACCGCATGTCGAAGGAGGAAGCAACGGCCGGCTACGGCAGGTACTACACGTTCACCGATGGCATCCGGTCGAGCGGACACTATGTGAATGGCAATTCCCTGAAGCCGACGTCCACCGCCACGACCGTATGGATGCGAAACGGATCCGTCAGCACCACCGATGGACCGTACGCCGAGACGAAGGAGCAGCTTGGCGGCTCCTACCTCGTGGAGGCGCGCGACCTGAACGAAGCCATCCAGCTCGCGGCGCGCATCCCGGGTGCGCAGTTCGGGTCCATCGAGGTTCGGCCAGTCGCCGAGATGTCGTGATCGGTGCGCTCGCGCGCCGATTCTCCCATAGCATCCCGGGATGACCGACGACGAAGGCCTCCCGGGCCCGGACGCCGCGCACGTCGCGGAGTCGGTTGGTGCGATGTACCGCACCGACTCCCGACGTGTGCTCGCGACACTCATCCGCCTCCTCGGCGACTTCGATATGGCCGAGGAGGCGTTGCATGATGCGTTCGTCGTGGCGATGGAGCAGTGGCCATTGACTGGTGTTCCAGCGAACCCCGTGTCGTGGCTGGTGAGTACGGGCCGGTTCAAGACGATCGACCGCGTGCGACGGCAGGGGAACTTCGAAGGCAAGCGCGACGAGATCGCGCGTCTCATGAGTGATGATGCGCCCACGGACGCGCCGACGAATGACGATGGTGAGATCGGCGACGATCGGCTGCGATTGATCTTTACCTGCTGCCATCCCGCGCTCAATGCCGATGCGCGGGTCGCCTTGACGCTGCGCACCGTTGGCGGGCTGACGACGGAGGAGATTGCGCGCGCGTTCCTGATGCCCGCGCCAACCCTCGCGCAGCGCATCGTCCGCGCGAAGAACAAGATCCGCCAGGCGCGGATTCCGTACGAGATTCCGTCGCAGTCCGACCTGCCGATGCGGCTCGATGCGGTGCTGGCGGTGATCTACCTCATTTTCAATGAGGGGTATTCGGCCAGCTCGGGCGCGACGCTGACGCGTTCGGATCTCTGCACCGAAGCCATTCGGCTGGGCCGACTGCTGGTCGAGCTCACGCCAGATCCCCAGGCGGTGGGGCTGCTGGCACTGATGCTTCTCCACGATTCGCGGCGCGCCGCACGGACGTCGGCCGACGGAGAAGTGCTGGTGCTCGAGGAGCAGGACCGTGCGCTGTGGCGTCGCGACCAGATCGACGATGGGACCCGTCTCGCAGAACGAGCGCTCCGCTCAGGACGATTTGGCGCCTACGCGCTTCAGGCGGCGATCGCGGCGGTGCACGCCGAAGCCGAGACTGCGGAGTCGACGGACTGGCGGCAGATCGTGGGGATCTACGATGTGTTGCTGAGGGTGCAGCCATCGCCGGTGGTGGAGTTGAATCGAGCTGCAGCGGTCGCGATGGCCGACGGCCCCGCGCAGGGACTGGCGATCATCGATCGGTTTCGCGAGGGAGGCGCGTTGGACGGATACCAGTTGGCCCATGCGGCGCGCGCCGACCTGCTGCGACGGATGGGTCGGCGCGAGGAGGCGCTCGCGGCCTATCGCGATGCGCTGGCGCTGACCGTGCTGGAGCCACAGCGACGGTATGTCGAGCGCAGAATCGCCGAGGTGGCGGGCGGGGTGTAAGTTCGCGCATCGTCCTGTTTCTCCGCCCCCGGCTCTTCCGCTCTTGAAGCCGCGCTGGCGCCCTGATTCCGAAACCGAGGTCGCATTGCTCGTGCTGCCAACCTGCATCAGGACCAGCTACGCCACGCTCGCGCTCTGCCTCGCGTTCGCAGCACCAGTGCTCGCGCAGCAGCCGACGTCCGACGGCAAGTCGCCCGACCCCATGGCGACCGTGCCGAAACTGTCGACATTGGTCGCGCGAGGTATGAGCGACCTCGCTCCGGTCGTCGAACGCTACACGGCCGACCAGCAATCACTCGCGCGGCGGTATGATGCGAACGATTCGCCGGATCAACGGCGCCGCATGCGCAGCTTCGCCACCGCGTGGCGCGCGCGGCTTCGTGAGCTCGACTTCGATCGC
>JBBQFW010000084.1:0-14172 GCA_038322445.1 Gemmatimonadales bacterium
GCGAGGGTATCGGCGCTGCTCCATGGAATTGCCGCGAACAGCGCGGGCGCCAGGGCGCGCAGGCCGATCAGGTAGTAGCCGCCGTCGGTCGCGGGACCGATGACCACGTCGGCATCGCGCAGTGCCCCGAACGCGCGATCGAGCAGGCGTGCGTCGAGTCCTGGACAGTCCGTGCCGACGACCAGGACTTCCCCCGCGCCGCCAGCCAGTGCGTCGGCGACGGCATGGTGCATCCGCGCGCCGAGGTCGCCGGTGCACTGCGGGTGAAGCGTCGTGTCGCCGAGCCAGGCGCGCAGGTCGGCGGCACCATCGGACGGCGTGAAGTGGATCACAACTCGCACGTTGTGGAGGGCCCTGGCGGCCGACAGCGTGCGCGCACCAAGCCACCGGTAGATTGCAAGCGCCGCAGGCTCTCCGACGCCTGCGGCGAGCCGGGTCTTTACCTCGCCCTCACGCGGCGCGCGAGCGAATACGACGATGGTGCGGATCGCGCGGATCTCCGGTGGGGTGTCAACGCGATTCATGCTGCGCTGAATCGCGCCCCCACCCCCACGATCGCGCCTTTTCCTATTTCTTCGCGAACAGCTTCGCGTACTCACCGTAACCTTCAGCCGCGAGCTTGCTCACCGGGATGAACCGCATCGACGCGGAGTTCATGCAGTAGCGCATGCCGGTCGGCTTGGGGCCGTCGTCGAACAGGTGGCCGAGGTGTGAGTCTGCGTGTGCGGAGCGGACCTCCGTTCGCGACATCCCGAACTGGCGGTCCGTCTTGGTCTTGACGTTATCGGGCACCAGCGGGCGCGTGAAGCTCGGCCAGCCCGTGCCGGATTCGAACTTGTCACGGGAGCTGAACAGCGCCTCGCCGGAAACGACGTCGACGTAGATGCCGTCCTCGTGGTTGTCCCAGTATTCGTTCTGGAACGGACGCTCGGTGCCTTCCTGCTGCGTCACCTGAAACTGCATTGGCGAGAGCTTCTGCTTGAGCTCGCTATCGCTCGGCTTCTTGTAGCTGTCGGTCACTTTATGATCTCCCTTGGCGAGGGCGACTGAGGGTTGCGATTTCGACTGCGACTGTGACTGGGCAGCGGCGCCGTCGGAACACGCGGCGGACGCTGCCACCATCAGCAGGACCAGCAGCGTGCGTGGTGCGTTGCTCTGGATTGACATGGGGACGCTCTCCTCGATGTTGGACTACACAGCTTATACGCCACGAGGGAAGAAAGAGTTCTCTCCCTCACGCAATCCAAAGCGCGGATCAGACGGGGACGTGTTCACACGTATGCAACTGCCGTACGCGCCGAGAGGGGCGTGCAGCGACGCAGGCAGGCGGTACGATGCCGCGATGGGCGTGGAGAGGGTCGGCGAATTGCCACGCCGTCACATTCCTCCGAGTTACCTGCGTCGCGCCATGTCGCCCGTTCTGTACCAGTGTCCATCCTGAAACCGTGCTTTGAGATGCGTTCGTCATTCCCGCGCACGTGGGGGATCCATGTTCACAGTGCCCAATGCATTCCTGCTTTCGCGGGAACGACGAATTTCAGATGGACACCTACTAACTCCCGATCCTGCCGTCCTTGCGGTCACTCGCGAGGGATGGTGAAAAGGGTGTAGATCGCGCGAATAGCAGATATAACAAAATCTGTCAGGCCAATATGATGCCAGTATTGCATCATTATAGATCTTTCTACGAGAAGGCCGACGAGCACAAGCCCTGAAAAAGATGTGGTTCGCGACCTTCTGCAACGCAACAAGCAATGATGAGAGCTGCGGCGCGTCCAAATGCGTGGAAAGATCACTTTTCGCGAGTCGGGCCGTGATCTGATCGATGCGTCGCGGGAGGGCGGCGATCAGGTCACTGCTCTCCATCGCAATCTGATACAACCGCCTCGGTGACATGTCGCGCTGCGCATGCGACATCGTGCTCCGCATCGACGTTCACGCGGATTGGCCGATGCGGACGGTGTGGGGTACGTTCATCGGTGATCACCGGACACCTTGGCGTTGCTGGACTTCTGCGCTCGACACGGGAAGACAATTTCGGTACGGGTGCCTTCGTCGCACTCGCCGTCGCGTCGCTCTTTCCCGATGTCCTCGATGGCGTATTCTTCCTCGTCGATTTTTGCAGTCCGTACGGCCTCTATTCACACACGATCTTCTCGGTCCTGCTTCAATCGGCGGTCGTGGGAGGAGCGGCCTTCCTCGTCACCGATTCCCGCCCCATGGGAGTCCTGTTCGCTTCCGCGGTACTGCTTCACCTGCCTGCCGATTTCTTCACCGGACGCAAGTTGTTCTTTCCGGGCGGCGAGATGGTGGGCCTGAACCTGTATAATCGACCCTGGTGGGACCTTGCCCTCGAGGTACCGCTGGTATTTCTGGGTTGGAGGGCAGCGCGCCGGTCGTACAGCATTCGATCGTGGACGACGTCGGCGTGGTTGCTGGTCTTCGTCCTGGGTGTCCAGGTGATGTACGACGGAACGCATTCTAGTCGCCTGCGTAAACCAACGGCGTGCTTTCGCTCGACGACTCCGGAGTTCTGATGCCGACCCCTCCTTCCGACAACGATCCGCTTGCGGCGTTCGAGTTGCCGCCCGACCTGATGACGTCCACGTTCGAGCACGCGATCAGCGATGACGCGGACTCGGCGCACGAGCACGGGCACGCCATTGCCGCCGCGCTGCAGAAGGCGTTGACGGGGTCCACGGTGGAGTTCGGGTTCCCGGGTATCGTCACGGCGCACCTCAGGTCCGGGGCGATTGCGCGGTGCGGCGGGCCAAGCATCGGCTGGATGATCGACCTTCAGCGGACGAAGGGAGGGGAGGTGCGTACGATCGACGTTGCCGTGCCGGACGACTCGACGGATGCAACCGAAGTGGCGGCCATCCTGGCGAAGGCGCTGAAGCGGTTCTGACAGGCGGCCGAACAACGGCGCCCAGCGTTGGGCGGTCCCGCTCAGGCCCGCGCGCGCAGGCTCAGATGCGCGCCGTCACTCGTCGCTCGTTCTCGTCGCGCTGCCCAAGAAATTCCCCGATGGCTGCGAGTGCGACGATGTTGTCGCAGAAGATCTTGAACGTCGCCAGCAACGGCACCGCCAGGAACGCGCCCGGCACACCCCAGATCCAGAAGAAGAACGCAAGACCGATGAAGATCGCCACCGGATTCAGCGTGAGCCGGTGACCAAGGAGCATCGGCGTCACGAAGTTCGCTTGAATCAGGTTGATCGCGAGGAAGCTGCCAGGAATGAGCAGGGCGCGCCCGACATCAGCGAACGCGCTCAAGCCGGCGAGGGTGAACACGGCCACCGCGGTCAGGGCACCGAGGTACGGAACGAACTCCAGGCACGCCACGAGCGCGCCCCACAGCAGCACGTTCGGCATGCCGAGCAGGTAGAACACCCCCGCGACGATCGCGCCCTCCACGACGTTGAGCAGCAGCGTCGTCGTGAGATAGGCGGAAACCGCCGTCTCCGTGGCTCGTGCGATGTCCACGGCCTTCACCTTGTCGCCGAAGTGCGGAAGCACCTTGATGAGCTTCTGCAGGAAGAGATCGCCGCCAGCAAGGAGGAAGTAGAGAAGGATCAGGACTTCCAGCAATCCCGCGAGGAACCGCTGCGTCGTGCCGAACAGCCGCGACGAGATGGACGGACCCGCGGACTGTACGACGACACCCTTGGACTTGGGATCCGTTCCGTCGACCGCATTTGCCGCCTGCTCGACGTTCTTGGAGACCTGCTGCACCGGGCGGATGATCTTGCGCAGGCGTAGCTGGGCGCGAACGAACGACTGCGGCGCGATTGCCGCCCAGCCCTGTGCAGGACCCGCCAGCTGATATACCGCGCCTGTCATTGTCCCGATCAGCATCAGCAGCACGAGGGCCGCACCGAGTGGCGGCTTGATCCAGAACCGCGACATCAGCCGAATGAGGGGGCTGAGCAGGAAATTGAGCAGCAGCGCGAAGACGATCGGGATGAGGAAGAGCCGCGCGAAATAGAGCGTGTAGAGGAGCGCCAGCACGGTCAGGACGGTCGCCTCGACCGACCGGCCGCGGAGTGAGTCCATCGCGTCGCTGGTACGCTCGATGTCGGGCGACTTTGCGCCCGGACCGGCCGGCTCGGCGGGCGCGTCGAGGTCGACGTCTGGGGCGGATACTGGGGCGTGTTCGGTGGTCACGTGGTCCCTCATTGCACGTTGCTTGCCCGGTTCGCTGCGAGACATGGCACCACATGTGAAAAGACGGTAGGGGCAATGCCCCGCCCGCCTCGACATTCCATGTTGTTGCCCGCACTTTTGCACGCCTCCATGCCAACTACGCCTGCGTCCGAGAACCTGGACTTGACCAACTTCACCGTGGGCGGAATGCTCCGGGCGGGCGTCGCGGTGCGACGTCTGCTTCGGGGCGCTGAGTCGCTGGAGGAAGCCGCCGACCGCATCGTGCACTTCTTCTACGACCGGTGCGTGGATCCCGAGAGCGGGCGCTGGCTGGATGTGATCAAAGGATGGCCTGAAAAGGCGGAATCCCAGGCACCCTTCAGCGCGACGCCACCTCGATCATGACGTGACGCCGGCCAGCGAGTCGCTGGCCGGCTCACCCGACAAGCCGCTATTCGGCTTCGATGTTGATCGACGACTCGGCGAGCGCGGTCAGATCGAGGTCTGTCTGCTGTTCCTCGTCGAGGGTGGTCTGCAGCAGGTCGGCCTGCCGGTCATAGCCGAGCGTGCGGGCCCATGTGCGGACCGTGCCATAACCCGCCATCTCGTAGTGCTCCACATGCTGGGCCACGGAAATCAGGCCTGCGTCACGGACGTCTGCCGCGGGCTTCTCCTTGATGAGGTCCTTTCCCTCCTCGAGGAGACCCTCCATGCCGACACACTTCTTGCCGCGCGGGCTTTCGCCGAGCTCCTTGCAGATGCGCTCCAGGCGCGTGACGTGACCTCGCGTCTGCTTCTCATGCTTTGCGAAGGCCTTCTTGAGCTTCGGATGTGTCGCGGCCTTGATCATCTTCGGCAGCGCCTTGAGAATCTGGTTCTCGGCGCTCCAGAGATCCTTCAGCTCCTCGACGTACAGCTCCTGGAGAGATTCCATCTCCATGTGTTTGCTCCTCGGTGGAAAAGTTCACAGTGACACGAGTGGCTCTCACGCACGCGCTAAAAGCAAAGCATGTGCCCGTGACCCCTTCAGGAAGACGATCGCTCCCGAGACAATCGCTCCCGAGTCGCGTGAGCCGAGTCAGTTCGGTTAGCTTCGCGAGCAGCACAATCGCACCTCACACCTGGTATTTCCGATGACGCTACGGCTGTACCTGCTGCGACACGGCCAGACCGCAATGAGTCGGGCGAATGTCTTCTGCGGACGGGGCCTCGATCCGGAGCTCACGCACGAGGGCGTCACCATGGCGAAGGCATTCGCGGATGCCTATGCGGATGATCAGTGGACCGCGATCTACTCGAGCCCCCTCGTGCGCGCGGTTGCGACGGCGACACCGCTTGCCGAACGGCGGGGACTCACGGTCCAGCGCCGCGACGACCTCGCCGAGATCGACTACGGTGAATGGGATGGCTTCACGGCCGACGTAGTGGCGCACAAGTGGCATGACGAGCACGAGCGATGGAGCGCCGATCCCGCCTGGAATCCGCCCAGCGGCGGCGAGACGGCCATTGCGCTCGCCAAGCGGATGACGAACGTAGTGGAGGATATCACCGGCGCCCACATGGACGGCAACGTGCTCGTCGTCTCGCACAAGGCGTCCATTCGGGTGCTGCTCTGCGCGTTGCTCGGCGTCGACGTCGGGCGATTCCGTTACCGGTTCGGATGTCCGGTAGGCTCGGTATCGATCATCGAGTTCGGCGGGCACGGTCCGCTTGCAACCGCGGTCGCCGATCGATCGCACCTGGACTCGCGCCTGCGTCACCTCGAGGGCACCTAGCCGCATTCGTTACGCAGTCGTGTACTTGTGGCTGCGCGAACCGTGATGGAGCGCGCCGACCTTCTGCCATCCCCTCAAACTGGATGGCTCGAATGAACAGGCTGCACCATGCAATCGAAGTGGCGGACGATTGTGCCACCCTGTACCTGTCCGGTGCGCTGCGCGCTGGCGATCACGCGCCGCTGACGGCCGCGTGCGACGGCTTGCCTGCTCACGTCCGGACGCTGCGGCTGGACCTGCATGGTGTCGACGACGTCGATGACGAGGCCCTGGTCGCAATCCGGGCGGTATTGCGTTACTGGCGCGGGTCGCGTGGCGGAAGCTTTCGTCTCTCCCTCGCGTCCGAGCGCATCGTGGCGACGTATGCCGAAGGCCGCTTCACGGACGGCGTGCTCGGCCTGCGCGATGCGCTGCCCCACGTCGTTGAGGCAGGGCCGGCGCTCACCGGCATGTATCTCTAGCCGACTGGCACCGCTTCGTTGCCGCGTGTAGCGTTCGCCATCATCCTACCCGGGAGGCCTCTGTGGCGACAAAACTGGACAAGGCGATCAAGCGCGAGCTGGTACAGGGCGACAGGACCTACACGGTCACCATTGCGCCCGACGGGATCAAGGTCGTCGAGAAGGGCAAGCGCAACGGACGCGAGATCTCGTGGATGTCCATCATCAGCGGCGACGCCATGCTGAACGAGAGCCTCAAGCTGTCCGTCGACGCCACGCGCGCGGAGTAGTCAGGCTCGCGGCGCTCGCCGGGGCGGAAGCAGGGACGCAATCCGCTGGGCACGCTCGCGATGCCGGCCACCGAGGAGCTCGAACTTCGCCGCGGTGGCCGTGTCTCCAGACGCGCGGTTCTGTGCGGCCATCACTGCGCAATAATCGCTGACCTCCTCCTCATCATTCACGTCCTGCTCGGTGAAGCCGTACGGCTGTTCGTACAGGAGCAGGGCGGCGATGGCGTGGGTCGAGAACGGCAAGCTCCCGAACTGCTCGCGCAGGTGCGCAAGGCCGTCCTGCTGGTGCAGCACCCCGGTCCATTCGGCGTCGGTCAGGGCGGGCGCGGAGCTGTCAGGCATGAGCAGGAAGACTTGTGCCCGAAGGCGGTGATTGAGCCGGTCTTGCGAATTGCTCAACTTGATCGGTGTTTCCATGTCGCGCAAAGGACAGCGCACGGCAGTTGGCCGAATCCGCTTGCGGGTGAGGTCCGCAGCGTGCAAATGAACTGAGCAGCGACCATCGCCAATGACCAACCCATCGACACACCCGTGAAAATCCTCGTCATCGACATCGGCGGATCGCACGTGAAGCTGCTCGCCACCAACAGGCGCACCCCACTCAAGCTGCCGTCCGGACCTGGCCTGACGCCGAAGGCGATGGTTACCGCCGTGCTCGAGGCAACCGCGGACTGGAGCTACGACCTGGTGTCGATCGGATATCCGGGGCCCGTCGCCAGCAACCAGCCGACCGCCGAGCCCGTCAACCTCGGCAAGGGATGGGTACGATTCGATTACAAGCGCGCGTTCAAGCTTCCCGTGCGCATGGTGAACGACGCTGCCATGCAGGCCCTCGGGAGCTACGACGGCGGTCGCATGCTCTTCCTCGCGCTGGGCACAGGACTCGGCATTACGCTCGTGCGCGATGGCGTGATCGTTCCGCTCGAGGTGGCGCACCTGCCGTACTACAAGGGCAAGAGCTATGAGGACTTCATCGGGGAGCGCGGACTCAAGCGGCTGGGCGTAAAGCGCTGGACGGAGCACCTCACGGCAGTGGTGGCGCTGCTGCTCCCCGCACTGACCTCGGAGTACGCCGTGCTAGGCGGCGGCAATGTCCGCCACCTCGAGAATCTTCCGCCGAACTGTCGACGGGGGACGAACCTGAATGCCTTCCGCGGCGGCTACCTGCTGTGGAAGAAGCAGACGCACCTCACGTGACCGACGGAGGACAGCGCGGCCCGAGTGCACCAGTGGTCGGGCCCGGCGTCGAGCCGCGCTGGACGTCGAGTGCCAAGTCCGGCGTCGGAACGGCGCTCGATGGACGCAGCCATGTGTGGTTCACCATTTCGCATGGGATCATCGACGAGGTGTACTACCCGCGTGTGGACCAGGCGAACACGCGCGACCTTGGCCTGCTCGTGAGCGGACCGGGCGGGTTCTTCTCGGAGGAGAAGCGCGATTCGCGCAGTGAGGTGCACCTCATCGCGCCGGGTGTTCCGGGATACCGCGTCGTGAATACCTGCACGCAGGGGCGCTACGAGATCGAGAAGACGGTGATCACCGATCCCGAGCGTGATGTCCTGATGCAGCGGATCCGGTTCCGCGCGCTGCAGGGCAGGGTCGAGGACTATCGCATCTTCGCGCTGCTCGCGCCGCACATCTGCAACCAGGGTTTCGGCAACGACGGGTGGGCGGAACGCTACAAGGGTGTGCCGATGCTGTTCGCGCGCCGGCAGGATGTCGCGCTCGCGCTCTCGTGCGATGCAGGCTGGAGCGCGATGAGTTGCGGTTACGTGGGTGTGAACGACGGCTGGCGGCAGGTCAAGGAGCACGGCTATCTCGCTGAACCGTGTCCCGAGGTGCGTGCGGGCAACATAGCGCTCACTGGTGAAGTGAATCTCGCGGGCGCGTTGCGACCGCAGCCCGAGGTCGCCGAGTTCGTCGTGGTGCTCGCGTTTGGCCTGGGGCCGGCGGAGGCGGCGCAGCGCTCGCGCATGTCGCTGGCCTCGTCGTTCCAGCTGGTGCAGGACTCGTATACGCGGGAGTGGACGCGCTTTCACGAGCACACGGTCGGCCCGCGCCTGAGCAACGCCGACTCGACGATGCCTGAGCAGGCGCGCCAGACCGCTGCACGGGACCTCGCGTCACTCGCCCACGGCAGCACGCACGCACACCGTGAGACGCCCAAGCGCCCGAAAGGCGAACGTCGACGGAAGCCACCCATCACGCTGCCGGACAGCGTCGTGGATCTCTATCGCATGAGCGCGGCGATCCTGGCCATCCATGAGGACAAGCGCGCCTCGGGCGCCATCATCGCGAGCCTGTCCATCCCGTGGGGCAACACGAAGAGCGACCACGAACTTGGTGGCTACCATCTCGTGTGGCCACGCGATCTCGTCAACAGTGCGGGTGCGCTCATCGCCCTGGGGCACAACGTCCTTGCGCGGCGGACGCTCCGCTACCTCATGAGCACCCAGGAGGAGGACGGCCGCTGGGCGCAGAATCTCTGGCTCGATGGCACGCCCTACTGGAATGGCGTGCAGATGGACGAGATCGCATTCCCGATTCTTTTCGCCGAGATGCTGCGCCGGGAGGGAAAGCTCGCGGACCTGGATCCGTATCCGATGATCCGGCGCGCCGCCGGTTTCCTCCTGCGCAACGGGCCAGCCACGGGACAGGACCGATGGGAGGAGAACGGCGGCTATTCCACCTTTACGCTTGCCGTGGAAGTGTCCGCGATGCTCGTGGCGGCGGAATTCGCGGATCGGGCGCATGAACCCGCACTCGGTGCGTTGCTCCGCGATACGGCGGATGCGTGGAATGCGCGCATCGAGGAATGGACGTACGTGCGCAACACGCCCATCGCGCGCGAGGTCGGTGTCGAGGGCTATTACGTCCGTGTCGCGCCAGCCGACGTCGCCGATGCGGCGCCGGCGAGCCACGGCTACATCCCGATCAAGAATCGCGTCGGCGATGATGCGTCGGCGCGGTACGACGAGATCGTGAGCCCCGATGCGCTTGCCCTGGTGCGCTTCGGCCTCCGCGATCCGCTCGACCCGCGCATCGTCAACACGGTGCGCGTCATCGATGCGATGCTGCGCGCGCACACGTCGACCGGACCGGCGTGGTATCGCTACAATCGTGACGGATATGGCGAGCATGAGGATGGGTCGCCGTTCGATGGCTGCGGGGTTGGCCGTCCGTGGCCGCTGCTCGCGGGCGAACGCGCGCACTACGAGCTGGCCGCCGGACGTCCCGACGTTGCCATGCAGCTGCTCGGCGTGATGCGCGCGCAGGCGAGCGATGGCGGCATGCTGCCCGAACAAGTGTGGGATAGCGAGGACAAGCCGGAGTTCGAGCTGACGAATGGCCGGGCGACGGGCGGAGCGATGCCGCTGGTGTGGGCCCATGCGGAGTACGCGAAGCTCGTGCGCTCACTGCACGATGGTCGCGTGTTCGACATGCCGCAGCAGTCGTACGAGCGATATGTGCGCGAGCGAGTCGGGTGCGACATCACCATCTGGGCGCCGCACTGCCGTGCGCGATTGATGCCGGTGGGAAACCATCTGCATGTGCACGCACCGACAGCGGCCATCATCAGGTGGAGCGCGAACGGATCGGATGCGCTCGAGACAACGGCCGTCGATACCACCGTGGGTCTCTGGGTCGCGCAGATCGACACGGAGCGACTCCCGGTTGGGACGAAGCTTCAGTTCGCGATCATCCCGGCCGGCGGTGCCAGCGGGAGCGAGGTGCACGACGTGGAAATCATCGCCTGAGACCGAGGCAGTGCGTACCTGGTACTGCGTACCTTGTACCTGGAATGGCATAAAGGTCACGGGGAACAGTGGAAGGATCGATACTGTCCACTGTTCCACGGAGGTTGTATGCCAGTCATGGTACCTGGTACGGTGTACCAGGTACGCCTGCCGGGCAGTTCAGAAGCTTCTGCTCTCCCCGGGCTTCATGACCTGAAGGCGCTTGTCGCCCGCGAAGCCCGCTCGCACCTGCGCTTCTGTCGCGAGACCGGGGAAGGTGCCGTAGTGCATTGGCACGATGACCTGCGGCTTGAAGTACTTCGTGATCTCGCGCTTCGCATCGGCGGGACCCTGGGTATATGGACCGCCACCCGCTCCGATCAGAATGATGTTGGGGTGATACATCTCCTGGATCAGCGCCATGTCGCCGAAGAGCCACGTGTCGCCGGTGTGATAGAGCGTCCGTCCATCGGCGAATTCGAGAACGAAGCCGACCGGGCGACCACCGGGATCACTGGAGTGCATCGCCGGCACGATGTGCACGGTGACGTCGCCGACCTTGAACGTGCCACCGACATTGCCCCCCATCGCCTGTTTCTCCGGGAGTCCGAGGGCGTTCACCCATTCGTAGGCGGAGATCACCATGGCGCCGCTCGCGGTGGCGATCGCCTTTGCGTCGAGTGCATGATCCGGATGCGAGTGCGACACGAGGATCGCGGCGGGGTGGTAGCGCGAAAGGGTTTTCAGCGAATCCGGCGTGGAGGGATTGCCACTGAGGAACGGATCGATGAGGATCCGCGTGCCGCCGGCCGACGTGATCTCGAAGGCCGCGTGGCCGAGCCACTGGACCTTGATCGCAGAGCGCGCCGTGGGCTGCGAGTGCAGCGGCGTTGCCATGACCAGCGCGGCAAGGAGCGGAAGGGCACTGACCGACCGGGTGAGACGCTTCAACATTTGCGACGATGCTCCGTGTGTGATTTCGTGTGGTTCGGCTCGTGTACCCGCACAGGAGTACCGCCGTGTGTCGTACCTCGCCCTGACGTGTGGACGCGAGTCAGGAACTCCGCCGTGCGCCGAGACGTTCGAGCAGCGTCGGGATGAATCCGCCAAATGCCCCGTTCGACATCACCAGCACGACATCGCCCGGGCGGGCGCCGGACGCAACCTCGTCGACGAGGTCCTCCACGAGGGGCGACGCTGAGGCCGTGATCCCCTGGGTGCGCAATGCATCCACCACCTTGGTGATGTCGAGCTGTTCATCGATCGGGACCTTGTCGTGCGGCTCCGGCACGCGAATCGACGCCAGCGTTGCGCCTTCGAATGCGCTGGCGTACTCCACCTGGTGGATGTTGCGCCGGCTCGTGTTCGATCGCGGCTCGAATACCGCCCAGAGCCGCCGATCCGCGTAGCGCTGGCGAATGCCATGAATCGTCTCGCGAACGGCCGTGGGGTGGTGCGCAAAGTCGTCGATCACGAGGACGCCGTCGAGCTCGGCGCGAATCTCCTGGCGGCGCTTCACGCCGAGGAAGGACGCGAAGCCGGCGCGAATCGGGTCGGCGCCGAGTCCGAGGGCGCGCGCGGCGGCGAACACCCCGACCGCGTTCTCCACGTTGTGGTTGCCGGACATCGGCAGCAGGAACTCACCCGCACTACCGAACGGCTCGTGGATGGTGAAGCGCGCTCCCTCGGGGCCGAAGTGAAGTCCTTCGACCCGATAGTCAGCGTTTCCGTGAGCCGAGTAGGTAGCGACGAATGCCTTCGACGAGCGCTGCGCGATTTGCACGGCGTTCGGGTATGAGGCCGACACCGCGAGGAAGCCGTCGTCCGGCAGCGTGGCCGCGAACTTGTCGTAGGCGGACTCGTAGTGCGCCATGTCCCGGTAGATGTCCGCATGGTCGAACTCCACGCTCGTCAGCAGCGCGGTTCGCGCGCGGTAGTGCATGAACTTCGGGCCCTTGTCGAAGTATGCCGTGTCATATTCGTCGCCCTCGACCACGACGAACGGGCCGGCGCCGTTCCGGAAGTTGCTGTGGTAGTTGACCGTGACGCCGCCCACGAGAAAGCTCGGATCGGTGCCGGCGTTGACGAGGACGTGCGCCATGAGTGCAGAGGTCGTCGTCTTGCCATGTGTGCCGGCCACGACCACGCTGTGCTTGTCCGTCAGCACCAGTGATCCGAACGCTGCCGGAAAGCTCATTTGTGGAATTCCGCGAGCGCGTACCTCGCTCGCTTCGACGTTCACGCGCCGGATGACGTTGCCGATGATCACGAGATCCGGCTTTGCGGCGTCGATGTTGGCGGGTGAATATGGCGTCATCGCCTGAACGCCCCATTCGGCGAGCATGTCGCTCATGGGGGGATAGACGCTTTCGTCGCTCCCGGTGACTTCATAGCCCCTGGTCTTGAGCATCCCCGCGAAGGAGCCCATGCCGGTGCCGGCGACGCCCACGAGGTGGATGCGCCGGATGGAGCCAGGCGCGATGTCGCTCAGGACGTTGCCGTTGTCGTCGGACATTCTGTTGGTGTCGTGCGAGAGTGGGTGATCAGACCGCCGGAGCATCTCCCGGCGACAGGACGAATCCCATGCCTCGGCGTGCGCCGATGCGGATGTCGGCACCCGCGTCCGTGAGCTTCTTGCGGATCCGGGCGACGTTGACGTCCACGACATTGGATCCCGGATCGAAGTGCATGTCCCAGACCCGTTCGAGCAACTCGGCGCGGGTGACCACCTCGTTGCGGTGCAGGAGCAGGTGTTCGAGCAGGGGCAACTCCTTGGCCGTGAGCGTGACTTCCGCGCCGGCGATGAAGAGCTGGCGCGTGAGGCGATTCAGCACGACGTTGCCGCATACCAGCTGTTCCGTGCGTTGGGCGCCGCCGCGGCGGATGAGCGCTCGCACGCGGGCCCTGAACTCGTCGACGAGGATCGGCTTCGTGAGGAAGTCGTCCGCGCCTGCGTCGAGCGCGAGCACGGTCGTCGCCTTGTCGAGCGTCCCGGTGAGGATCATGATCGGCGCGGTCCTGGAATCCCGGCGCAACGCCTGAACGACCGAGAGGCCACTGCCGTCCGGTAAACCGAGATCGAGGACGATCAGGTCGTAGTCGGTGACCATGGCGCAGGTGAGGCCATCGCGTGCTGTCTTGGCGATGTCGACGGCGAAGCCATCGGCTTCGAGCAGTTTGCTGCTGAGGAGGGCGCTCGAGGAATCGTCTTCGACGAGGAGTGCGCGCATGCAGTGGGAGCGAGGGGGCCGAGCAGGGACAGATACCGCAATGACGCACGATTAACAATCCTGTAATATTTGTGAGGGTATCCTGTAACAATGACCGGTTTACTGTAGAGATGTAGCCAATCACAACACCTCACGGAGAAACCAGTCATGTTGATCAATACCGCCCGCCGCCTCGCCACCGCCGCCGCCTTCGTCGTCATCGCCGCCCCGCTCGCCCAGGCGCAGACGGCCACCCAGACCGTGACCTTCGCCGTCAACGCCATCAACCAGATCGCCTTCGCCGGCGCGCCCTCGTTGACCATCACGACCGCGACCGCCGGCTCCGCGCCGACGAGCGTCACCGATGCGACCGCCAGCTGGGCCGTCACGACGAACCAGACCGGCGCGAAGATCACCGCCAGCATCCCGACCGCGATGCCGGCCGGCCTGACCCTGTCGGCCAGCCTGGCTGCCCCGACCGGCGCCGCGAGCGCCTCGTTCCAGTCGCTCAGCGCGACGGCGGTCGACCTCGTCACCGGCATCACCAAGCTGGCCCAGGGGTCCCTCGGCGTGTCG
>JBBQFW010000085.1:0-14152 GCA_038322445.1 Gemmatimonadales bacterium
GCCCGGCAGAACTGCGACGACCCTCGTCGCACCCGCAACCTCGCCCGCGGGGAACGAGATCATTGGGCGACGGCGACGGAGGACAAGGATGAAGACCAGGAACTTTGTGTTGAGTGCACTCGGCCTCGCAGCCGCCATTACATTCGGCGGTGCCGAGACGGCATCTGCTCAGGCGAAATCGCAGAAGCGCATTCCGGTGCGCAAGGAAACACCAGCAGAAGAAGCAAAGGAAATGAAGGCGGACACCGTTTACATCACGCGTCATGACACGGTGACGATTCGCGGACGTACGGATACGGTGACCATGCGCATGCGCCCGGACACGGTCATGCAGATGGAGATGCTCCCGACGCAAAAGCTGCCGGGCGTGTACTTCGGCTTGGCCGGCGGAGTCGCGGTTCCGATGAACCACTTCCGCGATTTCATTCACGACGGATACGACGTGAATGCCCAGTTGGGTTGGTTCCCGGAGAACGGCGCAATCGGCATCCGTGTGGACGGCAACTATGCGAACCTTGCGCATCGCAAGACGGATTGCCCAGCCTGTAAGGACACCAAGATCGCATCAGGCATGGCTGACCTCGTCTTCCGCATCCCGCTGGACCGCAAGAGCCACGTCAACCCGGTGATCTACCTTCTTGGCGGTGGCGGCTTCGATCACTTCTCGGATTTCAACACCTACGTGAACACCGAAGGCAAGGCTGTCACGGCCGGCACGGCGGTCGCTGGAAACAGCAGCGGTACGAAGATCAACTACAATTTCGGCGCAGGCATCGACTACACGTTGGGCGGTCTGCACTTCTTCAACGAAGGCCGCTACGTGACCTCGTACACGGACGGCGGCAACACGCACTACTGGCCGATCCTGATGGGTCTCAAGTTCTACTAGACGCTCGGCGCACGATGTGCATACTGCGGGGGACGTGGAACTTCACGTCCCCCGCAGTGTATTTTCCAGCATATGACGCATCCCACGATGACGCGATTCCTCTCGAGCCTGCTGCTCGTTTCCTCGGTAGCAGTGTCGGCCCGCGCCCAGGACTCCGGTCGGGTGCTCGCCGCCGAAGGATCCAAGGCGCGACCGACTGCAGACGCCGCCGACACGGCCCAGGCGGGGCACAGCTGGTTTGTCTCTCTCCTGCGGAAGATTGCCCGCCGCAGCGATGAAATGGTCGCGGACACCGCCGGCGCCGTCACGCCCGAGGCGAATGAAGTGGTGGCCACCGAAGCGGCCAGGGCGCCGATTGCCTTCAAGTCGCGCAAGGACAGCCTCGCGTGGGACAGCGCTCGCACGGCCGCCGAGAAGTCCACGGGCTACCGCGTCGTCGTCGACGTGTTCAACAAGGAGCTCCGCGTCATCGACCGCGATGACACGCTGCGTACCGCACCTATAGCGACGGCCATGACCGCGACGCTCGAGTATGGCGGACGCGTGTGGCGCTTCGAGACACCACGCGGTGTGCGCACTGTGCGCGGCAAGGAGAAGGACCCCGTCTGGACGCCGCCCGAGTGGCACTTCGCCGAAGTCGCCTCGGAGCACCACCTGAAGTTGGCGCAGCTCCAGCGCGGGCATCCGGTGAAGCTCAAGGACGGCACCAAACTGCTCGTGAAGGGCGACGAAGTCGGCATCATAAGCCCCGGGAGCAAGGAGTTCGAGCCGATGGTGCTCGACGAGCACATCGTGTTCGACAATACCCTCTTCATTCCGCCGGCCGGCACCAAAAACGCGCAGATCGCTGGCGAGCTCGGGCATTTCCGGCTCGACATGGGCGATGGGTACCTGCTGCACGGAACGCCGTATGCGAAGTCAATCGGCGCCGCGGTGACGCACGGATGTGTCCGTATGCACGACGAAGACATCGAGTGGCTGTACGAGAACGTGCCCGTCGGCACGAAGGTCTACATCTACTAGACCGCTAGGCCGGGGTCACGGTTTGGAGCGGTGAGCCGGCATGCATTCGGCTCACCGCTCTTCTTTTGCCGGCTCTTCCCAGCGAGGAATCGCCAGGCCGCCGGCATCTTCGTAGAAGTGGATGCTGCCCGGCGAGAACTGCTTGGTGAGCAGGATGACCTGGCCGGTGTGGAGCGAGAAGTGCTCGACCACATGGTAGACCGCGTCGAAGACGGATACGTCGCGGCCCTGGATAGTGCGCCGCGTCGCGAGATCATCTGAGGCGAGCGCACCGATCACGGCATCGGCCTCGTCGAGCGTGACACGAAGGCGACGGTACAACGTGTTTGCGTCGTCGCCGGAAACGGCCGCGAATTCGGCCGAGCGGTGACGCTCGCCAGGTTGTCCGCCCACATGAGTGATGATCCACTGGCGAACGTTGCCCTCGAGGTGCAGCAGCATGTTGCCAATGCTGTTGGACTCCTTGTCGGAGCGCGCCCAGAGGGCGTCGGGCGGCAATGCGTAAAGACACTGGCGAATCTTTGCCGGATACTCGAAGGCGAGATAATGGCGCGACCGTTCGATGAACTGCTCGGCGAGGGTCATGTTGTGTGAGGGGAGTGGACCGGAAACGACGAAGGGCGCCTCAATGGCGCCCCCCGAACCTGCGACACCGCGACTGTCTACGGCTTGATCTGAACGGGAGTGCCGATAGGTACCGCGCTCCAGATCTGCTCGATCTCCTCGTCGGTGAGAGCGACGCAGCCGTTGGTCCAGTCGTTCACGCGGTGGGTGGCGCCAGCGGCACCAAGTCCGTTCGGCAGGCCGTGAATCATGATGTCACCGCCAGGTGCCATTCCCGCCGCCAGTGAGCGTGCGCGATGGACGGCGTCCGGATAGGAGATGTGCAGGGCGAGGTGGTAGCGGCTGTTCGGCTGGCGGGAGTCGATGTAGAAGATGCCTTCCGGCGTACGACGATCGCCTGCGCTCAACTTGTCACCGCGTGGGTTTCCGCCAAGGGCGACGAGGTAGGTCCGCATCGGCTTCCCGTCGCGGAAGAGGGTGAGCATGTGCGCCTTCTTCTCGACGACGATGCTGTCGGCCAGTCCGATGGGCGGCAGCGGCGTGAGGGAGGTGACGACGGCGTGCGGCGCCATTCCAGCGAGTGGAGTGGGCGCGGCAACGATCATGTTGGCGGAAAAAACGCTGATGAGCAGGGCGTGCAGCATCGCTCGCGGTCTACGGTGGGAGGCCAAGTCTACGCACGAGGGCGGCGTGGTGTCCCGTGCCGCTTCAGTCTGGTCACCCATTGGACGATCGGCCTCGAAAAACGTTGCGCGATGCCACAAATAGCGGTTCCTCACGGGTATGCGCGCCGAATCGCAACAGTGCGCTCGAGCTCATCGCGCGACTGGAGCACCTTCTCACGCAAGTCGCGTGGCAGTCCGTCCGGACGGTTCAACACGGCGTCCACCGCAGCCAGTGCGGACGCGGACCTCTGCCCGTCCAAGGTAGCTGATACCCAGGTGCCGAGGAAGAAGATCCGGCGGTTGCGCTGCACCCAGGGGAGACTGTCCAGCGCGGGCACGAGGAAGGCGCGCGTGAGCGCCTCGTGCTCGGGATCGTGGTACGCGCGGAGGCTCGCCGTGACCCAATCCTCATTGAGCTGACGGTCAGCGAAATACCGATTCCAGTAGCGCGCCTTGCTTGCCGAATCGGGCTGTGCCGCTCCGGCGACGAAGGCACGCCGGCGCCCTTCGGAAGTAGAATCGCGACGTGTCTCGTCCGCGAGGCGCTGTTGGGCCGTCGGTGCGCGGCGCGCGGTGAGCGTCGTGACAATTGCCCATCGGGTGGGTGCCCGAAGCGGCGCGCCGGCCAGCGTCGTGCTGTCGAGCATCGCGTCCAGGGTCGTGAGCGCGCCTGGCGAACGTGCCAGGCCGATCCAGGTGTCGAGGTGGTTCTTGCGGATGCCGTACGCGCGGGTGCTGTCGTTGGCGATGGCCAGCAGCACACGCTCGACGTCCGGACGCACCGCCGCCTGGCGCGCAGTCGACAGGTACGCGGAGACCGCTCGCGAAACCCGCCCAAGAATGACAGGAACGATCTGCTCGTCGCGTTCGACGGGCAATTCGCGCAGGGCCAGCGCGACGAACCGATCCGGTGCGAGCTGCGCATCGCGCACCTGGTCCCAGAGCGCGCCCCACAGCATCGCGCGAACGAAGTCGTCGTGGACGTCTGACATGTGCGTCTCCAGCCAGCGCACACTGCGTTCGTCGAGATGCGTGAGTGCGTAGGCATAGTCGGACGCGTTCAGGAACACGTAGTCTGGCGCGGGCTTGCCTGCCGCAGGTACCAGAGTCAAGCGCTTCGTGAGGCGGACAGGAATACGGATCGACGCCCGGTTGGCGTACCCCAGCAGCACTTCGGTCCTGATCGGCCATGGCGCGTTGCCCGACAGCGTGCGCGCGGGCGCCTGATCGATCGTGAGCCTGGCGATGCGGTCACCGCTCAGCTCCAACCGCGGTGAAAGCACGGGCATTCCGGGCCGACGAATGTAGCTGGCACCCCAGTCCGTGAGGGAAGAATGCGACGCCTGTCCCACCGCGCCCAGCAGGTCCTCCCATGTGGCATTGCCGTACGCGTGACCGCGCAGGTAGCCACGAAGGCCATCGCGGAAGGCGGTATCGCCCACGAGGTAGTTGAGCTGCTTGAGAATGCCGGGCGCCTTGTTGTAGACGATCGCGCCGTAGTTGCTCTTGGCCTGGTCGAGGTTCGTCAGCTGCTGCCAGACCGGAGTCGTGCCCGCGGACGCGTCCACCGCGTAGGCCGTCGGCTTGTTGCGCAGGTAGAACGTCTTCCACGGGTTGGCCGCCGGATCGAGATCGGCTTGCATCACGGCTGCGAGGTAGGTCGCAAAACCCTCCTTCAGCCAGAGATCATCGAACCAGCGCATCGTGGCGAAGTCGCCGAACCACTGATGGGCCACCTCATGATAGATGGTGGCCTCTCGGCCGAGCACCTGCGAGAGCGTCGGGCGTTCGCGGTAGATGAAGCTCTCCTCGTTGTAGAACACCGCGCCCGGGTGCTCCATGCCGCCGAAGGGAAAGGCCGGCGCGAGCAGGAAGTCGAACTTCTCGAAGGGAAACGGCTGTGCGGTGTACCGCTCGAGCCATGCGATCGCGCGCGCGTTCAGCGCGAGGAGCGTATCAGACTCCGCCTCTCTGGCGCGCGACGCGCGTGTGTACAGCGAGATCGGGCGCCCGTGGATGGCCGACGACGTGACCGACCATGGGCCGGCCGCGAACGCGATGAGATAGGTGCTGATCGGCTTCGATTCGGCGAAGTGGAACGTCTTCGTTGCACTCGAATCGATGTGCTGCACGCTGCCATTGGCGAGGGCGGTCCAGTTGCGCGGCGTGGTGAGCGTCAGCGTCACTCGCGCCTTCAGGTCAGGCTGGTCGAAGCAGGGGAAGAGCTGGTTGGCGTCGGCGGGGACGAGCAGCGTGTAGAGGTAGTCCGCGCCGTCAGTCACATCGTGAAAGCTGATGATGCTCGCACCCGCCGGCGCGATGGCGGTGCTGATGCGCATCGACACGGTGTTGTCGCCGCCATGCAATGCGGCTTCGGGCACGACGAGGTGCCCGTTGGCCGGCGTCAACGTCACCGGCGCACCGTTCACCATCGTCGAATCAAACGACTGCCCGCGAAAGTCGACGACGACATCGCCCGCACCCTTCCGGGTGAAGTCGATCCGAACGCGACCGGTGGCGGACGCGCGCTGGGTGACGTCGAGGTCGAGCGCATAGCGCACATTCGAGAGCTGCGCCGCGCGATGCACGGCGAGCTCGCGCGACACACCCGTCGTGGTCAGCGACTGCGCGGCCAGCGTTGATGAAGACATCGCCAGGAGCGCGAGCGCACGTCGCATACGCGTTCTCACCGATCCTGATCGTAGATGATGTCAACCGGAATGCCCGCGGTCTTCAGGCGATCGAGATCCGATTGGAGCTGCGCCGAGATGCCGCCGTAGTCTGAATACAGCTTGCCGACGCCGGCGTAGTCGCCATTGCCCTGCAGCACGAGGATCTGCTTCGAGAGCTCGTCGGCGGCCGCGCGCATCTTCACGGCGTCCACGCGATACTTCCCGTTCGGCTCGCGCGTGAACGCACCCATGCGCTGGAGGAAGTTGAACGCCACGACGTTCGCGCGGCCATGCGCGTCGCCCGCGCCAAAGCGCACGGAGCGGAAGAGACTTGCCAGGAACGCGACGTAGTTGTCCTCGACGGACTCGCGGCCCATCTCGCCCTTGGCATTGAGCTGCCGGATCATGTACAGGCCGAGGATGTCCGCCTTTCCTTCCTCGAGTGCGCCGGCACGCTCTTTCAGTGCCGCGCGCACCGTGCCCTTGCCGTCCAATGTGTTCTTGATGCCGAGTCCGTGCGCGACCTCGTGGAACATCACGTTCTCGAAGAAGGCGTCGAAGGTGACACGCGACACCTGGTCGCTGACAATGAGCTCCGTCGCGAGTGGCAGGAGGATGCGGTCGAACTTCGCGCGTACGGCGTTCTCGAGCTGGAGGCGGCGCGAGCCCTTCTTGAGCTGTACCTCTTCGTCGTTCGGGAGGTTGATGGCGATCGTCTTCGCGCCCTGGTTGGCCTGTCCGGCGACATAGACCACGTTGTACGCGTTGAGATCCGCGTCCGTCCCGGGCTTCTCGGCCTTGTACTGCGCGTCGACGGGGATGCCGCGCTGCAACTCGGGCAGTTCGGCGGCAAAGCGCGACAGTCGCTTGCTCCACGCCTGATCCTTCACGAGCACGAAGGCCTCGTTCGCGGCCTTGTAGCCGAAGAGCTCGTCCTCGTAGGTCTCGGTCGGTCCGAGCACGATGTCGAGCGTGTTCGTCTTCATGTCCATCCAGGCGAAGTCGCTCGGCTGATACTTGTCGGTGACGACGGCGTTGGCGAGGAGCGTGAGATACCGGCGCAGGCCCGCGTCGTCGGCGAGGGCGGCGGCCTGGCGAAGCTTGGTGGCGGCGCGCGTGTTGGCGGCGGTGAAGTAGCGCGAGTAGGGAATCGGCACCAGGGCGCCGGACGCGTTGCGCCGCACCATCGTGTACAGCGACTTGAGGCTGTCGGCGTGCTTGCCGCCCGCCGCCACGGCGCGCTCGAACTCCGCCTTCGTCATGTCGCGCGGATAGAAGTTCGCGCCTTCCGGTTTGGGCGGAGCACCGGCGACGAACGACCGGTTGTTGTCGAGCCGATCCCACGGCCCGACGTTGATGTCCGCCAGCTCGTGCGACGCAGGGTCGGTGATGGCGCGCATCACCGAATCGCGCGGGCCAATGACCTGTTGCCAGTAGATGCCCTGCATCTCGCGCGCGGCATCGACGAGGAGCGGCAGCATCCGCCGCTCGTGTGCCGTGAGTGTGGTGGTGTCGGCCTGCAGGCGAACCGTGGTGTACCGACTCAGGCGTTCGGCTGGCGTGGCGAGCGAGGGTGCGGGAGACACCGGCATGGTGGTCGGCGGCGTTCCCTGCGTCTCCGGCGGCAGCGGACGACCACCAGGGTACCAGCGGGGCGCCGGTCCATCGGCAAGCAGGCGCGTCGCGGCGGCGCCAGCGCGAATGACCGATGTCATGTGCGGGAAGTCGATGCGGCTCGCGTCGTCGGTGAGCTGGTGGTAGTCGCGATGCAGGTTGAAGGTGGAGAGCGTATGCGCGGGAATGCCCGCGTTGGCGAATGCGATGTTGTCACTCCGCGCGAAGAAGCCCTGTTCCGGCCGCAGGTCGCGTCCGATCGGCAGGCCGGCGTCGCTGAAGATCCTGCCCATGGAGGAGCGGTCGAAGCCGGTGAGCCACGCGCGGCCCTCGCCGCCCGCGAGCGAATCCGGACGACCGATCATCTCGATCTCGAGGTTCGCCGTCATGCGCGTGAGCGGCGCCACGGGGTGCGCGACATACCAGCGCGTGCCGAGGAGGCCAACCTCCTCGCCGGTGGTGGCGGCGAAGATCACCGTGCGCTTCGGCGCCGGTCCACGCGCCATGGCCTTTGCGATCTCGATGACGGCGACGGTGCCGGACGCATCGTCGTCGGCGCCGTTGTAGATGGAGTCGCCGTTCACCGGCTTGCCGATCCCGAGGTGGTCGTAGTGCGCGTCGACGAGGATGACGGAATCCCTGAGCACCGGGTCGGTACCGCGCAGGATGCCGACCACGTTGACCGCATTGCGCCGGTGGGCCGCGGGAATGGTATCGAGGTCGGCGAGGCTCGAGAGGAGGCTGAGCCCCTGCCCCGTTGATCCATCGCGCATGCGTCGTGCAACCATTGCGACGGGCACCCGCTGGAAGTAGCCGCTGTCGCCGGCCGGCTCCAGGCCTGCCCCCCGCATCTCGTTCGCAATCAGCGCCGCTGCCTTCGCAGATCCCCGGGTGCCCGTACCACGACCTTCGAGCGAATCGTCCGCGAGTGCGGTGAGCAGCCGGCGGACGTCCACCTCGGTGATAATCGAAGACGCCGGCGAGGCAGGCGACGTCGCTGCGGTGGCTGGAATGGGCGGCGTGGTGGTCGAGACAGCCGGACCGGCACAGCCGAGCAAGGCGATCGCAATCAGGGCCGCACGCCGCGGAAGAATGTCGAACGAGGTCATGAAGTCATTCGCGTAGGAGAAAGCATAGTTGCAGACTGAAAGTGTAGCGGCGTCCGTCGGCGTGGAACATCGCTTGCCATGTGTTTACTGCGCGAATACGCCCAACGTTCACCGGCAGACAGCCTCATGCAGAGACGAACCAGATCCCTCATCGCGCTTTTCGCGATTCCATTATCAGGCGCCCTCGTCTTCGGCCTTGGCGCGGCGCGCGCACCCGTCCCGTCAACGTCTTCACTCACGCTCGAAGCCAGCCTGAGCGAGCGCAAGCTCGTGCTCAAGCGCGATGGCGAGGTGGTGAAGAGCTATGACGTCGCCGTGGGTGCGGCGGCACATCCGACGCCAACCGGCACGTTCACGATCAAGAAGCTCGTGTGGAATCCCGCGTGGGTTCCGCCCGACGTGCAGTGGGCGAAAGGCTCGACGGCCAAGGTCCCGGGACATCCGGCGAATCCGATGAAGACGGTGAAGATCTTCTTCCAGGAGCCGGACTACTACATCCACGGCACGGGTGCGGTGGAGTCGCTCGGTGAGGCCGCGTCACACGGCTGCCTGCGGATGGATCCGAACGATGCCGCGGAAGTCGGCCTGATGGTGATGGAGAACGGCGGGGTGACGCGCGACTGGGACTGGGTGAAAAACATCCTCGGCCTCGGCGAATCGCGTACTGTAACGATGGAGCAGACGGCTCCGCTGACGATCACGCGCTGAGCTTGCGCAAGGCGACGCCTCAGCTGTGATCCGTTTGCAGTATGAGGATTAACGCCACGAGCCCAAGACAGACCGTGCTCATGAGACCCGCCACGACGGCTCCAACGGTACCGGTGATGTCGAGGCGGCTCTGCTCGATTGCCCGGATGCGATGCACTGCGATGGCGACGGAGTCCTTCGGTGCCCGATCCTTCTGATACTCCCACCCGTAGAGGGAGTCTGCGACGAGACGTACTCTCGCATACCTGACCGTTGAGTCCCGATCGAACAAGACATATGCGGGCGCGTTCGCCACGACGTCCAGCGGCTCGGGCCGTCCCGCGTCCCTGTGGTGCGCTACCGGCGCATAGCAGCCGAACAGCACGAGCGCGACAACGGGGATCCAGCGTCTGAACGAGAATTCCTGTTGCATGTGCGCCACCAGTGTGGAGGGTCACACAGGAACGCGCATTTTCCGCGAGAATCGGCGCAGGGGCGGCGCCGGTCAGCCGTGAGCAGCCCGATAGGCGACCCACGCCGTGGTCAACGCCACGATCACACCACCGGCGATCCAGAGCTCCTGGGCGCCGAGTTGCTCGACGCCGTCGAGGTCGCGGGCGCGGCGTTCACGCCACCCCACAAGCGCTCCGGCACCGGCCACGGACGCGATGAACGCCACACGTGAGATGATCGTCGCCGTCGCGCGCGCCGGCATGAAGAGATGCCCGGCGCCCATCCCGATGCCAGCCAGGAGGCCCGCGTTCGTCAGTCGCGTGAGCGTCCGAACGTTCAGGAGATGGCGCTCAGTCGGCCGACGTGAAGGTGATGTCGGTGTCGATCGGCTTGCCGTGCCGCCACACGCCGCCGCCATCGCGGGGCGGCGTCAGGACCTCGAAGCGCACCTCGAGCGGCTGCGGCTGGTCGGCAAACGTGGGCCGAAGGTTCTCGAGCACCGATGTGTACGCCGCTTCATGATCGCTCGCCGAGACGATGCCGACGTGAATGGGATGCGCGAACCGCTGCATCTCCATGGCGCCTTCCTTCTTTTCCGCGATGTAGTACACGTAGGTGTTCATCATCGCCACCGCACTAGATGGGCTGCACGGAGAAGACGAGCACCGCGTTCGGCGGGATCGGGCCGCTGCCGGACGAGCCATAACCAAGAGCCGGCGGAATGATGAGCTGGCGCATCCCACCGATCTTCACGCCAATCAGCCCCTCGTTCCATCCCTGAATGACATTTCCGGGGATGACGGTCCTGTACGTTCCGCTGTCGAAGACCGAGCCATCGGCCAGCTGTCCAACATACTTGACGTTGAGTGTGTCGCCGGCTGTCACGGTCTTACCCGTGCCGACCGTGATGTCGCGGTAGTACAGGCCGGACGCGGTCTTCGTGGACGTGGCAAGATTCACGTTCAGCGCTGGTGCGAAGGTCGTGGATTCGATGGGCACGAGTGGATAGACCGTGGTGGGGGTGTCGCTCATGCAGGCAGCAAATGCCAGCGGAACCAGGGCGACAGCAATGTGACGAAGGCGCATTCGACGGCTGGGTAAACGTGAAGGTGATATCAGGAAATGTACGAACCAGACACTCGAAGAGTCACCCCGCCCCACCCTGCTCGCGATCCCGGCGGACCGGCACGCGCTTTCCCTTGATCGTCGTTGCCCGGAGTGTCTCGATGATGCCGTCGGCGATCTCGTCCGGAACCTCGACGAGAGCGAACCGATCCGTGATCTGGATGGCGCCGATGGCACGCGCGTCGACCCCCGCCTCATTCACGATGGCGCCAACGAGGTCGGCGGGGCGGATATTCGAGTTCCGGCCAGCGCCAATGTAGAGGCGCGCCACGTCCCACTCGGGCGTGATACGCTTCTTCCCGCCAGCGACCTTCCCGCCTGCCTTGGCCGCCTCGTGCCGTCGTGAGCCCGCCTTGGGCGTGGGCGCGCGCTCGCGGTCGTGACGCGATGTCGCACGCTCGGGCCGGATCGAGACCGTCGGAATTTCCTCAGAGTCGGCTCCGTCCTTGGAGTCGGCAAACTTCACCGCCGCGGCGGCGACATCCATGATGTCGAACTCCTGGGACAGCGAGTCGACGACCGCACGAAAGTGGTCGAGATCGCCAGCGAGAATCACCTCACGCAACGACGTCTTGGTCATCTCGATGCGGCGCGCGCGCAAGTCCGCCACCGTGGGTACCGTGGCGATCTCGATCTTCTGCTTCGTGAGATACTCGATGTTGCGCAGCAGGCGGTGCTCGCGCGGCTCGGCGAGCGTGATGGCGACACCCTCGCGGCCCGCACGACCCGTGCGGCCAATGCGATGGACGTACGCCTCTGCCGAGGTCGGCACATCGTAGTTCACGACATGCGACACGTGCTCGACGTCGAGCCCACGCGCGGCGACGTCCGTCGCAATCAGCAGTTCCGCGGTATTCGCGCGGAACTTCTTCATCACCCGATCACGCTGCTCCTGCGACAAGCCACCATGCAGCGCCTCGGCGCGATAGCCACGGCCGTTGAGCGACTCGGTGAGCTCGTCCACTTCCGTGCGCGTGCGACAGAACACGATGGCCGACGTCGGATTCTCGACGTCGAGCACCCTACCGAGCGTGGCGATCTTGAATGCGCGGCCGACGATGTACGCAGTCTGGCGCACGCGAGGCGCCGAGCCCGCGGGCACGATCTCGCGGTCGATGCGCACGCGCACCGGGTCCTTGAGGTGCTTGTTCGCGATGTCCGCGATACGCGGCGGTAGCGTGGCGGAGAAGAGTGCGGTCTGCCGCTCCTTCGGCGTCTCCACGAGAATGGCCTCGAGGTCCTCGGCGAAGCCCATGTCGAGCATCTCGTCGGCTTCATCGAGGATGACGACCTTCACGCTGTCGAGGCGCAGTGTCTTGCGGCGGATGTGATCGAGCGCGCGGCCCGGCGTGGCCACGACGACGTCGACGCCGCGCTTGAGCGCGCGCAACTGCGTCTCCATGGGTGAGCCGCCGTAGATGGGCAGCGCAATGATTCCGAGCGACTTGCCGTACTTGTGCACGGCTTCCGCGACCTGCATCGCGAGTTCGCGCGTGGGCACGAGAATGAGTGCACGCAGGCGCTCGCGCGGCTCTGCGTCTGGCGTGACGTGATGGAGGAGCGGCAGCGCGAACGCGGCGGTCTTGCCGGTGCCGGTTGCCGCCTGGCCAAGGAGATCGCGGCCGGCGAGGAGGGGCGGAATGGCCTCGCGCTGGACTGGGGTGGGCTCCTCGTAGCCGAGGGCGGCAAGCGCATTCACGATGCGCGGATCGAGGCCGAGATTGGCAAAGCCCATGTTCTGGTCGGTACTCACAGCGGTTACTGTCTTCGGTGTCATCCTGAAAGATAACCCGGTTGGATGCCTGGGGTCGGTTATGGGACTGGCCGCGGGTCGCTTCGGAACATCCTGGTGCCTGTCGTTCCCGCGAATGCGGGATTCATTTCTGGACATCGTGAACATGGATTGCCGCGTTCGCGGGAATGACGAACGTACGTAATTAGCTTGCGGGAATGCCGCGCAAACCAACCGCGTTACCGTTCGAGATTCGCGAGTCGCCGATGCAGGGTCAGGGCGCCTTTGCGACGCGCTGCATTCCCGCCGATACCAGGCTGATCGAATACGCCGGCCAGCGTCTCACACCGACCGAGGCGGACGCGCGTTATCCCGACGAGGAGGGTGCGCGGCATCACACGTTCCTCTTTGCGATCGACGACGACATCGTGATCGATGCCGCCTTCGAGGGGAACGACGCGCGGTTCATCAACCACTCCTGCGATCCCAACTGCGATGCCGTGATCGACGACGGCCGCATCTGGATCGAGACGATTCGCGATGTCGTGGCCGGCGAGGAGCTCGCCTACGACTATGCGTACGTGCTCGAGGAGCGGCACACGCCGGCCGCCAAGCGACGCTTCCCCTGCTCGTGCGGGGCGTTGCACTGCCGCGGGACGATCCTCGCGAAGAAGCGCTGACGCTCCAGCTTCACTCGAAGATCGTCTACTTCTTCGGGCCGCAGAGATAGTCGACGGCGATGCCGCCGAGACTTCCGCCGAGGCCGGGGCCAAAGCCCGGCAGCTTGTTGACGGAGCGTTCGACGACCTTCGTGCCCTTCTCGTCGGAGTAAAACACGTTCTCCTTCGCGGCGAGGTAGCGGCGCTTGCAGTCGAAGGTGGCGGACGTCTTCGAACTCTTCCACGTGCCGCGTGAGGCCTTCACAGGCTCCGTGAAGACCACGCGTACGCTGGCGGACACGGTGTCGCCCTTCCGCTTGATGCTGCGTTCGTCGACGGAGACGACGTTGCCGCTCGACGTCTTCCCGATGGCCTTCCACTTCTGTGCGCTCGCGGCGGGCGCCAGCGTGATGCACAGCGCCCCGGCGACGATGAGTGATCGCATGTGGTACCTCACGCTCAGATGTCGTAGCGATCAGCGAGGCGCTTGCCGGCGTAAATGCCGATGCCGGTGCCGATCATCGAGATGAAGAACGACGTCATGAATCCGACGCCACTGCCCGCCCACCAGCCGACCGATCCACCAATGGTCGCGCCGATGAAGGAGAGCATCTTCCCGAGCACGGTCTATCCGCGCCTGGCGGCGGCGAGTTCGGCCTTCTCGCGAAACGAGAACGACGCGCCGCACTTGATGCACGCATAACTGCCGGTGTGTGCACCGAGATCGTACACCTTGGCGAGTTGCGGGTGTTCGCACGGTGCGTCGCCCCAGGCCTCACGCAGTTCGTTCGCGCGTTTCTGTTTCATGTCAATCCTCGTAATGTCGTGCTCACAGCTAACCACATGCAACCTCGCAGGTTGGCGTTCGCTTCGCCACTCTCGGCACGCATCGCACGCGCATGGGCAGCGCGGGAAGCCGCGAACTTGAGTACATTACAGTTCACTCGTGAGGAGCAGCGA
>JBBQFW010000086.1:0-13803 GCA_038322445.1 Gemmatimonadales bacterium
ATCCGTGACGATGCTGTCGTCATTGCCGGTGTAGAGCGCGATGTCATCCCGATCTGCATCGCCGATCGCCCGCATGACATCGAGCGTCTGGTACCGATTGAACGGCGCGATCTTGATCGCCCACACTTGCTCGATGTCCGCGAACGCGCGCCAGAATCCGTAGCTCAGGACGCGCCCGCCCACCACCGGCTGCAGGTAGAACCCGAAGAGCGGCATCACCTCGCCAACGGCACGGCAGTGTGCGATGAGCTCACTCTCGGTCGCATGCTTGAGCGCGCCGAGTCCGAGCAGGGCGACGTCGTATCCGAGCGTGGCGGCCAGGCTCGCTTCCGTCACGGCTTGTCTCGTGTCGCCAATGACACCGGCAATGCGCACGAACGGTGACGTCGACTCCGTTCGCCAGGAGCGCGCTGTCTCTGCAGCGAGTTCCAGCACCGGTCGGTAGAGCCCATGCTGCGGCGAGCGAATAGCGAACTGGGTGGTGTGCACGCCGACGGCGATGCCGCCAGCGCCCGAATCGATGTAGTATCGCGTGAGCGCGCGCTGGTGCCGCTCGTCGAGCCGGCGCGCGGCGTTCAGCGCCAGTGGATGCGCCGGAATGACGCATCCGCGCCCGAGGTGGGCACGCAAGGCCGTCAGGGGATCAGAAGCGGCCATCGCGCCGCTCAAACCCGGTCGGCTTGCCGAGCAGCCGATTGCCTGACGTGATCCAGTCGACGACCCAGTCCATCAGCGTGGCGACCGGAAGGAGCGGATCACCGAGCAACGCGGTCATGCGCGTGGAGTTGCTGAGCAGCGCATCGGCGCGCTCTTCGCCCGAGAACACCGGCGGTACGCCGAGTCGCGCGCCGAGACTTTCCGCGAGCTCGCGCGTGCGAAGCACAGTCGGACCCGCGACGTTCACGACGTACGGCTCCGGCGTGTTGGCACGCGCCAGCGTGGCCAGCGCGAGCACGTTCGCGTCGCCCTGCCAGATCACGTTCACTCCGCTCATCCTCAGGTCGATCGCCTCACCGCGCACGATACGCCCTGCCATGTCGGTGAGCACGCCGTAGCGAAGGTCGTGGGCGTAGTTGAGCCGCACGATTGCCACCGGAGACCGATGCCGCTCACATGCGGCGGTGAAGATCCTCTCGCGCGCGAGGCACGAGTATGCATATTCGCCCACCGGCGCGAGCGCGTCCGTCTCCACGGAGCCACCAATATCCATTGGCGTAAGCGGATACACGTTGCCGGTGCTGAAGACCACTGTGCGTGACCCTGCATACCGCTCAGCCGCGAATGCCGGGACGGCGGCGTTCATCGCCCAGGTGGATGCGGGACTGTCCGTTGTGCCGAATTTCTGTCCGGCCATGAACACCACATTCGGTGCGTCCGGCAGCGCGGCGAGCGAGGTTGGGTCGAGCAGGTCCGCCCGGACAGTCTCGATGCCCTGATCACGCAGCGCCGCGGCCTTGGTGGGATCGGTCCACCGGGATACGGCAATCACGCGGCGCGCCGGGTTGCACCGTTTCGCCATGCGCGTGAGGCTCGGACCCATCTTGCCTCCGGCGCCGAGGATGATGAGGTCGCCGGGCATGCTGGCCATCAGGACAGGTAGTGAATCCGACGGCCGCGAAAGCCGATCCTCGAGCTCGACCTCGTCACGGGGAGCACGCGCGTCGTGCGTCGTCACGCCTCCTGTGCCAGCTCGCGCTGCAGCTCGCGACGCGCCGCGTCGATGACGTCGCGCGTGCGGTCGCGCAGCGCCGGAACGTCGGCGGACGTCATGCCCACGGTGGGGATGGGCGGGAGCACTCGCGCCTTCGCGCGCGCCTTGCGGAACGCGAAGCTGCCCTTGGCCATGCAGTCCCGCGTCCCGGCGACGGCGATCGGCAGGATGGGCACGCCCGCCTCGACTGCCAGCTTGAAGGCGCCATCCTTGAACGGCAGCAGCTCATCGGTGTCGGAGCGTGTGCCTTCGGGAAAGATCATGACGCTCACGCGCTTGCCGAGCCGATCGCGGCATCCGCGCATCGCGCTCACGATGCTCTCGCGCTTCCCCCGTACGATGGGGATGTCGTTCGCCATGCGCATCATCCAGCCCATCACGGGAATCTTGAACATGGTGTCCTTCGACAGCCACTTCATCTCCCACGGAAAGTGGCTGATGAGGAAGATGTCGGCATACGATTCATGGTTCGAGACGGCGACATACGGCAGGCGGGGGTTCTCGGGCGCCTCGCCATCCGTCTCGAAGTGCCAGAGTGGATTGAGCGTGACCACCGTGACGGCGAGCTGCCGGAAGGCGCGGCCGGCGTGATAGCGGCCCTTGTCGAACGGCGCGGTAACGAGCCAGACCGCAGACACGTAGATCACGCCAAACAGCACCACGAGGACGGTGGCCACCCAGGCGAAGGCGCTCAGGATGCGCTGCATGCGAGGCGTGCTGGTGAGACTGTCATGAAGGATCGCGCGAGAGGGTCAGGCGCGAAGATAGTCCGCGCGCCACTCCCGTACCTCGCGCTTGACGGCATCCGTGGTCGTCAGCTCGCCGCGGAGGCACCGCTCGACGAGCCCGGGCAGCTCCGCATCACCAGCGAAGCGCAGACCGATCAGGTGGCGCAGGTGCAGTTCGGGAATGCGCGCCCGGAGCTCCGGCGCCAGGCTGCTCGCGAGTCGCAGCCGCACCTCGAGCGCGATCAGCCGGTTCTGGACGATCAGCGTCGACGCGCGCACTGCGATGATGGCGGACACCAGCCCGATCGCGAGCACCACCAGCCACGCGTTGGCCACCGATGGCTGGCGAATGGCATGGGCGACCGCGAAGACCACGTTCGCCAGGAAGATCGGAAGCGCGACGTAGTGATAGAGGGGAAAGAAACGCCGATGGGTGGCGTAGGTCTGTGGCGAGCGAAGCATGACGGGGAGGATCAGGCGAGGGCGGTCCGCGCGTGACGCTTCACGCGTGCGAGCATGGCATTCAGTCCCACTTCGCGGCCGGCGAGGCCGATGCCGTCCATCATCTGGCGCACGAAGTCATCCGGAATGGCCAGCGTGGTTTCGGGAGGGTGTCCATTCACCGCCGAGAAGAGGATCGAGAGGAAGGCGGCGATGGTGGGGGACTGCCGTGCGTTGACGTCGACGTAGAAATAGAGGTTTCCGTCGCGCACCTCGGGAAAGAGGTCCACGCGCGTCTGGCATTCGGGCACCATGAATTCCGAACGGTCGAGCGCGTGAAAACGTTCGGGCAGCGGCTCGAGGCGCTTTGCGAAGTGGAGCAGTGTCTGCATCTTTTCCTCGCGCCCAAGGGCGCGGAACGTGCTCAGCACTCGCGCCACCGACGGCGGGAGCGGCGACTCGGCCGGTTCCGTCATGCGAGAGATAAAGCCTCAGAGACCCCGTGCGTCAAGCGCACGATTACCGCAGCATCAACTCACCACATCGAGAGTCAAGACGAATGCCGACCAGAACAGCGACCGCGCAGTGGAAGGGTGGACTGAAGGGAGGAACCGGATCGTTCAAGGGACAGACCGGGCTTGGCGGCAGCTACAGCTTCGGCTCGCGCTTCGAGGATGCCGTGGGCTCGAACCCCGAGGAGCTGCTCGCGGCCGCGGAGGCCGCGTGCTTCAGCATGGCCCTCAGCGCGGGACTCGAAAAGGAGGGCTTTGCGCCCACGAGTGTCGACACGACTGCGGCGTGCACGGTCGAGAAGGTCGGCGAGGGCTTCAAGATCACGACGATGAAGCTGATGGTGAAGGCCGTCGTGCCGGGCATCGAGGATGCGAAGTTCCAGGCGATTGCCGCCGCGACCAAGGAGGGTTGCCCCGTCTCATCCGCGCTGAAGGGAAATGTCCAGATCGGCCTCGAAGCCACGCTGTCGAGCTGATCACCGGCGCAACTGAAAACCGACACTCGGGCGAACCTGAGCCAGTCTCCATCCTGAAACGCAGTGTTGACGTTCGTTCGTCATTCCCGCGCCCGCGGGAATCCATGTTCGCGAAACCCAAATGGATTCCCGCTTTCGCGGGAATGACGGGTTTCAGGATCGAGACGATTTCGGCCGGTTCGATGCGAGTCAGGCACCAGCTACGACTCCGCGACGGGGCGGTCCACCGCCGGTGCCCCACGCCACAGCTCCCACTGCACGGCAAGCCAGATCGCCAGCGTCGGCGCCGCGAGACGGTAGAGCATGGCGTTGCGCCCGCGAAAGAAGGTCCCCGGAATCAGCGTCGACATCATCGGAATCGTGATGAACGCGGTGACGAAAAGCCACGACTGCCACCGTGCCCGCTCCGATGCGACGTACCAGAGCGTGATCCCCACGAACGCGATGAGGTAGCTCGCGCGCTCCGCCTGGTGGTTGAACAGCACCACGAACATCAGCACCGAGCAGAGGTACGCGAAGCGGTATCGCGCATCGTCCCATCGATCGTGACGCAGTGCGAGCGGCGCGAGGAGCACGAGGGTGCCGAGCAACTGGATCGGCCAGTTTGGCCAGGACGCGCCGGTCCACCGGTGCACGAGCTGCATCACCGAGAACCACCGCTGCTGCGCGTCCGTTCCCTCCACGCCCCGCCATGATGCGTACTGCGCACGCAGCGTCGTCGGCGACGTCACCACCAGCGGAAGCGCCACCAGGGTCGCACCAATCGCCGCCGCCCACAGCCCGGTGCGCCACACGCGTCGCCGGGGAATCGCGAAGCTGAGCGCCGCCAGTGGAAAGATCTTCACGCATGCGCCGATCATGACCGCTGCCGCCGTGCGCCAGGTATTCGTGCGTTCCATCGCGACGAACGCCAGCACGATCAATCCCGCCACCAGCGCATTGCTCTGCGCGTTCTGCATGCCGCGCAGCAGTTCGAGGAGCAAGGCCCCGAGCGCGAGCAATCCCGCGCGACCCGGAAGCACGCGCTCCACGGCAACGAACAGCACGAGGGCGTTCAGGCAGCTCCAGAGAAAGAGCGCCACGGGCCAGGCGAGCCAGGCCAGTGGCGCAAAGAGCAGCGCGAACGTCGGACTGTACTTGAAGCGATCCGAGATCTCGGTCGGATAGTCCGCGTACATGTCCTCGCCGCTCACCAGGTGCCGCGAGGCGAGACGGAAGATCTCGAAGTTACCCGATGGCTTCGCCGCATTGCGGACATCCGCCGCGGCCGCACCTCTCACGCGCTTCGACAGGGCGCGATTGAAGCGCGGATACGATACCAGCGTCTTGCCCGCGCTGTCGAACGCGGCAGTGGCGATGAAGAGCACGAGGATGATCCGTCGAAGACGTGGCAGGGGAATACTGCTCAGCCACGCACGGGCCCGGTGGGCGAGCATGTGCACCGTGGTCAGTCGTACGGCCGGCCAGCATATGGCCGACGGTCAAGCGCTATAGTACTCCGTGATGCACATCGTCACCACACGCTGAAGCAGGCGGATCTGGTTCCCTGCGTCGCTCATGACGCGAACCTCCGGAAGCGCATTCCAGATGTCCTTGAGCGCGATCAACACCTGCTCGGGTGGCATCGACTTCTCCCGCGCATCGGCAGCCATCAGCAGCAGTGCCGGCTGCAGTGGGGAGGATGATCCGGTCGCAAGATAATCCCGAAGCGCGGCACGCACAGACTGTGTCGTGTCCTCCGACAAGCGACTCGGCGGATTCTGGCCCGAGTCGAACGCCATCATCATCATGCGATTCGTATGTGGGAGTGACCGGCGCGGGAGTCGAGCTCGGCCAGTGGTGCGTGCATGCGACGAATGTTTATCCCTGCCCAACGGCACGTCAAGAGTCAATTCCCATGATCTTTGGCCCTCGTCTTGCTGCGTTATCAACCCTGAACACGGATCTCACCACCAGATCAGCAAGCCGGACGACGAAGTGAGCCGCCAGCCCGTTCTCATCATCTCGTCCGATCCTCTTGCCGCCGCGCTCTTCGGCGCTGCCGTCGAACTCGCGGGACACATGCCGCACTTCATGCGCGCCGATGAACGAGCGCGCGCCGGGTTACTTCGGGTTCGGCCGCGCCTCGTCCTCATCGACTGCGATCACGACGAGGCGTGCACCGACGAGTTCGTCGGCCCTGCCATCATGACCGGGGCACGCATCGTTCTCTTCCGCTCGCACCGCACCACGGCAGATCGACACGACTTCGGCGAGCGCCTCGAACTGCGCATCATCGACATGCCGAAGGAGCACGACGTGCTCACCGCCCTGCTCAGCGAGATGCTCCAGGATTGACGGCGGGCTCTGCTCCCTCGACCAGCCTCCGCAGCGCGTCCGTCATCGTCCACAGCCTCGGTTACCCGACCTGCGAGGGTTCGAGGCGCTCGAGGCTCCGTCCGAGCACGTGCATGAGCCCGAAGCTCTCCGCGCCCAGGATGACCCCACCCGCAATGGTGGAGAACGCCACCGCCACGAATGGCACCGGACGCCAGTAGAGGTATAAACCGCTGCCAATGGCGATGGGAATCAGTGCCAGAAGGATCAGCAGGAACGACGTGATCACCACCGTGAGCACGCCCTGGCCAATCGTTTCGACGCCAGCGGTGCCCGTCTCGCCCGTGCGTACCCACGCGGGGTAGAGCAACGCCATTCCATTGTGGATCGTGAAGTTCGCGAGGTTGAGGCCGAACAGCAGCACGGGCCCGCCGATCAGCCCGCCCACCATGACCGCGACCGATGGTGCGCCACTCGGCATCCGCGTGAGGGCAAGGGTCCCGGTGAGCACGAGCAGGATCTGCATGATCGCCGCCGGAGCCGCCGTGCCGACGATCTCGGCAAGCACGATCTCGCGGCCGCTCAGCGGCATCGTCTTGAGAATCGGCAGTCGCGCGAGCTCGGCGCGGAGATCGCTGCGCAGTGACATCGGTCCGAACACCACGATCGTCCCAGCGATGGCAAATGACGTCGACATGGCCATTACGACCGCCATGTCCGAGCGTCCCGCGAAGACGAGGGCGACGGCCGCGAGTATCAGCGGAAGACCGAGCATCGTGCGAATCATCCCGGCGCGTTGCAGGTACAGGTAATTCTTCCAGACGATCGCGACCCACGGCGCTCCGCTCGCGGAGAGTGGCACCGTGCGCCGCTTCGCCTTGGCGATTCGCTCATTGCTCACGCCGCGCGACCGCATGGTTGCGAGGCGCACCGCCTGCCGCGCGGAGGCCTCGGCGGCGGCTTCCTCGAAGCTCGCATCGGTCCAGAGCACCCAGATGACGTGCGCGGCCAACACGGCCACTGCCGCAAGCATCGCCAGGAGCCACGGCACGCCGCGCGCGGCGAAGCCGGGTGCCACTGCCAGGTGAAAGGGATAGAGCACCCAGGAGACGGGCGCGCGCGTCGCCACGTCGACGACGGCGGCGAGCTTTCCCGACATTCCGTCCGCACCGAGGATGGTGCTCCAGACGCGGGCGAAAACCGTTGCGACCACGGCAAACGCACTCACGAACAGTACGACGGCCGGGAGGTTCCGCCGGGACGCCGCGATGCCGTGCGCCGTTCCCGAGGCGCGAATCAGCGAGATGCCCAGGCGGTGGGTGTTCAGGATCGACAGTCCGACCCAGTAGCTGAGCGCGCGCTCGATGCCTCCGGCGCGGCGGAAGACCACGAACCAGATGAGGCTCGTCACGAGGACGGCCGCCTGCGATCGGACGAGCTTGTAGACGATCAGCGCGCGACGCGACACGGGCGCCGTGAAGAGCAGGGACACCTCCGCCTGCGTGAACGCGAGCGCGGTGCCGTCCGTGCCGAACAGCCAGGCGTATGCCGCCATGAGAAGCAGCAGCATCGGCAGCAGCACGGACAAGGTGCTCGCCGCGAGCGACGAGACGGCATTCGGCGGCGCTCCGCCGTTGCGCGACATGTTGAACGAGAGCATCACGAAGTAGCCGACGCCGAACAGGAGCGCGATGGCGTACCGGGGATTCCGGATGCGCTTGACCTGCGACACCCATTTGTTGCGCGTCGTGTGGACGATGAGGTACCCGAACGCGCGGATCATGCGTCGGTGCGTTCGCCCGTGGCGGTCAGCGCGAGGAAGACATCCTCGAGCGACTGGCCGGCGAGTTCCGGGTGAGCCCCGATGATTTCGGCAAGCGTTCCGAATGCCACGCACGCTCCATTGCGGATGACGAAGATGCGCGTGCAGAGCTCCTCGACGAGCGTCAGCAGGTGCGAGCTCAGGATCACCGAGGCGCCCTGGCGGGCGCGGTTGGCGATGGTGGCGCGCATCCGCCGCATTCCGCCCGGATCCAGGCCGGTCAGCGGTTCGTCCAGCACCAGCACGCTCGGGTCGTGCAGCAGGCCGCAGGCAATCGCCAGCTTCTGCTTCATGCCACGCGACAGTTCTGTCGAGAGGGCACTCCGCTTGTCCGCGATCTCGAGTTCTTCGAGCAGCGGTCCGATGCGCGCCTCCGTGTCAGCGACGCCGTAGAGCCTTCCGATGAAGCGGAGGTGCTCCTCGACCGTGAGGTGGTCGAACAGGTGTGGCTCGTCGGGAATGAAGGCGAGCGCCCGCTTCGCGGCCACCGGCTCCTTCTGGATGTCATGGCCGGCAATGCTGATGCTGCCGAGTGTGGGCGCGATGATGCCGGAGAGACACCGGAGTGTGGTGGTCTTGCCTGCGCCATTCGGTCCCACGAGGCCGAGGATCTCGCCGGGCCCGATGTCGAATGAGATTCCGCCGACGGCGGTGAAGTTGCCGTACTGGCGGGTGAGGTTCTTGACGGAGATCATGCGGTCGAGGATGAGGCCATGCGTACGAAGGCGACGAAGCTCAGGCTACTTCTTCACGCTCCGCCGCGTTAGGGTTGCGGAGTGACGCTTCCGCCGCAGGACCTGAGTTGCTTCGCCGTGGTGACGCCTGGGCTCGAGCCATTCGCGATCGCGGAGGCCGAAGCGCTCGGCCTCGAGGTGGTCGCGGAGCCAGGCGGGTTCGCGTGGCAGGGCTCGGCGGAGAGTGCGCTCGTGGCCAACGTGGGCCTTCGGATCGCGTCACGCGTGCTGGTGCGGCTGGCGAGCTTCGAGGCCCGGTCGTTCGCGGAGCTCGAGCGCCACGCCCGAAAGATCGCGTGGGCGCGCGTCATTGCGCCTGGTGAGTCGGTGCGATTTCGGGTGACATGCAAGAAATCGAAGCTCTACCATTCTGACGCGGTGGCCCAGCGTCTCGCGGACGCGGTGAAGCGAGCGCTTCCGGGAGTTCGCGCCGAGGGTGCGAGCATCGGTGAGGACGATACGGATGATGCCTTGGAGGATGCGGCGCTCATCGTGGTGCGGGTGATGCGCGACCGCTGCACGGTGAGTGCGGATAGTTCGGGCGCGTTGCTGCACCGAAGAGGCTACCGGCTGGCGAGTACGAAGGCTCCGTTGCGGGAGACGATCGCGGCAGGCATGCTGGCCGCGTCTGGTTGGGACGCGGCGTTACCGCTGGTGGATCCGCTGTGTGGATCGGGTACGATTCCGATCGAGGCGGCGCTGCTGGCGCGCGGAATCGCTCCAGGCGCGCAGCGGACCTTTGCAATGGAGCGGTGGCCGACCGTGGATGCGAGTCTGAGGGAGGCGGTGCGCGATCGCCAGGTGGGGCAGGCACTGCAAATCGGTCGAGCCACTATCGCGGCATCTGATCGCGACTCAGGCGCCATCGCCGCTTCGCGAGAGAACGCACAGCGTGCGGGTGTGGGAGATGACATTGCGTTCGGGATCCATGCGTTGTCGGCGGCCGTTTTTCCGAATGCTCCGCTCGGCTGGGTCGTCACCAATCCCCCGTACGGCGTGCGGGTAGGAGACGCGGACCGTGTGCGCGATCTGTGGGCGCAGCTGGGCAACGTGTTGCGCGAGCGCGCGTCTGGATGGCGCCTGGCGGTGCTGTCGCCGGATGCAGCGCTGGATAGACAGCTCCGGATTCCGATGCGCGCGGCGGCAGCGCTCAGCAATGGCGGCATTCCAGTGCGGATCATGGTCGGCGAAATACCCTAAGGCGTTGCCCGTCAATTTATTACGACACTGGAAGTGTGATCGTCACTTTCCGTACCGCGGAAATTGCAACAATACCAATTGATGTGTTCTGACACATCTCGCGCGAACCGTGCGGTTTGATCGCAATACCGCGCGTACTTTTTGCAACGCACATCAGCTCGATAGAGACACATTTGGATGACCAACCCTGCGGTACGAAGCATGCCCGAGGGTGGCCCCCGCAACCCAAGCTAAAGGCGAGCTCAAACGCGTTCCCACGCCTGCAGTCCGGGACGCCAACTGCACCTGACTGCGCCACCGATCGTCCCGGTGGCCTTTCGCATCCTGTCTTTCCTCAGAGGAGCTGACCGTGAGCGTCGGCGAGAGACCAGAATTGCCTGATAACGAAAAAACATCCAATAGCCTCGGCAGCGGCGCCGCGCGCGGCAAGCGCGGCCGGCCACGGCGCACCATCGTCGCGGCGAACGAGTCGGAGGGCGATGTCGTCGAAGAGTCGGTCGCACCTGGGGAAACCCTGGTGGTCACGGGCGGTCGGAACGGCGGCGATGGAGGGGGCGGCTCCCGCGACCGCAGCATGCGTCGACTCCTCGCGGGCCTCCGTGCCCTCGACGCCGGTGACTTCAGCGTCCGCCTCGACTTCAACAGCGATGGCCTGATCGCCGAAATCGAGGACACGTTCAACAGTGTCGTCACGAAGCAGTTGCGGTTGGCGGAAGAGCTGAACCGTGTTGCGCTCTCCGTGGGTCGCGAAGGCAAGATGCGCGATCGCGCCACTATCGGACCCGCAGCGGGATTGTGGGCCGGCAGCGTGGATGCGCTCAACTCGCTCATCACCGATCTGGTTCAGCCGACGTCTGAGGTCGCCCGCGTCATCAAGGCGGTCGCCGAGGGCGATCTGAGCCAGAAGGTGGAGCTCGAGATTGAGGGCAAGACGGTGCAGGGTGAGTTCTTCCGCATCGGCTCCACCGTGAATCGCATGGTGGACCAGCTCAACGCATTCGCCAGCGAAGTCACCCGCGTGGCGCGCGAAGTGGGAACGGAAGGACGTCTGGGCGGACAGGCCAACGTCGAGGGAGTCAGCGGCACCTGGCGCGACCTCACCGATTCGGTAAACGGCATGGCGACGAACCTGACCAATCAGGTCCGAAATATCGCCGACGTCACCACCGCGGTCGCGAAGGGCGACCTCTCCAAGAAGATCACCGCGGAAGCAAAGGGCGAGATTCTCGAGCTGAAGAATACCATCAACACGATGGTCGATCAGCTCTCTTCATTTGCGGACGAAGTCACCCGAGTTGCTCGCGAAGTGGGAACCGAAGGCGTACTCGGCGGCCAGGCGAACGTGCCGGGTGTGGCCGGAACGTGGAAGGACCTGACGGACTCGGTGAACGGCATGGCCGGCAACCTCACGAGCCAGGTGCGCAACATCGCGCTCGTGACCACCGCGGTCGCCAACGGCGACCTGTCACAGAAGATCACGGTTGAAGCCAAGGGCGAGATCCTCGAGCTGAAGAACACCATCAACATCATGGTGGACCAGCTTTCCGGATTTGCCGCCGAAGTCACGCGAGTGGCGCGCGAAGTGGGAACGGAAGGCATCCTCGGCGGCCAGGCGAACGTGCCGGGCGTGGCGGGTACGTGGAAGGACCTGACGGACTCCGTGAACTTCATGGCGAGCAACCTGACGAGTCAGGTGCGCAACATCGCCGACGTCACTACGGCGGTGGCCCGAGGCGACCTATCCCGCAAGATCACGGCAGAAGCCAAGGGCGAGATGCTCGAGCTGAAGAGCACCGTGAACACGATGGTGGATCAGCTCAATGGCTTCGCCGCCGAGGTGACCCGCGTCGCGCGCGAGGTGGGAACGGAAGGAAAGCTGGGCGGACAGGCCGAGGTGCTTGGCGTGGCCGGCACGTGGAAGGACCTGACCGATTCGGTGAACGGCATGGCAACGAACCTGACGAGCCAGGTGCGTAACATTGCCGACGTCACCACAGCTGTCGCCAAGGGCGACCTCTCCAAGAAGATCACGGCGGAGGCGAAGGGCGAGATGCTGGAGCTGAAGAACACCATCAACACGATGGTCGATCAGCTCAGCTCATTCGCCGCAGAAGTCACCCGAGTGGCCCGCGAAGTGGGCACCGAGGGCATCCTCGGTGGACAGGCCGACGTGCCCGGTGTGGCCGGAACGTGGAAGGACCTCACCGACTCGGTGAACTTCATGGCCGGCAACCTCACGAACCAGGTGCGTAACATCGCCCTGGTGACGACGGCGGTGGCCAATGGAGACCTGTCGCAAAAGATCACCGTCGAAGCCAAGGGCGAGATCCTCGAGCTGAAGGAGACCATCAACATCATGGTGGACCAGCTTTCCGGATTTGCCGCCGAAGTCACGCGAGTGGCGCGCGAAGTGGGAACGGAAGGCATCCTCGGCGGCCAGGCGAACGTCCCTGGCGTCGCGGGAACCTGGAAGGACCTGACGGACTCGGTGAACTTCATGGCCGGCAATCTCACGAGCCAGGTGCGAAACATCGCGCTCGTGACGACGGCGGTGGCCAACGGCGACCTGTCGCAAAAGATCACCGTGGAAGCGAAGGGCGAGATGCTGGAGTTGAAGAACACCGTCAACACGATGGTGGACCAGCTCAACAGCTTCGCGGCCGAAGTCACCCGAGTGGCGCGAGAGGTAGGCTCGGAAGGCCGATTGGGTGGACAGGCGAACGTGCCTGGCGTGGCCGGAACGTGGAAGGACCTCACGGACTCGGTGAACTTCATGGCCGGCAACCTCACCAGCCAGGTACGCAACATCGCCGACGTCACCACGGCGGTGGCGCGCGGTGATCTCTCGAAGAAGATCACCGCCGAAGCGAAGGGCGAGATTCTCGAGTTGAAGACCATCATCAACACGATGGTGGACCAGCTCAATGCCTTCGCCGCCGAAGTCACCCGCGTCTCCCGCGAAGTGGGAACGGAAGGGCGGCTGGGCGGTCAGGCGAACGTGGAAGGCGTATCGGGCACGTGGCGCGACCTCACCGACTCGGTGAACTCGATGGCGAGTAACCTGACGAGCCAGGTGCGCAACATCGCCGACGTCACCACCGCGGTGGCCAAGGGCGACCTGTCGCGCAAGATCACGGCCGAAGCGAAGGGTGAGGTGCTCGAGCTGAAGAACACCGTGAACACCATGGTGGACCAGCTCACAGCATTCGCCGACGAGGTCACTCGCGTCGCCAAGGAAGTGGGCACCGAAGGCGTGCTCGGCGGCCAGGCGAACGTGCCCGGCGTGGCCGGCACCTGGAAGGACCTCACCGATTCGGTGAACTCGATGGCGTCGAACCTCACGACGCCGGTCCGCAACATCGCCGACGTCACCACCGCGGTCGCCAAGGGCGACCTCTCCCAGAAGATCACCGCCGAGGCCAAGGGCGAGATCCTCGAGCTCAAGAACACCATCAACACGATGGTGGACCAGCTCTCGAGCTTCGCCGCGGAGGTGACGCGCGTGGCGCGCGAGGTGGGCACCGAGGGGATCCTCGGCGGCCAGGCCAACGTGTCCGGCGTGGCGGGCACCTGGAAGGACCTCACCGACTCCGTGAACTTCATGGCGTCGAACCTCACGTCGCAGGTGCGCAACATCGCCGACGTGACGACAGCCGTGGCCCGCGGCGACCTGTCGCGCAAGATCACGGCGGAAGCCAAGGGAGAGATCCTCGAGCTGAAGAACACCGTGAACACCATGGTGGACCAGCTCAATGGATTTGCCGCCGAAGTGACGCGAGTGGCTCGAGAGGTGGGTACCGAAGGCATCCTGGGCGGCCAGGCCAACGTGCCCGGCGTGGCCGGCACGTGGAAGGACCTGACGG
>JBBQFW010000087.1:0-13533 GCA_038322445.1 Gemmatimonadales bacterium
GGCGCTCGAGCGCGCCGGCTACATCCTCCTCGGCGGCCTCTGGGCGATGGCCATCGCGCTCGTTGTCTGGCCCCTGCGTCCATACCAACCGGCGCGCGTTGCCATCGCTGATGCGTTCTCCGCGCTTGCCGCGTACCTGTCGCAGCTCGCGGACGATTCCGAATTGCGCCACACCTCCGAGTGGCCCATCGCGTTCACGCCCGCGCATGCCACCAACGTTCGGTCCGCACTCGAACGTGCGACCGCGGTGCTGCTGCAGCTTCGGCGAGGCAGGCCGGCTGCTGTCGAACGAGGTGAGCGGCTCCTCGTGCTGGCCGAGTCGGCCGACCAGCTCTTTGGACATTGCGTGGCGCTTGGCGAGATGCTCGCCACGCTACGGGGCGATGGTCGCATCGACGCAGCCCACGAGGCCTGCATTTCCCAGCTTCGCGAGATGGTCGGCTCGGCGCGATCGCTCGCGGACGCCGTGCTTGCGGAGCAGGGGCGCGCGGAGATCTCGGTACGATGGAGCGGCGCGCCGGTTCGCGCAGCACTGGCCAGTCAAGGCGGCGCGCTCGCAACGCTCCAGTACGAACATGCGGCGACGATCCTCGACCGTGCCGCGCAATTCGCCAGCAGCGCCTCTTCCACGGTGCAGGCGCTGAATGACGGTCACGACCGTGCAAACAACGGCGCTCGTGCGGTCCGTTCACCTGTTGCCGAGGAGGCAGCTGACGACCGCGCGTGGTGGACAGCGCTGCGTTCAGTGCTGTCTCCGGATTCGCTGATCGGGCGCTTCGCGCTTCGCGTCGCCGTCGTGACCACGCTCGCGGTGGCGCTGACGGAGCAGCTGGAACTGAAGCGCGGATATTGGGTGACGATCACCGTCATCGTCATTCTCCAGCCGTACACGGGCGTGACCCTCAACCGGGCCGTGCAGCGCGTGCTCGGCACCGTGCTGGGTGGACTCCTTGCAGCAGCGCTCGGCGCCACGTTCCATGATCCGCGCGCCATTCTCGTCATCGCCACCGTGTTCGTCGCGTGTTGCGTTGCGCTCCTGCCAGTGAACTACGGCGCGTTCTCGGTATTCCTCACGCCCACGTTCGTGTTGCTCGCGGAAGCGAGCGCCGGTGACTGGCATCTCGCGGAAACGCGCGTGCTGAATACGCTGCTCGGGGGGGCCCTTGCGCTGGGTGGAGCACGATTCCTGTGGCCGATCCCGGAGCGAAGGCGCTTTCCGACGTACGCCGCCGTGGCGCTCGCCGCCAACAGCGAGTACATCGCGTACGTCCTGGCGCACTATGATGACCAGAGCGCCGCTGCCGGAGACGTGATGCGCGGCTTGCGTCGCGCCGCAGGGCTGGCGGCGGTGAATGCGGAGGAGTCGCTGCAGCGGGCGCTCGGTGAGGCGCACGGCGACACCGGCCGGCTTGCACCGGCGCTCACGTTCGTCGCGTACACGCGGCGGTACATCGCTTCGGTTGCCGCGCTCGCGATCTCGCGCCATTCGGCTGACCGCTCCATGGTGGCCGACCTCGAACCATTCCGGGCGTTCGTCGTTGCGGCGCTTGGAGATCTCAGGGAGGCGCTGACCGAAGATCGGAGACCGTGCGCGCTGCCCGCCTTCGAACAGGGTGAGTTGGCTGGTGCCTCAGCGCTCGTCCGTGCGCGCACGGAGCGCCTGGCACGTCAGGTGGTCACGCTGCATGACGCCGTTGTACGGATGCTACCTGCCGACGGTGGACCGGCTCCAAAGGGTACATTCCTTGCGCCGTACAACGTCGCCTGACGGGCCCGCCGCCCGGCCCGGCGCATCCTCACAACCGGATAAAGAGACGTGCCGTCTCGATCGTTCGAGGATTCCACCGGGATTCTCTGGGAAGTGTTCGAGGTGAGGCGAACCTCGGAGTCCGCGGGGGGCGTCTCGCATGGCCTGGAGAAAGGCTGGCTGACCTTCGTGAGTAAGGCCGGAAAGCGTCGCCTGGCACCGTTCCCGGCGGAATGGAGGGAGATCGGGTCGTCAGAGCTCGAGCGGTTGTGCTCCTCCGCGCGTGTTGCCAATCCGCCACGCTTCGATGAGTCGAAGCCACGGGTCCGGGCACCTCGAACGGTCGCCACGCCGCCCCCACCGGTACCGCCTCCGGATCCCGCCAGTGAAACGGGACTGGTGCGCGACGTCATCCGCGTGTTCGCGCAGCAGGCGAGAAGGGACCGAACGCCGGCGATCGAAGCGATGGTGCGGCTGAAGGCCTTCCTCGCGGAGCGCTACGCCGGGGTGATCGAGGACGAATCCACGAAGGCCGACCTGAGCGACGTGCGCCGCATCCGTCGCTGGTTCGTCGAGGCGTACTATTTCGAGCGGCCGGCGTAGCGCGTACCGCTAGTCGCGATAGGGCGATTCGTGGTACGGCGACTCCTCGTCGGTGAAAAGGTCATCGAAGCGTTCCTTGACCCGCGAGACCTCGGCTTCGGGCGCGAGCGCGAGGATGAGATCGACGAGCATGGGGCTGAGGTGCGCCCCGTATCGACGGAGCATGGCGGCGCGCTCGCGCTTGCGGAGCAGGAATGCCAGGATGGGCATGTCCGCCTTGGCTCCGTTGCAATCCACGCATGCGAGGACGAGGTTGTCGCGCCGATCGTACGCGCTCTGGCCTCGCCGGGGCGCGACATGGTCCAGGGTGATCGTGGTGGGGGGGACGCGACGCCCGCAGTAGGCGCAAATGGCGCCGTGCTGCTCAAGCAGCCAGCGCTTCGTTTCTGCGTATGCGGTCCTGCTGGTCGAGGTCGACGTGAGCTGGGTGGAAGCGCCTCCGCGCCCAGGACGTCGGGTGGAACGTTTTCGGGGTGTCTTCACGACGTAAGGAAAATCGCAGCCGGTCCACGGCCACTTTGAGTTGAGGCGATCGAATCAGAGGACGATCGACGATGACGGGCGCCACGATGGTGCATGACGCGCCCACCAATAACCTACCCCCTGGTCAGGGGGCCCGTTCCCGCGCCACGCGCGGGCTGGTGCAGCCAGCCCGACGCATCGTGGCGAAAACCGTGCTCGCCGGGTTACAGTCACTGAAGTTTCCCGGGGCTCACTCACTCCTGCGACGCGCGGAGGTTTCGTGCGAACTCGCTTCATGTTGGCGGCGGCCGCCGTGACCATCGCCTGCCACAACCAGCCGGGCCCGGCGTTCACGAGTGATTCCCTGCTCGCGCTTCCGCCGGAAGCGGACGCGGCGCACGACGAGCTGCTGAATGCGGACATCACTCGCGGCGATGCGGTTCGGCAGAAGGGGTTTTCAGCAGGGTTCGCCGCGGCGTTTGCAGAGGATGCGGTCTACCTGCGCGGTGGACTGCCACTACTGCGGGGCAACCGGGCTATTCGCGCCGTTGTCGGCGCGGACTCGGCCACCGCGGGATTCGCGGTGCGGTGGCAGCCTGTTCGTGCGGAGGTAAGCCGCGATCGGGCAAGCGGGTACACGTACGGGTATAGCGTGCTGGGCACTAGTGGCAACGAGCCGGCGTTGCGAGTCGACAGGTACATCGCGTTCTGGCGAAAAGGGGCCGCCGGTTGGCGCATCGCAGGGTATGCCGAAACGTATGGTGCTCCGCCCGCCCCATTCCCGCTGCCTGCGGCGGCCATCGAGGGAACGCTCGCCGACGTTGCGATGTCGGCCACGCGGGCAACGGTGGATCCGCTCCGCGCCGCCGACGTGGCCTTCTCCCGCGACGCCGAGCGGCTCGGCGCCGGCGAAGCGTTCGGCAAATACGCGGCGCCTGACGCTCAGATGTTCTCTTCGGCGGGGGAGCTCATCACGGGGCCGCAGGCGATCAGCGCATCGTTCGGACCTGCCGTGGCCAACTCGTCCTTCACGTGGCAGCCCGTGTACGGTGAGATCTCGAGCGGTGGCGACCTGGGCTTCACAGTGGGCAATGCGGTCGTCGCCCTCGAACGGCAGGATGGCGCAGCCGTCGTGCGCTATTCGAAGTACCTGACCGTCTGGAAGCGCCAGCAGGACGGTGCCTGGAAGTACGTAGTGGACGGGGGCAATTCGCGCCCGTCGCCGAAGATGTTCAAGCTCAATCCGTAGCTGTTTTAGACCAGCCTGTACTGATGCAAATGCATGTGACCGCCATTCGTTCCTTCGGGTCGATTGCGTGTTCGCGCGATCGCACCGCCCACCCGCGTTTTTGGAGATTTTCATGAGAAGTCGCATCATTGCTGGAGTTGCTACCCTCGCAACCTTCGGGACGTTTGCCGCATGCGGTAGCGACTCGGCGATAGCCGTCGATCCCACACCAACCGTCACCTACATCTCGCAATTGAACTCTGCGAATGAAAGGCCGAACCCCAACGCGAGCACGGCGACAGGCACGGCGACGTACACGCTGAAGGGGAATACGCTCTCCTTCCTAATCACCGTGACGGGTCTCACGGGTCCGGCCACGGCATCGCACATCCATGTGGGCGCCGCGTCGGCCAGCGGCGGCGTCATCGTCCCGTTTGTGACTGGATCCGTACAGAGTGGGAACCTGACAGCCGGCACGATCGACCTGACGAGCACCATCTCCAACGGCACATCCACGATCACCGGTGATTCACTCAAGGTTCTGCTGAACAACGGCAACGCCTACACGAACGTGCACACGAGCGCCAATGGGGGCGGCGAGATCCGCGGGCAGATCATCAAGCAGTAAGGGCGCGCAAGCGTCGAGACGTCACATGCTGATGGCGCGCGAGCACAGGCTTGCGCGCCATCGGCTTTTACGTCCACGGCACCAGCCGCGTCGTAAGGGGTAGGAAACTGCCTCACGGGTCGGTGACGGCAGCCGGCGTCCTGGTATCACGAAGGGAGGGTCATGATGCGGAACGGAATCGTCATCGCGGTCGCGATAGTCGCCTTCGCCGGGAGCTCAGGGGCGCAGGCCGCCGCCGCGTCGCCGGGTCAGCAGAAGAGTCCACCGGCGCCTGTCCCCGCACCGCGTCCCCGCATTGGATACGCCGGTACGCCCACACCGCCGCCCGCCCCGGCCCCACAGCCTGTGCTTCAGCCGGTGTACCTGTACTCCCCCGACGGTTACGTCACATATGGCGCGCCCTACGAGGTGCTCTCCGATGGTTCCGTGCTCGTCAACTTCGGATACGGGAATGAACGTGTGCTGCGGCAGTGCGCTCCCCCCTCGAGCCAGTCGCAGGTGAACCAGAATGGACGCGATGCACTGGGGCGGATTCTCGATCCACCGGGTATTGCTGCGCTGAAGGCAGGGTCGCGCGGGCAGGCGAGCGGAGCACGGCCGCAGGCGAACGTGTCCGCCTGCTACCGAGCCGACCAGCAGGGGCGTGTCGAGATGGTCACCCAGGCAGCGGCGGGCGTGCGGCGGTAGTCAGGGCAGAAAGTAGGCGAGGGCGGCGAGGACCTGGGCGGTGCTGAGCGGCTCGTCGAAGGCCTCGGTCGCAGTCGTGCTCCCCCCGACTCCGGCTGCAAGTGAGAGCGCGTTGGCGCTGCCCTGAACCGTGTTCTCCTCGCCGTCGTATATCGCCTGCATGAACGCCGGCAGGTCGTCGCGGTTGTTGGACGTGACCCAGCCCTTCTTGCCGCGCACCCGTCGAACTTCCGACGCATGGCGCGCCTGGACGGCATGCATGGACAGTGCTGTCGTGAGTGCCGACTTGTCCTGTGCGAGCGTGCCGAACTGACCCTTCCACATCCGTGCGCCGAGATCCTCGAGCGCCTGTGCCACCATCGCGAAGGTTGTGTACTGGGTGGGAAGGAACGCGAACCCGGGCAAATTTCCCCTGGCCTGGTAATCGAAGGCTGGCTGCGCGCGCGGAACCCCACCCCGCGCGCTGATCAGGGTCTGCAAGGTCGAGACGTGGCTCGTCTCGTGGCTGGACGTCGTAGCGAACACGCTCACATCGGCGCTGGGGATCAAACCAGTGACGGCAAGCGCGCGCCGGTAGAAATCCGCCTGCAGGCCGGTCACCAGGAGGCATGTCTGCAGTGCCTCCACCACATCCGCGGGAGCGCGTACACTGCCGGATGAAACGATCGTGAACGTTGCTGGCGCGCTCGCAAACGCCAGCTTGTCCTCGATCAGCGGTTGCACTGCGGTCGCGACGACGGTTGGGGTCAGCGCCGACTCGAAGACGGAGGGCGCGAACATGCTCGTGAGCGGACTGATGAGATCGCGGATCGCCGCCGAATGACGCGCCTCGACCGAGGCCAGCTTGGCGATGATCCCGAGGTTTGCCGAGTTCGTGAAATACGGCGCCACACCGTCGTATGCTCCGACGATGAGTTCCTCCACGTCCCGCGCCGCGGCGAGCGTGTCCGCGCGAACGCGGAAGGTCAGCGAACCATAGAGCGGGGTGACCCGGAAGCCGCCGTCCGGTCCGAGCAGCGCACCGAGGACGTCGCGGTGCACCGACTCGTGATTGGCGATATCGGTCAGGACGAGCTGGTCGGCCGAGGTGAAGTCCGAGCTCGCGAAATTGGCCACCACGCGGCTGTAGAAGTCGGCCTCGAGCTGCTCGAGCAGGTAGAGGTACTGCAACAACGCGACGTCGCCCTTCGAGAAATCGATCGTGAGTGTGGCGCCCGTTCCCGGACCTGTGAGGCCGCCGGTGTTCGACGAATCCTCGCAAGCGGTGATCGGGCCGACGGCGAAGGCCAGCGCACCGCCCGCCGCGACGAGACGCAGGAAGTCGCGACGCGAGGTGACGGCGCGGAGGTTTGCCAGATGGCCGACGACGATTGGCCCTTCAGTTGACTTGGTCACTCCAACCTGCCCGACAGGGGTCAGCCGCCGTCAGCCAGCCGGAGGGAATCCGCAGCGCTGCTCGACACGATGCGTCGTACACCACGCCAAGCCCGTACCAACGATGACGAGGTGCGCCCGAGGTCGCTTTCGATGACGCGGCCGGCAGAGCTGCTGGCGTGCACATAGCGGCCGTCGCCGACGTAGATGCCCACGTGGCTCACGCCTCGCGAATCCTTGCCGAAGGTGAGCAGATCTCCGGGACGGAGACGGCGGGCTTCGCGCGCGATGGGCTGGCCCGACGTCGCCTGTTGGCGCGCCGTGCGAGGCATGTGCACCGCGAGAGACGCCATCACGTACCGAACGAGTCCGCTGCAGTCGAATCCGCGCTCGGGTGTGGTGCCCCCGCGGACGTACCTGGTGCCAATCTGGGCGCGTGCGACGGCGACGAGCGAGTCACGGAACGTATGCACCGAAGCGCTCATGGCCGTGAACGGCTTCGCGTGATCCGTGATGTCAGCGCGCTGTGCGCGCGCCGGGACGATCGCCCAGAGCATCAGCACACACCCGATGATCGGGCTACTCAGGTTACGGACTGGGCGGGAAAGGGCAGCGGCGGACATGGGCGGATGCTACGCCTGCCAATCGGCGGGGTCAACCGTTGACAAACGGTCGACCGGGTGTAGCTGGAATTGCAGAAGCACAAGTCGCTGTAAATGAACAACTTGCGAACACTGCACTGCTTCAGCGAATTCCCAGCAGCTTGTGAGTCTGGAGACTCAGGCGCCATTGCGGGTGGGCCAGACAGTACGCGAGCGCCTCCTCCGTATTGCGGCGCGTCACGTCCGGATCGGCATCATCCATCGGCTGGAGGTAGAACGCTTCGAAGGCCAGCCCGTCGAACCGTTCGGGTTGCGCATCTGCCTGCGCCTGTGGAAACACCAGCTTGAGCTCCTGACCAGCCTGCAGCCTCAGGGGCGCATCCGCCTTGGGGCTCACGCAGATGTGATCGATGCCGCGAGGCGCCAGTTGCGTCCCGTTGGTCTCCACGGCAACCGCGAAGCCTCGAGCGTGGAGGGCGTCGATGGCCGCGCCGTCGAGCTGCAGGAGTGGTTCGCCACCTGTGCACACCACCAGTGGACGACCACCCTCGGCGCGGCCGCGTAATATAGATGGCCACCGCTCGAGCACGGCTTCAGCCAATGCCTCTGCGGTGGCAAACTTGCCGCCGTCCGGACCGGTGCCGAGGAAGTCCGTATCGCAGAACTTGCAGACCGCCGTGTGCCGGTCCTGCTCCCGCCCAGTCCAGAGATTGCACCCGCTGAAGCGACAGAACACCGCGGGCCGCCCGGCGTTCTGCCCTTCGCCCTGCAGTGTGTAGAAGATTTCCTTGACGACGTACGTCACACCGGGCCCGTTGGGCCAAGATACGATGCAGGATCCGATGCGCCCGCCTCACTGAAGCCGCGCAACCGGAGGTGGCATGCGTCGCAGTGGCCGCAGGCCTCGCCGGATGGGCTCGGGTCGTAGCAGCTCAAGGTCATGGCGTAGTCCACGCCGAGGGAGAGGCCGAGCTGCACGATCTCGCGCTTGGTCATCATGAGGAGCGGCGTCTGGATCCGGATCGGGGTCGAGCCCTCGACCCCACCGCGCGTCGCGAGGTTCGCCATCGCCTGGAAGGCCTGCACGTATTCTGGGCGGCAGTCCGGATAGCCCGAATAGTCGAGTGCGTTCACGCCGATGAAAATGTCCGACGCGCCGAGCACCTCCGCCCATGCGAGACAGAAGGAGAGGAAGATCGTGTTGCGCGCGGGCACGTAGGTGATCGGGATGCCGTGCGAGATGGCCGCGTCCGTTCGGTCCTTCGGCACGTCGATGTCGGCGGTCAGCGCCGACCCCCCGAAGGTGCGAAGGTCGATGTCGGCGACGACGTGATCGCGCACACCATAGGCGTGCGCCACGCGCCGCGCGGCCTCGATCTCGGACGCGTGCCGCTGGCCATAGCGAAACGTCATGGCGTGGACCTCGAAGCCCTGCTGAACCGCGAGGGCCAGCATGGTCGTGGAGTCGAGACCACCGGAGAGGAGCAGCACTGCAGGGCGCATCCCGAAAAATAACAGGCGCTGGCCGCGGCTGGATGTGTTCTCGTGTGGCGGTTGCCGGTGGCATCATCCCTGCCCTTGGAAGCGGGATGAAAATACTCGTCACGGGTGGAACAGGAGTCGTTGGAACCGGTACGGTGACCGAGCTCGTGCGACGCGGGCATGAGGTGGTGCTCGTCGCGCGGCATGCGAATGACGAGGTCCGCCAGTGGTCAAGTGGCGTAACGGCTCGTCAGGCCGACGTCGGCGACGCAACGTCGATCCATGGCCTCGCTGAGGGATGTGACGCGGTCCTGCACATCACCGGGATCGTGGAAGAAACGTCTCCGGACGCCACCTTCGAACGCGTGAATGTCGGCGGTACGCGGAACATGATCGCCGAAGCCCAGCGTGCGCGCGTCGATCGCTTCGTGTACATCTCGTCCCTCGGCGCCGACAAGGGCGATTCCGCGTATCACCGGTCCAAGTGCGCCGGCGAGGAACTGACGCGTGGGTTTCGTGGCAATTGGACGATCTGCCGTCCCGGCAACGTCTATGGCCCGGGCGATGAGCAGATCTCGGTGCTGCTGCGCCTCGTGCGTGGGCCGAGCCCGATCGTGCCGAAGGTCGGCGACGGGGCGCAGCCGTTCCAGCCGCTCTGGTGGGAAGATGCCGCGTGCGCGCTGGCCCAGGTCGTTGAGCGATCCGATCTCGCTGGCAAGGATCTCGAGCTCGCGGGTACTGACGTTACGTCACAGAACGACCTCCTCGAGCGGTTTCACCAGATCACCGGGCGCGATGTCCAGGGCATCGCGCTCCCGGAAGTCGTTGCGATACTCGGCGCCAGGATCGTGTCCGCGGTTGGCTGGGACATCAGCTTCACCGATGACCAACTCCAGATGCTGCGCGAGGGCAACGTCATCGCACCAGGGCGGCCGAACGCGCTGGTGACGGTGCTGGGCATCACTCCCACGCCGCTCGACACCGGGCTCCGGGCGCTGTGCAACCTCCAGCCGGAACAACTTCCGGAGACGGGGATCGGCTCGCTGAAGCGGAAGCGCTTCTGGGCCGACATCGCCGGGTGCAAGTGCACGCCGGACGAGCTGTTCGAGCGGTTCCGCACGAACTTCAACGAAGCGACGCCGGTCTTCGTCGATGCGGCCGCGGAACCCGATGCCACGCAGGCATTGGTGCAGGGAGAGACGCTGACCCTGGCGCTCCCGATGCGCGGCCACGTTCAGGTGCGCGTCGCGGAAATCACGCCGCGACGTGTGACGCTCCTTACCCTGGTCGGACATCCGCTGGCGGGCGCGGTGCGATTCCTCGCCGAGGAGCGCGGGGAGTGCATCCGCTTCCAGGCGGAGGTGTTCGATCGTGCCGCGAACGTGATTGACCTCGTGGCGATGCGCACCGTGGGCGACCGCCTCCAGGATCACACGTGGTCAGAGGTCGTCGAAAAGGTCATTGCCCTGAGCGGTGGTTCGGCGGCTGAAGGCGTCGAGCACCATAGCGAGTCACTCTCCGAGGACGAAGCGGCAGCGATCGGGACGTGGCTTCAGGACCTGACGATGCAGCGCAAGCGGAACGAGAACGAGGAGCGAATCGCCGAGCCGGTGTAGTCACTCCTTCTCGGCTTCAGCCCACATGACGTCGAGCGGGCGTGACTGGCAGTGCGCGCCGCAACCGAGCCGGTAGCGGTTGCGCGCGAACCAGCGGTAGAAGCGATCCGCGAGCGGGCGGACGAAGGGGATCCTGAACACCCAGGCGATCCAGCCACCGCGCGGCAATGCGGTGAGCAGTTGTTCGATGGCCGCCGAACCCTGCCATGTCGTGCCGTCGGCGGCCACGAGCTGGAGCGCGTCGGCGTAGGCGTGCATGGGGATCCAGGGAAAGCGCGCCGTGACACCTGGCTGCTGCGACGACACGACCTCGAGCTCCTTGCGGCTGTCCCACTGCCGAAGGACGCGAGACAGGCGCGTGCACACCTTGCAGTCACCGTCGAAGACAACGGTATAGGCGCGCCCGAGCGGAGGAGTAGCACGCTCCTCCATACCGGCCACCGTGAACCGCACGACAGGCACGGTCACGTTGCCGCCGGTGTGCTGGCCGTCACTTCGGGGGCGGCGGCGGGATCGCCGTGCATGTCTGGCGCGGGAGGCGCGCTTGCGGCGGCCGAAGGGGTACTCGGCGCAGCCGCTGCCGTTGCGGGTTCTGGCTCGGAGGACTTCGGCTCACTCGCGGCCGTTGTCGGCGACACTGCGGTCACAGGCTCGCTCGAGGCGCGGATCCCGACCGCGGGCGGGTGCATCAGTGTGGCGTGCACGGTGCAGAGCGCGGCGACGCGCTTCGCGGTCGCGTTGCGATCCGCGGGGAGCGAGGGCCACGTGAAACTCACGTCCAGGTCCGACACCCGGTGCGGGTCATCCGTGAACTTCCACTGCACGTCGAGCACGAGATCGTCGACGGAGAGCTTCTTGTGGGTGGCCCAGGACTGGAGCACCGAGAAGGTGCAGCTCGCGAGTGCGCTGGCGAGCATGTGGAAGGGCGAGTAACCCACGTCTGCCGTCGGGGCTTCGATGGTCAGGGTGCCCGGCGTGGGCTCGAGACGAATCGCGTCATCACCATGGAGCGTGATCTTCATGGCCGCCATGGGTGCAAGGAATGCACCTTGGAGAGTCTGACAGTCGGACGGTCGGACAGGAGACCAGACGGCGGAAAAGCGGCGCGAATACCCAATGCGTCGGTTCGCACCGCTATCTCGCTGAGGGCTGCTGCTGAGTCAGGCAGTGCAGGGTTCCGAATCCCCACACGAGATCCACCGCGTGCAGGCCAACCACGTTGCGGTCCGGCATCAGTGCCGCAATCTGGTTGAGCGCGATGCGGTCGTTCGGATCGTTGAAGGTCGGGACGAGCACGACGCCATTGGCGATGTAGAAGTTCGCGTAACTTGCCGGCAACCGGTCGCCATTCATCGTGACCGCGCGCGGATACGGCAGCTGCACGACCTTGAGTACGCCGTCGGCTGCTCCGGCAAGCTCGAGGCGGCGCATGTTGTCCTGGGAGCGCCGATGGTTCTCGTCGTCCGCCGGATCGTCTTCGTAGGCGAGGACGATCACACCGGGTGCCACGAATCGCGCGATGTCGTCGATGTGACCGTGCGTGTCATCGCCAACGCAGCCTTCGCCAAGCCAGATGGTCTGCCGGATGCCGAGGTACTCGCGAAAGGCGCGCTCGTACTCGTCGCGGGAGAAGCCAGGATTGCGGACCTGCACGTCGGACAGAAGCCACTCTTCCGTGACGAGCAGCGATCCCTCGCCGTCGGTCTCCATTCCACCGCCCTCGAGAATGAGCGGCGCGCCGGTGTCCTCGCGGCGCGGCGCGACACGCGGCAGCCCCGTGATCTGCTCCACCGCACGCCCGACCTCGGCGTCGCGCGCGAAGTTGGGATACTTCGCCCACGCGTTGAATCCCCAGTTCACGAGCCTTACGCCACCCTCGTCGTCGTGGACGAAGGTCGGGGCAGAGTCGCGAAGCCAGACACGGTCGTTCGGGACGACGTGCAGGCGCACGTTCTCGGTGACGCCATGCGCGGCGAGGTGCTCTTCCGCCGATGTGCGTACGGCGTCGTCGTGACAGAGGATCTCGACGCGTTCATGGCGCGCGATGACGCGCGCGATCTCGGCGTAGACCCACGGGATGGGTCCAAGCTTGCCGGGCCAGTCCGGCTCATGGTGTGGCCACGCGATCCAGGTGGCATCGTGCGGCTGCCACTCGGCGGGGAAGTACAGGTGCGGGGGAGACACGACCGTTACGCCCCCAGGTATCGCGACAGGATCGGTGCGTAGGCATCAATGCGGCGGTCGCGCAGGAATGGCCAGTTGCGGCGCGTCTCCTCGATCAGCTTCGGGTCGCACTCGGCAATGAGGATCGTCTCGTCCGTATTCGGGGCGTCGGCGAGCACGCGTCCGAACGGATCGGCGATGAACGAATGCCCAAAGAACTCGATGCCGCGCGTGCCGGGCTCGTCGTCCTCGTGACCGACGCGGTTTGGCGAGGCGACGAAGACGCCGTTCGCGATGGCATGCGAGCGCTGGATGGTACGCCATGCGTCCACCTGTGCCACGCCGAATTCGTCCTTCTCCGCGGGATGCCAGCCGATGGCCGTGGGGTAGAAGAGAATGTCCGCGCCCAGAAGACTCGTGATGCGCGCGGCCTCGGGGTACCACTGGTCCCAGCAGATCAATACGCCGATGGTCGCGTACTTCGTCTTCCACACGCGAAAGCCGCTCGCCTGCTTGGCGATCTCGCCAATGGTGTCGATGCGATCGTCGTGCGCGGCGTCGCCCGGCGCGAAGTAGTACTTCTCGTTGAAGAGTGGATCGTCGGGAATGTGCATCTTGCGATATACGCCGAGGAGCGAACCGTCCGCGTCGATGATGGCGGCGGAATTGCGATACACGCCGCGCCCCTGCTTCTCGAAGAGGGGCACGATGAGGACGACGTCGAGCTCTTTCGCGATCGCCTGCATGACCTGCGTGGTGGGGCCTGGAATAGGCTCCGCGAGATCGAAGCGATCGCACTGCTGCGACTTGCAGAAGTATGGTGCGTTGAAGAGCTCCTTCAGGCAGATGATCTGCGCGCCGAGCGCGGCGGCTTCGCGCACGCGAACGATCGAGGCGTCGATCGTGGCCTTCATGTCCGCCGACGCGGAGTCCTGGATGAT
>JBBQFW010000088.1:0-13512 GCA_038322445.1 Gemmatimonadales bacterium
CGTCGTCTTGTTTGGTTTCCGGCCACAATACCGCGCGCAAACCATGGCGACGTACCCACTGCTGTGGAATGCACTACTTGGACGGACGGTGCCCTGAAAAACGTGACTGATGTACCTGGTACGGCGTACCCGGTACCATGATCAGGTTCATGCCACGGGGAACAGTAGAACCATCGCTGATGCGGCGGGACTCGCCACAACGTTTGAGGTGCGCTGTTGCAACAGGGTCCACTGTTCCCCGTGGCCGTTATCGCATTCAAGGTACCTGGTACGATGTACCAGGTACGCGCTTCCCTGGGTTCAGGAGATGGGATTCCTGAGTACGAGATTCTCGATAAAGAACTCCATCATCCTCGCCGGATTCACGCCGCTGTGCCCCTGATCCGGCCCCACCTGCACTTCGAAGCTCTTGCCGGCTGACTGCAGCGCACGGATGAGCTGCATCGCGTTGTTCGGGTGCACGTTGTTATCGGCCGTTCCGTAGTAGATCAGCAGCCGGCCCTTCAGCTGGTCCGCATATGTCATCGCGGAGCCGAGCCTGTAGCCCTCGATGTTCTCCTGCGGAATCCACATGTACCGCTCGGTGTAGATCGTGTCGTAGTTGTTCCACGCCGTCACTGCCGATGACGCCGACGCCGCGGCCACGAGCTCGGGATGCCGTAACAGCATCATCGCGGAGGAGAAGCCGCCGTACGACGTGCCGTAGACGCCGATGCGCGTTCCATCGACATACGGCCGCTTCGACCATTCCTTCAGCCCCTCGGCCATGTCGTCCATCTCCACCTGGCCGAGCTTCTCGTAGATCGCGTCGGTGACCCGCTTGCCGACGCCACCCGCGGCGCGCGAGTCGAGGCTCACAACGATGAAACCGTACTCCGCCGTTGCCGACGGCATGGTGAACTGCTCGCTCGTCGCAGGAAAGTTCGGGCCGCCGTACACCGACATCAGTACCGGATACCTCTTCGCCGGCGTGAAGTTCGAAGGGAAGCTGATCATGCCGTGCAATGGCGACTTGCCATCGGCGGCGAGGTACGTGAACATCTCGACCTTCTTCAGGCCGACCTGGTCGAACTTCGACAGGTCGCTCTTCGCCAGCTCCGCCACGACCTTGCCGCTCGCGTCGAGCACGCGCGTGAATGGGGCGACGTCATGCGCCTGCGCGACGTCGACGATGCGCTTCCCATCCGGCGAGATCGTGACATAATGCGTGAAGGCGGGATCCGTGATGCGCACGTCGCCGTTGCCGTCGAGACCGACGCGGTGCAGCTGGAGCTTCAGGGGGTTGTCGCCATCGCGGGCCATGTACCAGAGCGCGTTTGCCGCTTCATCCACCTTCACGATGCTCGCGACCTCGAACCCGTGCTGCGTGATCGGGTTGATGAGCTTTCCGGAGAGATCGTAGAGGAAGTAGTTCTTGAAGCCGTTGCGCTCCGACACCCAGATGAAGCGGTGCTTGTCGGCCAGCCACGTCTGCTGTGGGCTGTTCTCCACCCAGCTCGGCAGCCACTCCTCGCGGATCACGACGCGGCACTTGCCACTCTCCGGCGAGCACGCCGCGAGTTCCATGATGTTCTGCCGGCGGTTCGTTCGGTTCACGAGCAGTTCGCGGCCGTTCGGAGACCAGCGGACGGTGTAGGCGTAATGTCCGATGGCGTCGTTCGTGAACGGCTTGCCGTCGCGGATATCGAGTGTGGTCGATTTGCCCGTGGCGACATCGTAGACGAAGATGTCGACGACCGGATTGTCCACGCCGGCCTTCGGATACGCCTCGATGTCCATGCTGCTCTGCAGCTTCGTCTGGTCCAGCTCGAGGAAGTAGTCCGGCACCAGCTTCTCGTTGAAGCGGTAGTAGGCGACCTTCGTGCTCGCCGGATTCCACCACATGGCCGACGTCTGGCTCAGCTCCTCGCCGTACACCCAGCTCGCGGTGCCGTACTTGATGCGCTCCTTCTCGCTGCCGTCCTTCGTGATCGCGCTGAGGTGCGTTCCGTCCACATCCGACATCCAGAGGTTGCGGTCGCGATAGACCGCCTTGTGCTTGCCGTCGGGCGCAACGGCTTCCGTATCCTGACGACCGCGCTCACGCCCGCTGCCACCGCGACCACCGTCCGGAGTCACGAAGCTTTCCCGGAACGGCGGCCCCGCAAGGACCTTGCTGGCGGCCACATCGAACCGGTAGTGCATCAGGTCGACCATATAGTCAAAGCCGGATCCATCGTCACTCCAGCGCCCGATGCGCTGCCCGGACTTCACCGCACCCGCCCGCAGCGCGGCCATGCGGGTGTACTGCTCATAGCCGGGGTAGGACTTGAGCCGGTCCTGTGCGCGGAGCGCCGGCACGACGCTGACAAAAGCAAACAGCGCGACCGCGGAACGGCGCGCGAAGGTAGTCCTGCCCATCACGTGGTGTCTCCTGTTCACTCAGTTGTCGTCCGGCACGCGCACCGCGCCGAGTCGCGTCGTCTTCCGGTCTCCCTTCTTGGGCGGAACGGTCCACTCATGCTTCACGCCTTTCGCGCGTGGCTTCGGCTTGCCCCCGGCGCGCGTGCTGGAACTCTTCCGTTTACCGGACTTGCCACCCTTCATCGAGGTCCCTCAGTGTCTCATGTTCGGGCGCCTGTGCAGACAGCAGAAAAGATTTACTGCAGAGGACGCAGAGAGAAAGACGCAGAGAAAACCAGGACAGATGGCAGAGTGTCCGGATCGCCGCACACCATGTCTTCGCGGCGCCGACGCTCTTCCTCTGCGACCTCTGCGCGCCGTTCTCTGCGCCCAAGTCGTGTTTCATCCGCCGCATGATCAGAACGCCGACTTCCAGCGCGTCTCTGTCCCGAGCGTCGAATGCCGTTCCAGGGCTCGAATTTGTCCGCTCAGTCTTCAAGACGAATTATCCCTGTCCAACTATACCCGGATAGCATACGTTCGGCTCCACCCCCCTGCTGCCGAGTGGACACTTCGAACGGAGAGGATCATGCTCGATCGCCCCCAGTTGAGCCGTCGTGGATTCGTTGGCGGCGTCGCCGCCTCTGTCGGCATGCTCACACTCGGCGCCCCGCCACGACTCTTCGCCACCGAGCGTGACCGCGCCATCGTGCTCAACCCGGCGAACGACTACGACGCGTTCGCGAAGCTGTCGAGCAACGAGAACCCGTACGGCCCACCCGAATCTGTCATGAAAGCCATGACCGGCGCGTTCAAGTACGCCAATCGCTATGGCTACCCGGACTCCGGTCTCGTCAACGAGATCGCGAAGCTCCACGGTGTTGGCGTCGAGAACGTCCTCATCGGCGCCGGCTCGGGCGAAATCCTCGACGTCGTCGGCTCCACGTTCGCCGCCGGAGGCAAGAAGGTACTCGGCGTCGAGCCATCGTTTGGCGCCGTCTACCAGCACGTCACGAGCATCAAGGGCGCCGCGCTCACCATTCCGCTCACGGCGGACTTTCGGCAGGACATTCCCGCGCTCATTCGCACGGCGACGCAGAACGTCCGCGACGTCGGCTTCATCTACCTCTGCAACCCGAACAACCCCACGGGACAGATCGTCACGAAGCAGGAGATTCGCCAGTTGCTCGACGGCATTCCAGAGGGCATGCCGGTCCTCATCGACGAAGCATACCACCACTTCGTCGACGACCCGAACTACGGAACCTCGGTGGGTTACGTGATTGAAGGACGTCCGGTCATCATCGCCCGCACCTTCTCCAAGATCGCCGCGCTCGCCGGCATGCGACTTGGCTACGCCATCGCGCCGAAGGCCTTCGTGGAACAGATGCGCCCCTTCAGCACGGGCACCGTGAGCGCGCTCGTGAAGTACGGTGGTGTTGCGGCGCTCGGGGACACGGCCTCGCAGGCAGCGGTCAAGAAGATCACGATCGCACTGCGCACACGCACGACGGCCGAGCTGACTGGCATGGGCTACAGCGTCATTCCGTCGGAAGGCAACTTCTTCATGGTCGACGTCCGCCGTCCCATGCAGCCACTCATCGCGGAGTTCCGCACGAAGGGCGTGCTGGTGGGACGTCCATTCCCGCCAATGAACCAGCACCTGCGCGTCTCGGTCGGCACGTCGGACGAGATGAATCGCTTCGTTGGTGCGTTCAAGGAGATCGTCGCGAACCCGATGAAGACCGCGACAACCGGCGGCACCTAGGCAGTCCCGCGCCTTGGCAAAACGGCGGACCCAGAGATCGCGGATTGCAAACGCACGGGTGGGGTCAACAACACTTCCAGCCTCAGGCGTTCAGGGGTCAGCTTCAGCCCCAGCGCTCAGGGAAGTGGCGAGCGAGGTCATATGACCCAGTCCGCCACACCTCTGAAAGCTGTAGCTGGGGCTGACCCCTAACGACTGACCGCCGAAAGCGGCTTTGCGGCCAGCGCGCTGCTCGGACGCGGGGACGCTTTTCGTCTGTTGTTGCGTGGCGCGGCCACGGTTGTCTGCGGCCGCCGTTCAAGTTGCGCGACAGAACCGTCAGCGCCCGATATTCACCGCAATATTCTGCCACTGCCCCTGATTGAATCGCCACACGCTCAGCAAGCAGCGAGTGACATGCCCCACGAGGATCGCCAGCCAGATGTGAATCGGCTGCAGCGTCCCCGTGTGCTTGATCACGAAGCAGATGCTCAGCGGGATGAGCACCTGCGATATGATGGAGATATACAGCGGGCTCTTGGTGTCGCCCGTGCCCTGCAGCCCACCCGTGTAGCTCAACGCCACGGTGATGAACAAGCCCGACACGCTCAGCACGCGGAGCAATTGCGTCCCGATGTCGACCACCGCTGGCTCGTTCAGCCCGAAGCCCGCGAGCAGGAGACGCGGCACGAAGAAATAGAACAGCCCGAGAAACGCCGCGCCCGCGAGTCCGATGCGCGCCGCGACCCTCACGCCCTCCTTCGCTCGCTCCGGCTTCTTCGCGCCGAGGTTCTGTCCCGCGACCGCGGCCGCCGCGCCCATCAAGCCCACCGACGTCCAGGTCACGAACGAGAAGAGCTGCGAGTAGGACACCGCAAACGCCGCCTGCGCCGCCGCACTCTGCGCCAGCCCGCCGATGAACGCCAGCATGAACACGCCGCCGATATTCATCGCGATGCCCTGGATCCCCGTCGGAAGCCCGTAGCGGAAGAGCGAGCGGATGATTGTCCAGTCGGGCGCATAGCTGCCGCCACGCGGGAATGACACGACCCACCCGCCACGCACGAGCTTGGAGAGCGAATAGATGGCGACCAGTCCCGACGAGAGGCACGTGCCCATCGCGGCCCCCTTCACCCCGAATGCGGGAACGGGACCGAAACCGCGGATCAGCACGACGTTGAACGCGATGTTCAGCACCGTGCTCGTGACGCCGAGGACCATGGGCGTGCGCGCGTCGCCAGCGGAGCGGAGGGCACCCGCGAGCATGAAGAAGATCATCATGCCGCTGCTGCCCAGGAACATGATCCGCAGGAAGGGCAGCGCTTCTGCCTTCACAGCGGGAACCGCATTCACGAGGTCGAGCAGGTGCGGCGCCGCGAAATAGCCCACGGGCGCCATGATGAACAGCGAGATACCCATCGCCGTCAGGAATGCCTGGTACACGGTGCGATCGACCTTGCTCTCATCGCCCGCACCCACGAAGCGGGACACCAGCACGCCCATGCCGGTAAAGAGCGACGTGATGAAGACGATGACGACAATGAAGATCTGCCAGGACACGCCGATCGCCGCGTTGCCCCGGAAGCCGACGTAGTGGCCGACCATCACATGATCGACGATGCCCTGCAATCCGCCAATGATGTTCGTGAGCATCGTGGGCCACGCGATGTTCCACACCGCGCGAGACAGCGGGCCGTCGACGATGGAACGATCGTACTTGCGCTTCTCCTGCACGGGTGCGGACGCGCCGTCCTTCGTGACCGCGGGCGCGCTGCTCACCGGTGCGGTGGTGCTCACTGCGCGTACCGCAGGATGTCATACACGAACTTCACGCCAGCGCCCACATTCGCGATCGCGAGTCGTTCGTCATTGCCGTGCACGCCCCTCTGCTCGTCCGCGGCCTCCACCTTGAACGGATCGAGACCATAGGCGATGATGCCGAGCTTCCGATAGGACGGCCGGTCCGTCGCGCCGGTCATCATCGAGCTCGTCACGAACGCGCCCGGATCGCGCTGCTTCGCCACCGTCTCGATGGCACGAAACAGGTCGGTGTTCGTGGGGCTCTCGAACGGTGCCTTCGGTGCCAGGATCGGCGAGAAGTGCACCGCCGTATCGGCAACGAGCGCCTTCAGCGTCGCGAGCATCGAATCCGCGTCCTGGTCGGGCAACAGGCGGATGTCCAGCTCCGCCGACGCCTCCGCGGGAATGACGTTGGTCTTGTTCGATCCGGTGAGCGCCGTCAATGAGATGGTGTTGCGAAGGATGGCGTTCCAGTAGACATCGCTCAGGATCCACTCGCGCGCCTTGGGCGCCGCGAGCGACGCGCGGACGTCGTCGAGCCAGCGCGCCCGCTGACCCGTGTAGTTGCGGCTGATGTCGTGAAAGAACTTCTGCACGGCGGGTGTCACGTGCAGAGGCGTCTCGTAGCGCGCGATCTTGTCGAGCGCCGCCACGAGTCGTGGCACCGGATTGGCCTTCGTGGGCCGCGAACCATGCGACGGGATGCCGTGCACCGTGACCTTCTCCCAGAACGTGCGCTTCTCCGCCACGCCGACACTGTAGTACTCGAGCTTTCCATTCCGGAAGACATTCGCGCCGCCTTCGGTGAACAGGTACTCGACGTCGCGAATCAGGTCCGCATGTCGGTCGACGAACACCAGCGCGCCGGTGCTGCCGAACTCCTCGTCGGCGTTCGCGATGAACACGATGTCGCGCGTGAGCGGCACGCCGCTCCGCTTCAGCGCCACCAGCGCCATCAGGTGCGCGATGCCCTCGCCCTTCATGTCGAGCGCGCCGCGCCCATAGATGAAGCCGTCCTTCACCTCGCCGGAAAATGCCGGCATCGTCCACGACGCCGGCGTGGCGGGCACCACATCCATGTGCTGCACGAGCGCGATGGCCCGCTTGCTCCCGTTGCCCTTGAGCCGCGCATAGAGATTGGCTCGCCCCTTCCCCAGCTCCACGGTGTCGAGGATCTGCGCCTCGATGCCCTCCTTCTCGAGAAACGCCTTCAGGAAGCGTGCGCTCTCCAGCTCATTTCCCGGCGGATTCGTTGTGTTGATGCGGAGATACTGCCGCAGCACCTCGGTCGCTTCGCCCTGCATCGCCGCCCAGTCAACCGGCCGCACCGGCACCGCCTGCGCCGCGAGAATCGGAGGGACGAACAGGAACGCGAAGGCTTTCAGCGACGCACGCATCAACGACCCGGACATGGGGGAACAGCACCGGCAGGCCGGGGTTCGACACAGCGCGTGAGGATCCGGTACGAGCGAAGTTCGCCCCGCACCATACCACCCCGCAAGCACGGAAACTTTGCCACCCTCGCCGCGTACGAAGGACATTCCATTCCTTCCCTCCAGGGGCTGTTCCGCATGCTGATCCCTCTTGTCGTCGCGCTACTCCAGGGCGCGCCCCAGGCACCCGCACCATCGCCGGCCGCGCCGCGTGCGATGACCGCGCGAGACTCCGCCAGGGCGCGGCGTGACTCGACAAGAGCGAAGCGACGCGAGAACAAACCACCGAAGCACATGGAGGTCACGGCCGAGCACCTCGCGACCGCCTTCAAGGATCCCGCGGCCCGCGAGATCCTCCTCCTCGCCCGACGCGCGCGTAGCACACAGGACTCGGCCCTCCAATCCTATGACGCCACCACGTACCAGCGCGTGTCAGCAGGGATGGGCTTCACCAAGTTCGGACGCGACCGCCTCGCGTTCCGTACTGAGCAGGCAACCAGGGTCCGTTGGCGACGTGGCGTCGGCGCCTACGTCGACGTGACGGGTTCGCGCACGGTCATGCCCATTGCGGGCAAGTCGGCAACAGTGCGCATGGGCGGGGACATCTCGCCCATTCCCTACTTTCCCGGAAGCGAGACGCTGTGGATCGGGTCCGGCGCGGCGAAAGGAACCGTCGACGAGAACCAGGGCATCGTCCATCCGCTCGCCGAAGGGTCAGAAGCCTATTACACCTATGCCACCGGAGACTCGGCCACGTTTCGCCTGCCGGATGGCAAGGCCATCCGGTTGCGCGAGCTGCAGGTGCGTCCACGCACGCCCAAGTGGAACCTTGCCGTTGGCTCACTCTGGTTCGACATGTCGGGCGGTCAACTGGTGCGCGCCGCATACCGCATGAGTGTGCCGATGGACATCAAGGCGGTCGCCGAAGAGGACGACAGCACCTCGTTCGAGGACGTGCCCGCGGTCATCAAGCCGATGCTCTTTCCCATGACCGCATCCGTCAGCGCCATTGGCGTGGAGTACGGACTCTATCAGGGCAGGTTCTGGCTGCCGCGCGTGCAGGTGCTCGAAGGGGGCGCAAATGTCAGCTTCATGCGTGTGCCGTTCAAGCTCGAACAGAAGTTCCAGTACGACCAGGTGAATGCCGGTGAGAAGCTCGCCGCGATCGTCGTGCCGCCCGACTCCGGTCGCCGCCGCGGCAACAATCAGGTGAGTGTCATGGTCGGCCCGCAGACGATGTCGGATTCCGTCAACGAGGCGCGCCGGGCCAGCCGCCGAAACGCGGCGTGTGACAGCGCGGGCGTGATGACCACGGTGCGCCAGTCGCGGAACAACCCCAATCCTGTCATGGTGCGGGTGCCGTGCGACTCCGCCAAGCTCGCCCACTCGCCCGACCTGCCCGCCTCCATCTACGACAAGGGAGACGACGTCTTCGCGGACGAAGAGATGGACGCACTCGTCTCGCAGGCATTGTCCATGGGCGCGCAGCCGGGCTTTGCGCCGCAACCAGTGCGCGCACAGTTGGAGAACCTGCGATACAATCGCGTCGAGGGCCTGTCGATCGGCGGGCGACTCGACCAGACACTCGGCGCCGGTTACTCGGTGTTCACCACCGGCCGCATCGGGGTTGCCGATCTGGAGCCGAACATCGAGCTCAACCTGTCGCGCAGCGACCTGCGACGCACGCTCGCCATCACGGCCTACAACCGCCTGACCTCCGCCAGCGACTGGGGTCATCCCTTCGGACTCGGCGCATCCATCTCCGCATTTCTCTTCGGCCGCGACGAAGGCTTCTACTATCGCGCGAGCGGCATCGAGCTCGGCTCGTCGCCCGACCAGCCCGGCCCGAGCGCACTCACCTGGTCGCTGTTCGCGGAGCAGCAGCGCACCGCACGACCGAAGACGACGTTCTCCCTCGCGCGCGTCGTGCACGGCTCCGCGTTCGAGCCGAACTTCCAGGCGCATCGCGGCGCCTTCCTCGGAGGACGGACGCGCCACACGAGCACGCTCGGCCTCGACCCGCAGGGTTTCCGGCTGTTCACCGATACCCGACTCGAGAGCGCGTGGGCAGACACGGGTGCGTACGGCCGCGGGGCGGTCGACATTACAGCGTCCCATGGCATCGGCAACGGCGCGGCGGCCATCACCCTCGCCGCGGGAAGCTCCGTTGGCATCATGCCCGCGCAGCGCTTCTGGTATCTCGGCGGCACACAGACGGTGCGCGGCCAGCGCCCGGGCCTGGAAGCAGGCAATGCCTTCTGGCTCGGCCGCGCCGAGGTAGCGCAAGGTGTCGGTATCGTGCGGCCAGTGGTGTTCGCGGATTTCGGCTGGGCGGGCGACCGGAATTCCTGGAACAGGATCGGGCGTCCGATGTCCGGCGCGGGCGCGGGCATGTCGGTGATGGATGGACTCGTTCGGTTCGACGTGGCGCGTGGCATCAACCCCGAGCGAAACTGGCGCGTCGACACCTACATCGAAGCCCGTTTCTGATCCCTGAAAGCTGACGAATATCAGAACCAGGGCAGAGAAAACAGTTTGGTCAGCGGTCTGCGTCTGTGTACGGTCAAACGGCATCAACCTGTTCCGCTCGACTGTCCAACTGATGCAGATGTCTGACCAACTGTTGTCTCTGCCGGGGTTCGCTCAGGCTCGAGCTGGAGGCGATCTGTTGTTCCCGCCCCATACGGTGCTATCCTGCATCCTGAAGGAACCCACGCGGCGGGCGTCGGATATTCAGTTGCCGCCCGCAACGTTTTCACCTCGAGACCGCCCGAAAATGCGCCCAATCGCCGTCTACCACGAGCACCCTGACTGGTTCAAGCCACTCTTCACGGAGCTCGAGCGCCGTGGGCTCCCCTACGTGCGGCTGAACGCAGCCTCGCACCGCTTCGACCCGAGCGAGCGCGTCTCTCCGTATTCGCTCGTCGTGAACCGCGCGAGCCCGTCGGCATACCTGCGTGGACACGGTGGCTCCACCTTCCACACACTTCACTGGCTCCGTCATCTCGAGCGTATCGGCACGCCGGTGGTGAATGGCAGCAAGGTCTACGGGTACGAGCTGTCGAAGGCCTCGCAACTCGACGCACTCGCGGAGCTTGGTCTCGCCTTCCCGCGCTCCGTGGCGATCAATGATCCGGCCCTCGCGCTGAGCGCGGCCGAGGATCTCCGCTATCCCGTGCTCGTGAAGGCGAACATCGGCGGGAGCGGCGCGGGCATCACGCGCTATGACACATCCGATGCACTCGCCGGCGCCAGCGCGCGCGGGGAAGTGACGCTCGGCATCGACGGCGTCGCGCTCGTGCAGGAGTCCGCCCCCATGCGCGACGGACACATCACGCGCGTCGAGACGCTGAACGGCAAGTATCTCTACGCCATCAACGTCTATCCGGCCACGGGCTCGTTCGACCTCTGCCCCGCCGACGCCTGCCAGACGACGAGCGGTGTCGAGCTCGTCGGCGCCGCGTGCGCCGTTGACGCCGCGAAGACGGGCCTGCGCGTGGAGGGCTATACACCGCCCGCGGAGATCATCGAGCAGGTCGAGCAGATCTCGCAGTTCACAGGGCTCGACATCGGCGGCATCGAGTACCTCGTCGATGACCGCGACGGCAAGCACTACTTCTACGATGTCAACGCCCTCTCGAACTTCGTGGCCGACGCGAAAAACGTCATCGGCTTCGATCCGTGGATGAACTTCGTCGACTACATCGAGGAGCGCATCGCCGCCGGAGTCAGCGCATGAGTGCAACCCTCGCCCCAGAAGGCGAGAATGTCGCGGTCATTCCGGAAACCGAACCGCAGCCCGCGCTGATTTCATCCTCGGCGAAGGGGATGCGCTTCGGCTACTGGCTCCCCGTATTCGGTGGATGGCTGCGCAACGTCGACGACGAGCGGATGGACGCGAGCTGGAGCTACACGAAGAAGCTCGCCCAGCGCAGCGAGCAGCTCGGCTTCGACCTCACGCTGATCGCCGAGTTGTTCCTCAATGACATCAAGGGTGCTGACGCGCCGGCGCTCGACGCGTGGAGCACGGCCGCCGCACTGGCCGCGGTCACGGAGACGCTCGAGCTGATGGTCGCCGTGCGGCCGCAATACCATCCGCCCGCGTTGCTCGCGAAGCAGGCCGCCAACATCGACCAGATTTCCAATGGTCGGCTCGCCCTGAATGTCGTGAGCGCCTGGTGGGCCGACGAGGCGCGTCGGTACGGCGTGCACTTCGACCAGCATGACGACCGCTACGCCCGCACCGGCGAGTGGCTCGACGTGGTGAGTGGCGCATGGCGCGAGTCGCGCCTCACGCACAAGGGTCAGTACTACTCGGTGGATGAGCTGATCGTCGAGCCCAAGCCCGTGCGAAAGCCCGGTCCGGTCATCTACGCCGGCGGCGAGTCGGAAACCGCGAAGAACCTCATTGCCACGAAGTGCGACGCATACGTGATGCACGGCGATCCGGTCGACCGCATTGCGCCCAAGGTTGCCGACATGCGCGAGCGCCGTGAGCGCTTTGGCGGTGCACCGATGGAGTATGGCATGGCGGCCTACGTCATCGTCCGCGATACCGAGGAAGCGGCCGAGCGCGAGCGGGCACGCATCACCAATGTCGACGTCGGCTCGGTGGGCTATCACAACTATCAGGATTGGCTCGCGAACACCCAGCTCGAGCAGCGTGTATCGCTCGAGGACTACTCGGTCTCGAATCGCGGCCTGCGCGCTGGGTTGGTCGGCACTCCCGAGCAGGTGGCGGAGCAGGTGCGCGCATTCGGTGCGGCGGGCGTGGGCCTGCTGTTGCTGCAGTGCAGTCCGCAGGTGGAGGAGATGGAGCGCTTTTCCGAGCAGGTGATGCCGCTGGTGTGAGCACACTGTCACCAATCTCGATCCATCGTGCACCGTTCGTCATCCCCGCGAACGTGGACGGTCCCGACCGTGCGTCATCCCCGCGAAAGCGGGGATCCATTCCTGGGCCTGGCCCACGTTCGCTGGAATTGACGAACGCGAAGCGAAGCGCGAATACCTTGCCACACTGATGCTAGCCGGCGAGCATTCCGGCATGCGCGTCTTCGGGATGGTGTTCGTCGTTATGTCGTTGATTGTTCCGGCAACGCACGCGCAGGTCGTGCGCGGCACGGCGATCACGCCCGACTCCGCTCTCGTGCCGGGCGTCATCGTCACGCTCCTCGACGAGAAGGGGACGCCCGTCGCCCGCGCCCTCTCCGACGAGGGAGGATCGTTCACGATGAAGGCGCCGTCCGCCGGCACCTATCACATCGAGGCGAAGCGGATCGCGTTTCGCCCCACCTTCGACAAGCCGATCGTGCTCGACGAAGGGCGCGTCCTCGTGCACACGCTCGTCCTGACCGGCAGCGCCATCCAGCTGGCCGGTATGCAGGTGACCGCCGGACAGCGATGCCAGGCGGACCTGGATTCGGCATCGGCGGCGTTTTTTGTATGGGAGGAAGCGCGGAAGGCACTCCGCAGCTCCCAGCTCACCCGGCTCACGCGCGCCTACAAGGCCGACGTCACCACCTTCGTCCGTCGACAGTCGGCCGCGGAAACGCGCTTCCGCGTCACTGATAGCACGACCAGGCTCGGCATGCCCCTGCGTCCCTTCACGAGCCTCCCTCCCGAGGAGCTTGCGGCGAAGGGCTACGTCACGCTCGGCGCCAACCGTCAGGTCTTTCATGCGCCGGATGAAGACGTCCTCCTCTCCAACGAATTTGCCGCAACGCACTGCCTCCGTCTTCTCCCCGATTCTGCCGACAACGCCGTCGTACGACTCGGCTTCGCGCCAATTCCCGGACGCAAGGAGCCGGAGATCGCCGGCGTGCTCTCGATCGATCGTGCGTCGGCCGAGCTTCGTCGCCTCGACTTCTCGTTCGTCAACGTGCCGGCCACGGACGTCGTCGGTGTACCGGGCGGTGAGATCGTCTTTCGGCACCTGTCCGAAGGCAGCTGGATGATCGAGCAGTGGGCGATCTGGCTCCCGGTGGCGGAGAAGCGGACCGAGTACGCGCAGTCCATCTCGCCGCCCGCCTCGCGCGGAGTGCCGGCCCGCCCGGTGCCCACCATCACCACGCGCTTCGGGATGCAGACGACCGGCGGTCACGTGATTCGCGTCAGCTTCGGCGACGAGACGGTCTGGCGCGCTGCCGCACC
>JBBQFW010000089.1:0-13455 GCA_038322445.1 Gemmatimonadales bacterium
GCTGCAGTCAGACATGGCGAAGTCGTTGTGCCCGCGTCGCGGGAATGGTGTCGATAATTGGTACCTTTCACGCGGGTGTCAACACCGGGACACCGAACGCGAGGGCCTGGATGCTTGAGGCTTGCCGCTTGCATTGCGACAGCGGTCGCGACCGGCGAAGCATTTGCGCGTCGTCGCGCCACTATAGTCTACCCACTGCCCCGCTCATGTTCCGTCTAATTGCCATCAGGCCGGCGATCGTTGCGGTCGTCGCGCTCTCGTCGGGCCTCCTCGTTGGCTGCGCCGACAAGGCGCCGCCCGCATCGTCCGCCGCGCCCAAGTCGGGCACCGTCGCCGCCGGCGAGGTCGCCGACACTACGGGAAAGAGGCAACTCGTGGGCGCCGCGAACGCTCCGGCGGGGACCGGGCCGGTGGCAACCGGCTCGTCGTCCACTCCGGCGCAGGACGCGAGCCTTCCGACAAGCGAGGTGCCAAAGCGTTCCCATCGTGACAGCGTGGCGCTCGCGAGCATGACCAAGCCTGATTCTGCGCTTGACCGGAAGTGGCCGGTGAAGATGGCAGCGCCCCTGCCGGGCGCGATCTTTCCCGCGAATCGGGTCGTCGCGTTCTACGGCAATCCGCTCGTGAAGAAGATGGGTGTGCTCGGTGAGTATCCGAAGGACGAGATGCTCGCGAAGCTCGACAAGGAAGTGGCGCGGTGGGCCAGGGCGGATCCATCGAAGCCGGTGATTCCCGCCCTGCACGTGATCGTGACGGTGGCATCAGGCACGCCGGGCAGGAACGGGCTCTATCGCACGCAGATGTTCGATTCGCTGACGAACACCATCTACGCGTGGGCCAAGGCGAAGAAAGGGCTGACCTTTCTCGACGTGCAGGTGGGCCAGAGCAGCGTGCAGGCTGAGATTCCCCGCCTGCGCTCGTTCCTGGAAAATCCGGATGTGCACCTGGGCATCGATCCCGAGTTCGCCATGGCGACGTCGGGGGCCGTTCCCGGGACGAAGATCGGCACGCTGGACGCGAAGGACATCAACTGGGCGATCAACTTCCTGGACGACATCGTAAAGGCGAAGCACCTGCCGCCCAAGGTGCTCGTCGTCCACCGTTTCACCCGCAAGATGGTGACGAACTCCCAGAACATTCATCCCACACCGAACGTGCAGGTGGTGATGGACATGGATGGGTGGGGTCCGCCGTGGCTGAAGTTCGACTCCTACCACGACTACGTGAAGGCGGAGCCGGTGCAGTTCACCGGGTTCAAGCTGTTCTTCCACAACGACACGAAGAGCGGCGCCGCCATGCTGACGCCCGCCGAGGTCCTGCGCCTGAACCCGAGGCCGTTGTACATCCAGTACCAGTAGCATCGCCGGTGCGGCAGGCCACGCTGTGCGTGACGTGCGGCACTGGCCGTGACGGGTGCCGTTGGCATATTGGTGACCGCACCGCGATGTTCGCGGGGCGCTCCATCCTCCAGCCGGATCGCGATGACCAGCTCGCGCGATTTTACCGATGACGTCGGTGTCGCCTGGACCGTCCGGGAGATCACGAGCCCTTCGCTCGCGGGCACGCTCGCGCGAGTGCTGGAGCGCGATCGGCGACGAGGTGGCTGGCTGGTGTTCGAGTCCGCCGATGGCGAGAAGCGTCGCCAAGCGCCCTACCCGCCCGACTGGCGGACGATCACCGACTTCGAAATCGTTCGATGGTGCATGCGGGCGACACGCGTACCGCCAGCGCCAGCGCGTCGCGCCGAGGACTGACCGGTACGCAACGTCGGTCGACGATGGATTCCCGCTTTCGCGGGAATGACGAACGGGATAGCGCGCGTGGATTTCCAGTTTCGCGGGAATGACGAACGGACTGGTGCGCGAGGATGCCCGGTTTCGCGGGAATGACGAACGGGAACCGAGAATCTGGATTCCCGACTCGCTACAGAATGTTCACCGCGCGGGCGGCGATGAGCACCACGGTCGTGAACGAGATGATCGCCTGGATCATCATCGCTATCTTCGCCCATTTCGAGAGCACGGGTGCATCAGTGGGTGAGAAGGCGGTGCTGGTGTTGAACGCCACGAAGAGGTAGTCCACGAAGTGCGGGCGCCAGCTTTCTTCCTGCGCGATGGTGACGTCGTCTGCGTTCGGGGAGGGGAAGGTCATCTGCGGGAAGAGGAATGCCCCCTCGAGGTGTGCGTCGCGCCGCTCGCGCTGGTTCGGTCCGCCGGCATCGAGGCGCCAGTACCATGATGCGAAGACGATGACGTTCGTGGCCCAGAGGACCGAGGCGGACTTGAGCAGCGCGGGTGCCTTCTCGGATCCGTGCAGCAGGGCAAGCAGCAGCATGCCCACCCCCCACACCAATCCGGCGGTAAGCACGATCAGCACCCCATACCCGAAGAGCGTGTTGGCGCGGTGCATTCCGCGGTGACGCGTGACGTACGCAGAGAAGGTGAGGATCGCGATGAGGATGGCGAGGCCCCACGGTGGACCCATGCGGAGCTGATCGGGAAGGGCAAAGTGAAGCGCGACGGCGGCAAAGGCCGCGACCACGAAGGGCCAGCGCGGCTCCGGGCGTTCGATGTCGGCGAGACCAGTCATGGATGCATCTTACGCGCGGAGCGTCCGTGCGGCGAGCGTGAGTTCCCTCGTGACGAACAGGCACCGCCGTTCGCGCGGAATACGAAACGGGAACCACTCGCTCCTCGAATCGCTAGTGCGTGCGTGACTCCAAGCTTTGTTCCATTCAGCGCGACGCTCGCCGCGCATCCGGGCCTTGCCGTGGCGATGGTGTTTGCCGGCGGCGTGATGACCAGCCTGACGCCGTGCCTGTACCCGATGATCCCCGTAACGATCGCGGTCATCGGCGGTGGCGCCGAGGTGCCGTCGCGCGCGCGCAGGATGGGACTCGCGTCCGTTTATGCGGCAGGGCTGGCCGCGACCTACGCGACGCTCGGTGTCGTGGCCGCGATGAGCGGTCGCATGTTTGGTGAAGTGAGCACCAACCCGTGGCTCACCTTCGCGATGGCCAACGCAATGCTGATCGCGGCGGCCATGATGGCAGATGTGATGCCCGTGCCCATTCCCGGGTGGCTGCAGGGTCGCGCCGCGGCGTTCGGCACGGGCGGACGCGCTGCGGGGGTGCTGACGATGGGCGTTGCGTCCGGCCTCGTGGCGGCGCCGTGCGGCGCGCCGGTGATGGCCGCCGTGCTCACGTGGGTGGCCACGACACACCGCGCCGCGCTCGGCTTCACCTACCTGTTCGCTTTCTCCCTGGGCATGTGCGCGCTGTTGCTCGTGGTGGCATTCCTGGCGGATACGTCGCTGCACCTTCCTCGCACCGGCCCATGGATGCTCTGGGTCAAGCGTACGCTCGGGCTCATCCTGCTCGGCGTCGCCGACTATTACCTCATCACCACAGGAGCGAACCGAGCGTGGTCGCGGCGAGCGCGAGATCAGGTCGCGCTGCCGCGCAGGTCGTCGTACTCGGCGTGGCGCTTCATGAACACCCGTACGAACTCGCAGGTGGGGATTACCTCGAGCCGGCTGTCTGGTGCGTAATCGTGCGCCGCGTGCGCGAGTGTGGCATTGCAATCCCTGCCGGTCGGCTCACGTACCGCCGTACCACTCGTAGCCTTCGTCGCTCCAGTATCCGCCGTTCTGCTTTGGCATGAAGACGATCTTCGTGAGGTACTTGGTATTCTTGTAGCCGAGCTTGATGGGAGAGTGGATGCGTGCCGGGGCGCCGTGCTGGATGCCTAGCATGTGTCTGTCCATGCCGTAGGCCACGAGGGTTTGCGGATGCATTGCCGACTCGATATCCCAGCTCTCGTGGTAGCCGTCGTCGAAGCTCTGGAAGTCGACGTATCCTGCATCCGCCGTGAGTCCGGCCGCGCGGGCGATGTCACTGAGCCGAACGCCCGTCCACTCCGCGCGCGCGTTCCAGCCTTCGACGCAGAAGTGGTCGACCTTCTGCGTGATGTGCGGCATGCGCATGAGGTCGTCCAGGCTGAGTGACAGGGGCGTCCGCACCGCGCCGGAGACCTCGAGCCGCCATGCCCCACGTGCCGCGGGATCCCACACGGGGACGTGCTTGCTGACGAAGTACTTCGGGAAGTCGTTGCCCGCGAGCTTCGCCGACGCAGGGACGTGGTTCATGCTGTCGTGACGGAACAGGTCGCGCTCGAGCACCTCGTTCTTCTTCTCCATCGACGCGAGCAGCGGCTTGGCCTGGTCGGGATTGGCGCCGCACGCCGCGAGCAGTGCGCTCGAGAACGTGGCGGCAGACACGGTGAGAAAACGGCGGCGATCGATCATGGAAGGGGCGCCTCCGCGTCGTGCGCGTGCGGTTCGCCAGCACTGAAGAGGTGATAGAACGGTCGCGCGTTGCGTGCTTCGGGAGACTTCGCGCGGTTGTACCAGCCGGTGATCATCGAGCGCAGGGAATAGGGGTCCACCGCGAAGACCATGAAGACGTGCACCAGTGCGAGGAGGAGGAGCAGCGCCATCGCGGCGAAGTGCGTGAATCTCGCCCACTTGTAGTTGACGAACAGCGCCGTGATGAAGCCGAGCGTGATCGGCTTCCAGATGGCCAGTCCACTCAGCACGATGACGATGCCGAGAATCGGCATGGCGAAGTAGGCGCTTTTCTGGAGGGCGTTGTGCTTGCCGCCGACGGGATGATCGCGTCGCACGAAGAGGTAGAACTTGATCATCTCGATGGCATCGCGCGCGTCGCCGCGGCGGGGCGTGATGTCGCGCCACTCGCCGTGCAGGAACAGGAAGCCGAGATACAACAGGCCATTCGCGACGAGCAGCCACATCATCGCGAAATGCCAGTGGCGTGCGCCGCCCAGCCAGCCGCCGAAAGTGAGCCAGTTGGGTATGGAATGCCCCTCCCACGGGTTGAGCGGAAAGCGCTCGCCCGGGCGGGCGAACGCGGGATGCGCGTTGAAGATGCGCATTCCGCTGCCGGCCATGACCACGATTGCGACGACGTTCACCCAGTGCGTGAGCCGGATGACCCAATGGTTGCGCTTGACGAGTTCGGCCATTCCTCAGTGTACTCCGCGGGTTGAGTTTGCGTCTCGTTCAGCGAGGAGCTTCGCGACGACCTTGTCCTGCTCCTCGTACCGACCTTCGCCGAAATGGTAGAAGCGCATCTTTCCCGTGGCGTCGGCAAAGTACGCGGCAGGCCAGTACTGATTGTGGTAGGCGTTCCAGATGCGGTTGTCGTTATCGATCACGACGGGGTACGTGATGCCGAGCTTCGCGACCTCGCGGCGCACATTCCCGGGTACACGCTCGCGCGCAAACTCGGGGGTGTGGACCCCCACCACGACGAAGCCCCGATCCTTGTACTTCGCATACAGCTCTTTCACGTGCGGCAAGGCGTTGAGGCAGTTATAGCACTCGAAGGTCCAGAAGTCGACCAGCACGACCTTTCCGCGGAGCAGCTCCGGCGTGAGCGCGGTGGAGTTGATCCACTCGGTCCCTCCCTCAAAGGGCGCCAGCAGTCCGTCGGCCTGCGGCAACGCGATGGACGCCGTGCGAGCCGTCTCGTCGGCCGCGAAGGCATCGAGCGATTCGCCGCCAGGCGCGGGCCGCGCCGCTGCCTGCGGTGCCAGGCGCGAAACGAGGAGTTCCTCGGCGCTGGCGGTTCGCACAAGCCCGCCGTTCGCGAATAGGGCGCGATCCCACCCGAAGGTGAGCGCAACGACGGTGATCAACGTCGCAACCCCCAGGACGCGACGCACCACGACGTCGGCCGCGCCAGCGCGCTTGAAGCGCGCCAACAACCTTGCCCCAAGGGCGTTTACGACAGCGAGTGACACGGCGGCACCGATGGCAAAGGTGAGAAAGAGTGCAGCGGAGTGCGGCGCGTCGGCCGTCGCGGAAGCAGCGATGAGCAGCCCGAGGATCGGGCCGGCGCATGGTGCCCAGAGCAGCCCGATCGCCATGCCCAGTACGACATTGCGGCCCGGGGAGGTGGCCGATCCGGTGCCGAGCAACGAGGCGCCGGCACGCGTGATGGGCCGAGTGAGCCATTCGGCCATCCGCACCGAGAGGAGCGACAGCCCTACGATGGCGAGCATGGCCAGCGCGATGTCGCGTCCGATCTCGTTCGCCACGAGCAGCCAATGGGCCGTCGCGCGGGCGATCATCGCTGCCGCCGTAAATGCGGCGGCGAGTCCAAGCAGCATGGGGCCCGTCTCGCGTGCGAAGCCGCGCCCCGTCCGTGCGAACACCAGCGGGACGACCGGAAGGATGCACGGGCTGAGGATCGTGAGCACGCCGCCGAGGAAGGCGAGCAGCAACATGGTCATCCGACGTTCATCCCTTCGGCGGCCAGTGCCGACAGGACACGCACGCGCAGCGGCTCGAAGTCCCCGTCGACCACACCGGAACCCCGGACGGCCTCGAGAAATGCGCGTTCGAAATCATAGTGCGACCGGCAGTTCGCGCACTCCTCGAGGTGGTGGACCACGCGCGCCTGCCATTCATCGGGGAGCGCGCCGTCGAGGTACGGCCAGAGCTGCCGGACGATCTCCCGGCACACGTCAGGATTCTGCATGGATCGCACTCAAAGCGGGTGAGTGAGGCGCGGCGGACGGCACGCTCGCATAGCTGGCGTCCCTCGCGTACTCGACGAGGGCGGCCTGGAGCAGGCGACGAGCGCGGTAGAGGCGTGATCGGACGGTGCCGATGGGGATGCCGAGTAGCGCAGCGGCTTCCTCATAGCGCATCTCGTCGACGTCCACGAGCTGAACGACGTCCCTCGCGGCCGGCTCGAGTGACGCAATGGCCGCCCGGATAGCGGGGCCGAGATCCAGCCGGGCGAACATCTCCTCAACGCCCTTCTCGCGCGCGAGCTTGTGCAGGCTCACGGCCGCGAACGTCTCCAGCTCGTGATCGTCGCCCACCGCGGTGAGCCACCGCTGGCGTTGGCGCTGCGCGAAGAACGTGTTGCGACAGATGGCGGACAACCACCGACGGCAATCGCCACCGTGATCGAACGTGCTCCAGTGACGAAACGCCTTGAGATACGTCTCCTGCACCAGGTCATCCGCGTCGGCCGCATTGCGCGTGAGGGCCCGGGCCACGCGCGCCACTGCGGGCAGCAGTGGCAGCGCGATGCGTGCGAACTCGGTGTCACGCGAACCCTGCGGATCCTCGGCGGTCATGTCCCCAATAGCGCGCGTCCGTCAGATTGGTTCCCGCGGGCGGTCAGGGTGCGCCCATCACCACGCGAACCGTGTGCACCCGACTATCGTCCTGCAGCGGGATAATCCCGTCGCTGACGGGTGCGCCATCCACGTGCACACTCGCCACGACCGTCGATGTGCCGTGCGGATTCTCCACGGCGATGCTGTACGTCGCACTCCCGTGGCGATAGCGAATCTGGTATCCGGTCCACGACCCCGGAATGCACGGGGCAATCGTGAGCGTGTCGCCTCGTTTCCGGAACCCGAGCATTGCCTCGATCGCGGCACGGTAGCTCCAGCTCGCCGAGCCGGTATACCAGGTCCAGCCTCCTCGTCCGACATGACCGGGTGCATCATACACATCGGCGGCAATGACGTACGGTTCGACGTTGTATCGCTCCGCATCCGCTCGCGAGCGCGCATGCGTGAACGGATTCAGGAGATCGTAGAAGTGAAACGCGAGGTCGCCGTCGCCGACCCCAGCGGCCGCGAAGACGGTCCAGAGCGCGGCGTGTGTGTACTGCGCGCCGTTCTCGCGAACGCCGGGCAGGTAGCCCTTGATGTATCCTGGGTCGTGATCGGTGTGGTCGAACGGCGGTGTCAGCAGCAGGATCATGCGGTCGTCATCGCGTACGAGATACTCCTGTACGGACTTCATCGCGATGCGGGCGCGCTCAATGTCACCGGCCTCCGAGAGCACCGCCCAGCTCTGCGCGATCGAGTCGATCCTGCACTCGGTCGACGTCGAGGAGCCGAGCGGGCTGCCGTCGTCGAAGTAGGCACGGCGATACCACGCGCCGTCCCACGCCGAGCCCTCGACGGCCGCCACGTACTCGTCGGCGCGATGCAGCATGCGGTCGACAACGGCCGCGTCCCCACGCAGGTCCGCGTGGCGCGCGAACCGGCGCAGCGTCGCGCTGAGGAACCACGCGAGCCAGACGCTCTCCCCCTTTCCGAGCACGCCGACGCGATTCATGCCGTCGTTCCAGTCGCCCGATCCAATCAAGGGCAGGCCGTGTTCACCGCGCGTGCAGGCGCGATCGAGCGCGCGCACGCAGTGCTCGTACAGCGTGCCTGTCGTCTCGCTGACGATTGGCTTGTCGTAGACCTCATGCTCATGGGGCTCGAGCTGGCGCATGTCGAGGTACGGAGCGTGCTCGTCCCAGATGCCGGTGTCTCCACTCACTGTCACGTAGTGATCGGCGCAGAAGGGCAGCCATGCGAGGTCGTCCGAGATCCTCGTGCGCACACCGCGTCCACTGGGCTCGTGCCACCAGTGCTGGACGTCGCCCTCCTTGAACTGCCGACTCGCGGCCCGCAGCAGGTGTGCGCGCGTGACGGACGGCTCGGCGTATACGAACGCCATGCCGTCCTGGAGCTGGTCGCGGAACCCGAACGCGCCGCTCGACTGGTAGATCGCCGATCGCGCCCACATGCGGCAGGCGAGCGCCTGATAGAGCGACCAGCGATTGACCAGCGCATTCAACTCGGGCGACGGCGTTTCGACGCGAATCGTGCCGAGTCGCGCCGACCATGCGTCGACCGAGGCCTGGGCTTCCGTCTCGGCGGCGGCAGGCGCCCCGCAGCGCGCGATGATCTCGCGCGCGGCGTCCTCGCCGCGCGCGGAGCCAAGCAGGACGACGACGTCGCGTATCTCGCCGGGTTGCAGCGTGATGGTGGCCCGGAGCGCCGCGCACGGATCGAGGCCCGCGCCCATGTTGCCGGTGAGCTCACTGAAGTTGAGCGCAGCGGGTGCACCACGGTCGCCATTGCGTCCGATGAATGCGGTGCGATCACAGCCCGCACTGGACGGCGTTTCGCTGATCCACGAGAACGCCACCTGCGACGCGAAGTCCTCGTTGAAGAAGTTCTGCGCGAAGATGGCGCCGGATTGTGTGTCGCGACGGGTGTGGACCTGATTGCGCGTCTGCTCGCGATCCGCGCCGAGCGCGAGCTCGACGTAACTCGTGATGGTGATGGCCCGCGGCACCGTGCCTTCATTCTGGAGTCGCAGCCGGGTGATCTTCACTGGATCCTCGCGCGCCACCGTCAGCGAGAGGGTGGAGCGAATGCCGGCGCGGCCATGCTCGAAGGTGCTGACGCCGGGCGCATGCACCACGTGGTATGGCGCGGGACCGTCCTCGTCGTCCTTCGCGAGCCACGGCCCGGGGGTGGGGCTCCACACGTGCCCGGAGTCCGCGTCCTGGAAGTAGAGCACCTCGCCGGCGGGGTCACTCACGGGATCGTTGAACCACGGCGTGAGGCGGAAGAAGTAGCTGTTCTCGGCCCATGCGAATCCGCCACCGCGCTCGGTGACGCAGAAGCCGGCGTTGCGATTGGCAATGACGTTGGCCCATGGACCGGGCGGGACGTGGCTTCCGTCGACTTCGATACGGTAGTCGTCGGTATCGGTGCGCGTGCCGAAGCCATTGCCTTTCGCCAGTGGCGGCAGGACAATGGCGTCGCGCACCCGCATGACAGGCGCCATGCGCGTGGGGACGGCGGCCGCATCGGAGGGAATCGCGGCGGCAACCACTTCGCCCAATCCGACACCGTCGCACACGACGTGGATGCTCGCGACGGATCGCAGCATCGCGACGTCCTCGGCCGGTAGCACGTCGCTTCGGCGGATGTACACGCCGGCCGGCACCTCCAGCATGCCGCCTTCGCTCGACGACACGACCATCGCGGTGATCTGATCCTGGAGCTCCTGGATGTAGGACGGATCTTTCGCATTCAGGATGATGAGGTCGGCCTTGACGCCCTTCGTGCGCCAGTAGTTGTGCGCCTTGAGGAGTTGGCGCACGCTCGGCAGGCCGACCTCTGCGCGAATGGAGGCAAGCACGATGGGCCAGTCGCCCGAGATGCCGTGCGCCCAGAGGGCGGATTGCGGGCGACGGTTGGCGAGGCGCTCGGCCTGCGGCGCGCGCATGGCCTCGCGTGGGTAGATCAGCGCTCCCGCGAGCTCCTGATAGAGCGCCGCGGCATCCGCCGAGACGTTGAGGTCGCGGAGCTCGATCTGCGCGACGGTCCACGAGAGCGCGAGCGCGCGCTCGGCCGCACCGAGGTCGTTGTGCCGGTCGGCGGCGACGAGCGCTTCCTCGCGCGAGTCCGCGACGATGGTCGTGAACGCCACCGTCGCGGACGCGCCGGGCTCGAGCCGCACGCGCACACGCAGGGCGGCGATCGGATCGAGGACGGCGCCGGCGTTGCACGCGAGTGCGCCCGGTGTGTCCAGCGCGGCGGGCGATTGCACGGTGCGCCCGCGGCCCACGAACACGGCCCGATCCGTTTCACACGTGACCTTGGCCGTGGACTCCGGACCGACCGCGGCGACATGCGCGCACCACGGACGCCGCTCGTCCGATGAGCGGGGACGCCTGCTGGCCAGCACCGCGCATTGATCCGCGACCCATTCGGTCTCGACAAACAGATTCTGGAATGCGGGATGCGCGCGATCGGCTCCTGCCGTGGTGAGCACCACTTCGCCGTAGCTCGTGAGCTCGATGTCGCGCGCGGCGCGCGATCGGTTGCTCAGTGTGATCCGCCGGATCTCCGTTCGCTCGCGCGGGACGACGACGATCTCCGTGCGCGTGTCGATGCCGTGGTCGCTCCGTGTGTATGTGGCGCGATCGGGTGCGAAGGAGACATGGTACGCCTGCGGGACGGCCCGCACCGGCTGATGCGTCGCGGACCACAATGCGCCCGACGTGACGTCGCGCACGTAGACCCACTGCCCCGTGGAATCGAGCGTGGAATCCGCGCGCCAGCGGAACACGTCCATGTCGCCGCTGCGGCTGTAGCCGCCTCCAGCGTTGGTGAGGAGCACGCAGTACGACGGACCACCGAGCAGCCCAACGCGGGGCTCGGGCGTATTGGCCGTATCGAACTCCCGGAGCGCGATGCGCGCGCGCGGGGTGCGCACGAACGGATCGCTCGCGTCATCGACCTGTGCCTGGCGTGTGGTGTACCGGCGCGGGACGCGCTCGTCAAGCAGGAGGGCCGCTGCGCGCACGGTCGCGTCGGTCAGGAAGCGGCGTTGCCAGATGCCCTGGCCGCGCTCCAGGTCGATCGCGTTGTGCAGCGCAATCAGGGTCATGCCGACGTGATGCGCCATCGACGCCCGCACGATACTCGGCGTGCCCGGCGCCTCGGGACGCGTGTAGTCCAGGGCGTCGTAGAAACCGTGGGGACCGTAGCCACCGATGCGTTCGAGTACCGAGAGGTTCCGGAGTGCCTCGTGTGGCGCGACGGAGAGCGCGAGTGCGGACGCATACGGCGCGACGACGAGATCCCGGCCGAGTCCGCGCTTCAGCGCGAGATCCGGCACGCCAAAGGCCCGATACTGGTAGGTCTCGTGCCGATCGCGCACGTTGTACGCCGACTCCGAGTTGCCCCAGGGAATGCCTCGTGCGGTGGCGTACGAGATCTGCCGGCGCACCGCGGCTTGATGCGTCTGGTCGAGCAGCGAATACGGGCGCGACGGCATCACGAGCACCGGCATCAGGTACTCGAACATGCTGCCGCTCCACGAGACGAGGGCCGTGCCTGAATCCGTGGTGGTGAGTGAGCGGCCGAGGTGGAACCAGTGCTCGGAGGGCACGTCATTCTTCGCGACGGCAATGAAGCTCGCGAGGCGGGCCTCGGACGCGAGGAGGTCGTACGTTGCCGCATCGAGGCGACCGGAGCGCGCGTCGTACCCGATGGAGAAGAGCCGACGCCGCTCAATATAGAAGAGCGTGAAGTCCATGTCCCACGCGAGCGTGCGCGCGCGGTGGCCCACGCGCGACAGCCGTTCGCCCAACGCGGAATCTGCCGCCGCGAGTTCTTCGCAGGCGGCGGAGAGGGCCACCAGGTGGCCCGCAAGGTTGCCCGAGTCGACCGCAGAGACGTATGGTGGGTCGAGTACCCGCAGGTCACTGAGGTCGTACCAGTTCATCAGGTGGCCGCGCAGCTTGGTCAGCCCATCCATCGCATCGAGCGCGTACTCGAGCCGAACCACCATCTGCTCGGCGGTGATGAACCCGAGGTCGTGCGCCGTGACGGTGCAGAGGAGCTGCAGGCCGATGTTCGTCGGCGAGGTGCGGTTGGCGATGACCGGCCGCGGCGTCTCCTGCAAATTGTCGGGCACGAGCCAGTGCGTGCTCGCGTTGGCGTACGTCTCGATGAACGTCCAGTGCGCCTGCGCATACCGGAGCGCCTCCGCGCGCTCGGGCGGGGTCAACGCCAGGTCCCCGCGCACGATGGGCCGGCTGATCTGATGCGCCATCTCCGGCGCGATCAACCAGCACGCCGTCAGGACTACAAGCAGCGACAACTCGCCAAACGACGCATGGCGCGCGAGCGATGCGACCCACATGGGCGCGAGCACCCCGATCGCGAGCGCAACTGCGGGCCACATCTGTGCCCAGATCGCGCCGCGTGAGCCCGCGCTCGACCGCTCGACCTGCGACGCCGTCTGCCACTCGAGCAGGTTCCGGTGCGACACAGACACGCGATACAGCGTGCGCAGCACGGCGTCAGCAGCGACCATGGCCTGCTGGGGCATCATCACCACGCCGAGCGCGAACTGCTGCACCGAGAGCGAGGCGTCACGGAGCAGGGCGGCATAGTACGGCGCCCACGACTCGCCACGCGGCGGACGGAGGATACTGAGGACGAGGGGAATGACCCACGGCGCCGACATCGCGAGGAACACGGACAGCGCCCATGCCACGCCCGCATTGGGGAGCACGAGCCAACCGACCACCAGCCACAGGAACAACGCGACCGGCGAGAGGCTGCGCCGCATGTTGTCGAGGATCTTCCAGCGGGAGATCGACGACAGCGGGTTGAGGCCTGGGCCGTCGGTGCCGGGCACCTGGGTGCTGAGCCAGCGCGCGATCTGCCAGTCGCCACGGACCCAGCGATGCAGCCGCCGGCTCGCGGTGAGATACCGCATCGGGTAGTCGTCGAACACCTCGATGTCGGTCACCAGGCCGGCGCGCGCGAACGATCCCTCGATGAGATCGTGGCTCAACAACGCGTTGATCGGGAATCGACCCTTGATGGCGCGCTCGAACACCGCGACCTCGTAGATCCCCTTCCCCGTGAACGTCCCCTCGCAGAAGAGGTCCTGGTAGACGTCGGAGACCGCCGTCGTGTATGGGTCGAGACCGGGATGACCGGCGAAGATCGCCGAGAAGCGCGAGCCATTCGCACTGGCGAGCGACACACTCACGCGCGGCTGCAGGATGCCATACCCCTTCACCACGCGGCCAGC
>JBBQFW010000090.1:0-13243 GCA_038322445.1 Gemmatimonadales bacterium
GGGAAGGACCCCGCATACATGGCGCGCCACTCCGCCGCAAATGCATCCGCTCGATCCGTCGCGATGAATGCCCAAACACTTCCACCGAAGCCGGCGCCGAAGGCCGACGCGGCATCCGCGCCGAGCGCGAGCGCCATGCGCACGAGGCCGACGGTCTCCGGCACCTGGTTGCCGAGCAGCCGCTCGACGCCATCCTGGGAGTGCGCAACCTGCTCGCCAATGGCGCGCAGATCGGAATGTGCGAACGCCTCGGCCGCCTTCGGAATGACGTCGTACGCCTCGGTGAGGAATTGGTCGAAGCGATCGAGCAGCCGCTGTCGACTGAAATCCGGTGAATCGCGCTGTTCGAGGAGCGTCCGAATACTGGCCGGGGCGTCCGGAGCGCTCGTCACCGCATCTCCGAGGCACCGGTCGGCACGCGTGGTCGCCCCATTCCAGATGTCGACGACCTCGCTGACCGCCAACGAGGCCTCATTATAGCGCAGCCGGGCGCTCGCTGTCTTCTCGGCGGCTACCCCGCTGTAGGCGAGCACGAAGCGGTGGTCAGCGGGACTCGGAAATTCGCCTTCAGCACGCACCGGACAGAAGGAATACCGGCTCAGCATGCCCGCTTTGCAACAGAGGATAGCCGTCTGGTCCTGGCTGCCGCCGAGTGTACCGACGCCAAGGCCGCCTTCCAGGGCGCGGAACGGACGGCCGTTCTCGAGTGCGCCCAGATACTCGGCAAGCGACTCCATCGACGTGATCGTGCGTTGGTAGACGGGATCGTCCTCGAGATGATTGACCTCGCGCAGCGCGAGGAAGATCGCGATCACGAGCGCGCTGGAACTGCTCATGCCCGATGCGGCCGGAAGATCGCTCGCGAACACGACGTCCATGCCGCGCCGCGCCGTCGGGAAATCGCGCGCCACGCGGCGCGCCACCGTCGAGAGATATGTCGCCCAGTCGCCTGCCTCGGGCTGATCCCGGGCATCGAGCGATATTGCGCGCTCCTCACCGCGTTGCACGGCGACGGCGCAGATGATCGCGTCGTCCCTCGGCGTCGCCAGCACGACGAATCCGCGTTCAACGGCGCAGAGGAGGCTGCGCCCGCCTGCGTAGTCCGTATGCTTGCCGAGCACCTCGATGCGACCAGGGACGAAGAAGGCGAGCGGTTCGCTCATCGGCCCCCTGTCGTGATGCAGCGAGGCGAGCGCGGCGGCGCACTCCGCAAAGAGCGCCACCTTGGACTGTGCCTCGCGCAACGACATCCCGGCTGCGACGAGCTGCACCTCGACATCGTTCACAGCCGCGGCTCGGTGTCGCGCAGGCGCTCCGCGACGGATGCGATGTCGCCGCGGCTGGAGAGATCAAGCACGCCGTCATGGAACTGGAGCACCTTGAACTCCACGCCCATCACGTCGCGTAGATGATTCACGGCGTCCTGCAGCTCGAGCTCACCGCGGACCGATGGCCCAATTGCGCGACACGCGTCGTAGATCTGCGGGGGAAGCGACCAGCTGTTCATCCCCACGAAGACGGCGTCGCCGAGCGAGGCGATCGTCGCTTCGTCGGGCTTCTCGATGATCTCCTCGAGATTCCCCTCGGCATCGATTCGGACGACCGAGAATTTCGCGATGCGCGCTGCGTCGATATTGCCCAGGCGCACGAGTGCATTGCGCTCGAAGGCCGCCACGCCAGCAGTACCGAGCACGCGGAGCGCGCGCAGGGTGTGGATGGGATAGTAGTTGTCCGAGTTGAGCACGAGCACGTGCTCGCCGGCGGCGAACGACTCCGCGGCGACGACCGCATCGGCAGTACCGCGTGGCTGTTCCTGAATCGCGGTCTGCACACGAACGCGCGTGAGCGGTACCTCGCGCTGGTAGTACTCGCGGATGCGCGCGTGCTCGGGACCGATGATCAGGCAGACGTCCGTGATGCCCGCGTCCGCGAGCGCGCTGATGACGTAATCGAGAAACGGCCGGCCGATGGGGATCATGCCCTTCACACCGGCGTCAGCGGCGGCGGCCTGTTCGGGGGTGAGTCCGGCAGTGGCTGCCTTCCGCATGCGCGTACCCAATCCGCGCGCCATGATGACGGCCTTCGTCGTCTGGCGCGGCGCCGCACCCGCACCACCCGTCATTTCGCCAGCGCCGCCACGGCCTCCGCGACTTCAGCGGCGTGATCATTCGGCTTCACCTTCTCGAAGACGCGCGCGATGCGCCCGTCCTTGTCGATGACGAATGTCGTCCGGTTCACCCCCCAGTACTTCCGTCCGTACATGGACTTCTCGCTCCACACCCCGTAGGCGTTGCAAATGACCTTCTCGGTATCGGCGATGAGCGGGTATGCGAGGTCGAACTTCGCCTTGAACTTGAGGTGGCTCTTCACGGGGTCCGGGCTCACGCCGATGACGCGGGCCGCGAGTCCCTCGAAACGAGGCAAGGCGTCCTGGAAGCTGCATACTTCCACGGTGCAGCCGGAGGTGTCGTCCTTGGGATAGAAGAAAAGGACGACGGGCGCCCCGCGCAGTGAGGACAGGGTGATCGTGGTGCCGTCGTCGGCGAGACCGGAAAATTCCGGGGCAGCTTCTCCGACCGCGGGCACCGTCATGTGAGCGACTCCCCGCCGATGAGAACGGCCATGATGGCCTTCTGGACGTGCAGCCGGTTCTCGGCTTCGTCCCACACGCGGCTCTGCGATCCGTCGATGACGGCGGCGTCCACTTCTTCGCCGCGGTGCGCCGGGAGGCAATGAAGGAAGATCGCATCGGGCGACGCGAGCTTCATGAGTGACGTGCTCACGGTGTACCCCGCGAAGTCGCGCTCCCGCTTCTTCTGCTCGTCCTCCTGCCCCATGCTTGCCCACACGTCCGTGTTCACCACGTGTGCGCCCTCGACGGCTTCTCGCGGGTCGCGCACGATCGTGACCTTCGTGTGCTCGCGAGCCCGCGCGAGCAGATGGTCGGCTGGTTCATAGCCCTCCGGGCAGGCAAGCGACAGCTCGAAGCCGAGGCGATACGCGGCGTTGATCCACGAGTTCGCCATGTTGTTGCCGTCTCCGATCCAGGCCACCTTGCGTCCCTCGATTCCGCCAAGGTGCTGTCGGATGGTGAGGACATCGGCGAGGATCTGGCAGGGATGCAGCAGGTCGGTCAGCCCGTTGATCACCGGCACGTCGGCGTATCGGGCGAGCTCCTCCACATCCTGGTGTGCAAAGGTGCGGATCATGATTCCGTCCACATAGCGCGACAGCACGCGCGCCGTGTCCGCAATCGGCTCGCCGCGCCCGAGCTGCACATCGCGCGGCGACAGGAACAGCGCATGGCCCCCGAGCTGGAAGGTGCCCACTTCGAAGGAGACGCGCGTGCGTGTCGATGCCTTCATGAAGATCATCGCGAGGGTCTTGCCCGCGAGCGGCTTCTCCCGGTATTCCCCGCTGCGCATGCGTTCGGCCAGTCCGAAGAGCGCGAGCAGCTCGTCGCGGGAGAAATCTGGAATCGCGACAAAGTCGCGGTGGGAGTGATCCGGCATCGGGCCTCGCTGAGTCAGTACGGAGAGCGAAGCGGGCTAAGTTAGCGGCGCGACGAAAGGCACCGCCACCCCCGTTGGGTGAGATCGGTCAGGTCGCCTGGGGCGATCCAGTATAGGCAAAAATGACCGATACTTAAATATGCAATTATTACTGCATTGTAATTTGACATAAAGCACGCACGGGGACATTATGCCTTCACGGAAGAACGAGCACGCTTCACCTCAAGCGACCGCGAAGACGCGGTCGAGAGGACTTAACCATGAAAAACGTTTCGGACCTACACACTGGCTGGCGTTCCGCGCTTCGCTCACTTGCTCAAACCGTGGCACCCACGCGTTCAGAACCACGGTCCGGGATCGATCCGAAGGCGGACGACAGCGACGACGCCGAGCGGGAACCGTTCCACCTGGATGACACCGAGCTCGCGAATCGCCTGCTCCGCGATCGTGGCCTCATTCAGTACGGCACTCCTCCGCACGCGCACCTGCTCTTCCCGGACATGGTGCAGCCATGATCATGTCCGTTCGGCAGGACAACCTGCTGTGCTCAGAGGATGTACTTTCGCAGGTCCTCGTCCTCGACGATCGCCTTGAGTTTCTCGCGAACCGCCTCCGCGTTGACGACGATGCGCTTTTCGCCGCCGTCTGGGAGCTCGAAGAGGGTGTCCTCGAGCTGCGTGGTCATCACGGTGTGCAGCCGCCGAGCCCCGATGTTCTCCATGCGCGCATTGACCGTCGCCGCGATCTTGGCAATCTCGGCGATGCCATCTGGCGTGAACTCGAGCGTCGCGCCGTCTGCGGCGACCAGCGCGGCATACTGCTTCGTGAGAGCGTTCTCCGGCTCCGTCATGATGCGAACGAAATCCGCTTCAGTGAGGGGCTTGAGCTCGACCCGGATCGGGAACCGGCCCTGAAGCTCTGGAATGAGGTCGGAGGGCTTGGACACGTGGAAGGCGCCGGCGGCAACGAAGAGGATGTGGTCCGTCTTCACCATCCCGTACTTCGTCTGCACGTTTGATCCTTCCACGATCGGCAGCAGGTCGCGCTGGACGCCTTCGCGTGAGACGTCCGGCCCGCCCATCTGACTCTTCTCGCCGGCGATCTTGTCGATCTCGTCGAGGAAGACGATGCCCAGCGTTTCCACACGTTCGAGGGCATCGGCGGTGACGTCTTCCATGTCGACCAGCTTGTCGAACTCCTGCTCCAACAGGATGCGGCGTGCCTCACTCACCTTCACCGTGCGCTTCTTCTTCCGCTGCGGCATCATGCTCTGCAGCATCTCGGTGAAGTTCTCCATGCTCTCCGGCGCACCCTGCGAGGCGAACAGGTCGAACATCGGTCCGCTGTTCGGCGTGACCTCGATCTCCACCTCGCGGGCGTCGAGCTGGCCGTCGAGGAGCAGCTGGCGCAGCTTGTCGCGCGTGCGCTTGTAGCGATCGCTGGCGGCATCGCTCGAGCCTTCCTGCTTTACATCCCCGGCGCTGGACACCACGAACACCCCGCCGACGTCGCCGGCGGCGGACGTGGGTTCCGTCTTCGCGTCGGTCGCAATGGTCCCGGCGGCGGTGGGGGCAGCCGCGCTGGGTGGCGGGAGCAGGAGATCGAGCAGCCGATCGTCCACGCGCTCATTCGCCAGGTCCTCGACCTCGCTCTCGCGCTCCTGCCGCACCATCTCGATCGCGCTGTCGACGAGGTCGCGGATCATGCCTTCGACGTCGCGCCCGACGTACCCCACTTCGGTGAATTTCGACGCTTCCACCTTGATGAACGGCGCACCGGTGAGCTTTGCGAGGCGACGCGCGATCTCGGTCTTGCCGACACCGGTGGGTCCGATCAGGATGATGTTGTTGGGCGAGATCTCGTCGCGGATCGATTCCGGCGCCTGCTGCCGGCGCCACCGATTACGGAGCGCGATGGCCACGGCCTTCTTCGCGTCCGCCTGGCCGACGATGTAGCGGTCGAGCTCCGCGACAATCTGCCGAGGTGTAAGGTCCGCCAACCGGGCAAGGGCCTGCTGCGTACGGGGAGACGGCACGTCAGCTGGCCTCGAGGACGGTGATGTTGGTGTTGGTGTAGACGCAGATCTCGCCGGCAATCGTAAGGCTCTGACGCACGATGTCGGCGGCGCTCATCTCCGTATTCGCCGCGAGTGCCCGCGCCGCGGCAAGGGCGTACGCGCCGCCGGACCCGATCGCCAGGATGCCATCATCGGGCTCGATCAATTCCCCGGTGCCCGAGATGATGTACCCATGGGCCGCGCTGGCGACGACCAGCAATGCCTCGAGCCGCCGCAGCACGCGATCGCTGCGCCAATCCTTCGCCAGCTCCACGGCCGCGCGCGGCACGTTCGACGGATAGCGTTGGAGTTTTTCCTCGAACTTCTCGAAGAGGGTCAGGGCGTCTGCGGCCGAGCCTGCGAAGCCCGCGAGGAGCTTTCCGTCGCCGATCGCGCGCACCTTGTTGGCCTTGGCCTTCATGACCGTTTCGCCGACGGTCACCTGCCCATCGCCGCCCAGCGCGACGACGCCGTTGCGCCGCACGGCGAGAATGGTCGTGGCGCGGATTCTTGGGAATTCCGACATATATGGAATCTAGCGGGGGGACGGAGGGGGGCGGACCGCGAAACGGCAGACGCAGCATGGCGAAACCCTGCGCCATTCTGCATCCGCCGCTTCAGGCTATGGCTTCATTTTCGCGCGCTTCGCCCGCTCCCGATCTGCCAGGCCGCCTCGCCTCAGTGCGCCACGATTGACGATGCGGTCGCGGAGGAATCGCCGATTGCCGATGACGCCCACCAGGAACAACACGGCGCCGGCAATGACGGCTACGGTGGTGTACGGCCACGTATCCCGTCCGATGATGGCGGCGGCGAAACACAAGACCGCGATGCCGATGCTGGCTTCACCGCCGAGGCTGCGCTCCGTGCGCTCCTGCCGACGGCGCTCACGGCCAAAGGCCATCGTCTCGGGCAGCCATGCGTCGGCGAGCACCGCCAGCCCCACGAGGGCGACGATGACACCGATGATGAGCGGGATGGTTTCAACGCGCACGTGGCAAGCTCCGCAGGTGGACCCTCGTCCTCAAGCGATCTTCATGCCCGAGGGTGCGCCTTGCCGTAGACCTGCTTCAGGCGCTCCACACTCGTGTGCGTGTAGATCTGTGTCGTCGAGATCGACGCATGACCCAGCAGCTCCTGCACCGCCCGAAGGTCCGCGCCGTTGTCCAGCAGGTGCGTTGCGAACGTATGGCGCAGGGAGTGCACCGAGAGCCCCGCGTCTTCATCGATCTCGGCGAGGAAGGCCGACACGACCTTCTGCACCATCCGGGGTCCGATCCGCTTCCCGGTACGCGCGAGAAAGTACGCCGAACGATCACCCTTCATCCCCACGCCACGCAGGAGCTCGTCGCGCTTCGATTCGTAGTTTCGCATCGCGAGGACTGCGTGATCACCGATCGGGATGATGCGCTCCTTCCGCCCCTTTCCGCGCACCTTCACCTGCTGGCTCACGAGATCCGGATCGCCGCGGCTCAATCCCTGGAGCTCGGAGAGACGCATGCCGGTGGAGTAGAACAATTCGAGGATCGCCAGATTCCGGACGTCGGTGAACTTGCCTTCCATTGCGCGCGTTTCGGCCATCTGGAAGAGCAGGTCGATCTGCGGTCGGTCGAGGTAGCCTGGCAGGTACTTGTCCTGCTTCGGCGCACCGACGGCACGCGCGGGATTGGACTCCACCATCTCGTTGCGATGCATCCATCGATAGAAACTCCGCACCCCCGACAATGTGCGCGCCATGGTCCGCTTACCGACGCCGCGACGCGAGAGGTGCGCGAGGAAGCCGCGCATGGCGAGACGATCCACTGTCTCCCAGCTCCACGCATCCACCCCATAGTACCCGCCGAGGAAGTCCACGAACTCGCGAAGATCGCGTTCGTAGGCTTGCACCGTGTTCGGCGAAACATCGCGCTCCTTCGCAAGATGCCGGAGATACTCGGCGACATCGCCCGGTGGTGCAACCTTCTCGCTCACGTGCGGGCGACGGAGGTGAGCAGTGACTCATCGCGCCACCGGGTCATGTCCGCGAGCGCCCGCTCGGCGAGTTTCTCCTTCTTGATGCGCTTGTCCTTTACGCGCTGCCCCAATTCCTCGACGAGGCCGAAGTTCGCGTTCATCGGCTGGAAGTGCTTCGGATCCGCCTCGCGCATGTACCGGTAGAGCGCGCCAAGCATCGTGGTCGGTGGCGGAACGACTGCTTCGTCGCCGGCCAGCAGGCGAGAAAGGTTGATCCCGGCGAGCAGGCCTGTCGCCGTGCTCTCCGTATAGCCTTCCACGCCCGTGAGCTGACCCGCAAAGAGCGTGGTAGGTGCGTCTCGCAACGCGAGGTGCGACGACAGCGCCGCCGGCGCATTGAGATACGAGTTCCGATGGATGGATCCGAACCGCAGGAATTCGGCATCGCCGAGACCGGGGATCATGCGGAAAACGCGTTGCTGCTCGGGGTACCGCAGACGCGTCTGGAATCCGACGAGGTTCCACATCTGTCCCGCGCGATCTTCCATTCTGAGCTGGACGACCGCATACGCCTCACGCCCAGTGCGCGGGTCGGTGAGGCCGACGGGCTTCATCGGGCCGAAGCGCAATGACTCGCGGCCGCGGCGGGCGATTTCTTCGGCGGGCATGCATCCGTCGAAGTACGGCACGGCATCGAACTGGTGCGCCGCTGCCTGGTCGGCGGCCGTGAGTGCATCGAGGAACGCCTCATACTGCTCGCGCGACATCGGGCAGTTCAGGTACGCGCCATCGCCCTCGCCCTCCATCGTTTCCTTCCCGTAGCGAGACGCGCGAAAGACGATGTCATGGTCGATCGAGTCGTACGACACGATGGGCGCGATGGCGTCGTAGAAAGCGAGCGACTCCACGCCGAGCCGGGCCCGAATGGTCTCCGCGAGCGCACTGGAGGTGAGCGGACCTGTCGCCACGATGCCCGGTGACGGAAGGCTCGTTGCCTCACCGCGCCGCACCTCGATGCCCGGATGCGCCGCGATGCGCTCATTCACACGGGCGGAGAACACGTCGCGGTCCACACTCAGCGCCGTGCCACCGGGCACCCGAGCCGCATCGGCGCACTCGAGGATCATCGATCCGAGCAGCCGCATTTCGGCCTTCAGCAGGCCGTGGGCATTCGTGGTCTCGGTGCTCTTGAAGGTGTTCGAGCAGACGAGCTCCGCGAGACGATCGGTCTTGTGGGCCTCGGTGGAGACGACCGGCCGCATCTCGTGCAGCACGACCTGCACTCCGCGCTCGGCGAGCTGCCACGCGGCCTCGCTGCCAGCGAGGCCTCCTCCGATGATGTCGATCGTAGCAGTCATGCGGGGAATCTAGCGGTCCAGGGGTCGCCGGTCGCAGCCGCGTCTGATCGTCGTGCCTGCCCGACACCGTGCGCGCCTTCGGCAGTGTGCGGGTACGCGCGGTTCGTCGACAGCACTCGCGCCAACGCGGTCCAGCACCACCTGCTGCATATGTACCGCGGGTCGGAGACGACGTGACGCCCAACCGCGCGTTCGGGGATGAGAGAGAGGCGGACGCTGGATGCGCTCCGCCTCACGTGCGACCCAAACCGACGCCGCTCAGCCAGCCAGTGCCGGCTCCGAAGCCTCGAGCGGTTCCGCAGGCTGCGGTACATCCCATTCGTTGCCGCACTTCAGGCATTTCCGGAAATCACCGCGCGCCTTCGTGAACTTCATCTCGGCACCGACATATGCACACTCCGGGCAGGTTTCCGAGACGGGCTTGTTCCACGCAACAAAGTCACAGGTCTCATTCGAGCACGCATAGAACGCGGTGCCCCGTTTCTTCGAGCGGCGCTCCACGAGCTCGCCGCCGTCTTTCGGACAGAAGACGCCCGTTGGCATGGAACGCGTTCCGCGACACTTGGGAAACGTGCTGCAGCCAAGGAACTCGCCACTCCGTCCGACGCGCACCACCATTGGCTGCCCGCAGAGATGACACGCAATATCCGTCATCCTCGGCTTCGCCTTCTCGCCCTTGAGCGGTCGCGTGTAGGTGCAGTTCTTCGGATGGTTCTCGCACGCCAGGAAAGGCCCGAAGAATCCGCCGCGCGGTTCCAACCGGCCACCATCGATCGGACAACGCTCGTGCTCGAGCGCCGAGAGATCGTGCGCCACGGCGATCAGCGCGCCGAACTGTACGTCCTTGAGCGCCTTGTCGAACGGTCCCCAGAAATCCTTCAGGACCACGCGCCAGCCAAGCTCTCCCTCCTCGACCTTGTCGAGCTCCAACTCCATGCCGGAAGTGAAGTCAACATTGAAGATTCCGGGGAACTGCTTGACCATCACTTTCTCCACCGTCTCGCCAAGTTCGGTGGGAAAGAAGCGTCGCTGCTCGAGCAACACGTACCGGCGATCCGCGAGCACGCTGATGATGCTCGCGTAGGTCGACGGACGACCGATGCCGAGTCGCTCGAGCTCCTTCACCAGGCTCGCTTCGGAGAAGCGGGGCGGCGGTTCGGTAAAGTGCTGCGACGGCGTGATCGCGTGCACCGGGATGTTCTCCCCGACGTCGATCACGGGCAGCTCGTTCTCGTCCTCCAGCGCCTTGGAGTCGCCCTCCTCGCGCGCCTCACGATACAGGGCAAGGAAGCCCTGGAACTTGATAATGCTTCCCGTGCTGCGGAACAGGTACGAACGGCGCCCGATCTGCGGCTGCTCCTTCGCCGGGATGTCGAAGTCGACGGTGGTCGTGTCGAATACGGCCGGCGCCATCTGCGAGCCCATGAAGCGCTGCCAGATGAGCTGGTAGAGCTTGAACTGGTCCGGGCTCAGGTACTTGCGGATGTCGTCGGGACGGCGGGTCGGATCCGTGGGACGTACGCTCTCGTGCGCGTCCTGGGCGTTCTTCGCCTTGCCATCACCATAGAGCTGAAGGCCCTTCGCCAGGAATTCCTTGCCGAACAGCACGCGGAGGTAATCCTGCGCCTGCGTCGCGGCACTCTCCGCCACGCGCGTGGAATCTGTACGCATGTACGTGATGAGACCGACCGCGCCCTCGGGCCCGATGTCGATGCCTTCGTAGAGGTCCTGCGCCACGCGCATCGTCCGCTTGGAGCCGAACGACAACTTCTTCGCGGCTTCCTGCTGGAGCGTGGACGTCGTGAACGGCGCCGACGGATTCTTCCGGCGCTCGCGGCGCTTGACCTCCGTGACACCGAACGACTTGCGGCCCTCGAGGTCGGAGAGCACACGATTCGCTTCCGCCTCCGTGCCGATCTCTGCCTTCTTGCCGTCGATCTGGTGCAGCTTCGCGGTGAATCGCTGCTGCGCCTTCTCCAGCGCTGCCTCGATGGTCCAGTACTCCACGGGATTGAACGCGCGGATCTCGCGCTCGCGCTCGACGATCAGTCGCAGCGCCACGGTCTGCACTCGGCCGGCCGAGATGCCCTTTTTTACCGTCTTCCAGAGCACCGGGCTCGCCTTGTACCCCACGAGCCGATCGAGGACGCGGCGCGCCTGCTGCGCCTCCACCTTCTTGTCGTTGATCTCTCCCGCCTGTTGAATGGCGAGCTGGACGGCGTCCTTCGTGATCTCGTGAAAGAGCACGCGCCGGACGGGGATGTTCGACACGCCGCGTTTCGGACGGATCTGCTCCGCCACGTGCCACGCGATCGCCTCGCCTTCGCGATCAGGATCGGTGGCGATAAAGACTTCCTTCGACGCCTTCGCCGCGCTCTTCAGGTCGGCGATCGTCTTTTCCTTGCCCGGAATGGGCACCAACTCCGGCTCGAAGCCATGTTCGATGTCGATGCCGAGCTTCTTCTCGGGAAGATCCATGATGTGGCCGACGGTCGCCTTCACCCGGTAGCCGCGCCCGAGGTACTTGCCGATCGTCTTCGCCTTGGCCGGCGACTCCACGATCACGAGCGACGTGGTTCCAGCCGGCTCATCCGGATATTCCTCTTCGACGACCGCCCGTTTCCGGGCGCCCGCCTTCTTCGCGACTTTCTTCGTCGCCGTCTTTCGCACGGGCGACTTCTTGGCCGCCGCCCTCTTGGTCGTGGTCTTCTTCGCTGCCATTTGCCTAGTGTACGGTCTGGGTATCCGTCGCGGCGCCCGGGTCATCGAACCCGGCTCCCTCCATCATCGAGCGCAAATCGTCGAGCGCAATGCGACCGTCGAACTGCAGCATCGCCCGCTCGATCACCTGCTCGAGCTCCGCGGGGTTGAGCGCGCCGGCACCAGACAGCGCCAGCAGATGCCCCCAGGCCTCGGTGGCAAAGCGGCCCCGCTCATGTGGTCCCAGCACCCGAATCGTCATCGTAGCCCCCTGATGATATCGATATCTCAGCGTACATCGGATACTCCGCCGAGCGACATCATTCTCATTTGTCTGACACCATTTGACTGCTTCGGGTCCCGTCCCTGGTGTGGCGGAACGTACCATGATCCCAGAAAATGTACCCTGCGTTCCCGGAATCGCATCTAAGGTAGTGATGGCGTCAACCGTCCGGAGCCTCAACACGCTTCAACGGGCAGAAAACTCCGCCAACCGATGCCGGACTGACTCCGCAACTCTTTGTGCGTCAAGCATTTCCACATCTATCACGACATCGGCCGACTCATACACTTCCCGGCGAGCCGCCAGCAAAAGCTCGAGTTCGGCTCGAGGATCTGCCCTTTGAAGAAGAGGGCGTGTCGACATTCGACGACCCATGCGCCGGACGGCTCCGGCTGGTGAAATCCGCAGGTAAACAACGCGACTGCGCGGCTTCAGCACGGCGACGGCTTCTTTCTGCGTCACCCACCCGCCACCAGGCGAAAGAACCATCGGAGGCCTCGTGGCGACCTCGTCCGTGAGGGCAAGCTCGAGGGCGCGGAAGGCGGGCTCGCCCCTGGTCGCGAAGATCTCGGTGATCGTCATGTGCTCACGGCGTATGATCTCCAGGTCGAAGTCCAGGAAACCAACCTGCAGCCGTCGTGCGAGCAGGTGCCCGACGGTGCTCTTCCCCGCTCCCGGAAGGCCCACCAGGATCACATGGCGACCGGCCAACTCAGGCGCCGAGTCGGCCGGCAATGTGCGCGAGGTATCCATCGAGATTGCGGCGGACCTCGCCGAGCGAGTCGCCGCCGAATTTCTCCAGCATCGCATCGGCGAGGACGAACGCAGCCATCGCCTCGGCGATGACGCCCATTGCGGGCACGGCGGTCACGTCGCTTCGTTCCGCCGTAGCCTTGGCCGCCTCGCCGGTCGCAACATCCACCGTGCCCAGCGGGCGCATGAGCGTGCTGATCGGCTTCATTGCGACACGCACGATCAGAGGCTCCCCGGTCGTCATCCCGCCCTCGAGCCCACCAGCGCGATTGGTCGCTCGCTGCACGTTGCCCGCGCGCGTGCGGCCGGGGGCGGGCGCGATCTCATCGTGGACTTCCGCGCCGCTCACACGCGCGGTACCGAAGCCCATGCCGATCTCCACGCCTTTCACCGCGGGGATGGAAAGCATCGCGGCGCCGAGTCGGCCGTCGAGCTTGCGATCCCAGGAGACGTGCGAGCCCAATCCGACCGGCAACCCGTCGACGACGACTTCGCAGATGCCACCAAGCGTGTTGCCCTCACGCTTCGCCACGTCGATGCGCGCGATCATCTCCGCTTCCGCCGCCGCGTCGAGCGTGCGAAGCGGCGATGTATCCGACGCCGCGTTCAGGTCCGTCGGCATGTCCGA
>JBBQFW010000091.1:0-13231 GCA_038322445.1 Gemmatimonadales bacterium
TGCTTGCCGCTCCGCTCTCAGCGCAGAGCCCGGCAAAACCACGCGCCCGCGACCTCGGCCTCAGTACCCTCATCGGCGGAACCGCCGGACAACTCGACGCAATCACTGACGTCGCCGGTGTGGAGGTGGGGCACACCACTCTCATCTCGGGAAGCGGAAAGCTCGTGGTTGGCCAGGGCCCTGTGCGCACCGGTGTCACCGTGATCCATCCCCGCGGGAAGCGCAGCCCGGATCCGGTGTTCGGCGCATGGTTCACGCTGAACGGCAACGGGGAGATGACCGGCACCACATGGCTTCAGGAAAGCGGAGTGCTCGAGGGACCGATCGCGATCACGAATACGCACAGCGTTGGCGTCGTGCGCGATGCGATCCTCCAGTGGCAGGTGTCGCGGCCCGGGTTGCAGCCGTGGGGGCTGCCGGTAGTCGCCGAGACGTACGACGGCCGGCTGAACGACATCAACGGCTTTCATGTCACCGCGAAACACACGATCGACGCGCTCGACGCTGCCGCTGCGGGGCCGGTGCAGGAAGGCAATGTCGGCGGCGGAACGGGCATGGTCTGCCATGGCTTCAAGGGCGGCATCGGCACCTCCTCGCGCAAGCTCGACGCCTCCCTCGGCGGGTTCATCGTTGGTGTGCTCGTGCAATGCAATTACGGCCAACGTCGCGAGCTGCGCATCGCCGGCGTCCCGGTTGGTGAGGAGATTCCCGATCTCCTGTCGTGCGTCGCATCGAACGACGCAACGATCCTCCCGAACGCGCCACGTTGCGCGAATGCGGGCGCACCGGTCCGCGAGGACGAGAATGACGGCGCGGGCTCCATCATCATCGTCGTGGCGACGGATGCGCCGGTGCTCCCGCATCAGCTCAAGCGCATCGTGACCCGCGCGTCACTCGGCGTGGGTCGCATGGGTGGCAAGGGCGAGAACAGTTCGGGCGACATCTTCGTGGCGTTCTCGACCGCCAATCCCGGCGTGGCGTCGGACACGGGCATTGCGCACGTCTCGATGCTGCCCAACGCGCGCATGAATGCGCTCTTCACGGCCACCGTGCAGGCCACGGAAGAGGCGATCGTGAACGCGTTGCTCGCCGCCGAGACGATGACCGGTGCGAACGACGTACGGGTCTTCGCGCTGCCGAGGGATCGACTCCTGGCCGCGATGCGGAAGTACAATCGATTGCGCTGACGGCTGACGGCGCACTCGCTGGCTCGCTCTCGAGCACGGCACACGGAACTGCGCGGACCCGTGTGACTAGTGCGGGTGCCTCGTGCCACTAGCTTTTCATGATCGTCATCCGCGTCATCCGCGACGGCGACCGGATTTCCGAAGAGCGCGTCTCCCGAGGCCGAAGACCGAGGGTGAGACGCAGGCAGAGAACCCGAAGCGCGCCGACATGATGCCGAACCGGAAGACGATCGTGACTATCCTCGGCACGCGCCCGGAGGCCATCAAGATGGCGCCGGTGATCCGCGAGCTCGAGCGGCATCCCCTGCGCTTCCGGTCGCTGGTGGTGACGACCCAGCAGCATCGCGAACTGCTCCACCAGGCGATGGTCGCCTTCAATCTCCAGTCGGACCGCGACCTCGATCTGATGGAGGCCGGACAGCAGCTGGGCGACTTCGCGGCGCGCTCGTTGAAGGCGGTGTCCGACGCGCTCAGGGAGCTGCGCCCGGACATGGTGCTGGTGCAGGGGGATACCACCACTGCGGTGACCGCGGCGCTCGCGGCGTTCTACCAGCGCATCCTGGTGGGTCATGTCGAGGCCGGCCTCCGGTCCTTCGACCGGGTGAATCCCTTTCCGGAGGAGATCAACCGTCGCATGGCCGCGGTGCTCGCTGATCTTCATTTCGCGCCCACCGAGACGTCGAAGAAAAACCTGCTGGCGATGGGCATCGGACCGCACGAGATCTTCGTCACCGGTAACACGATCGTGGATGCGCTGCACTCGGTGCGGCCGGGTCTGGCGTATGACGATCGCGCCGTCGGCGAGACGGCGGCGCTGCCCGGCCGGCTGATTCTGGTGACGGCGCACCGGCGTGAAAATCACGGCGTCCGGATGCACTCGATCTGCCTCGCACTGCTCGCGCTGGTGCGGTGCTACGACGATCTGCACATCGTGTGGCCCGTGCATCCCAATCCCCTGGTGCAGTCGGTCGTTGCGGAAGTACTCTCGGACGAGCCGCGCATTCACCTCGTGCGGCCGACCACGTACGGCGACATGATCCGGCTCATGAAGCGCTGCGACCTCATCATGTCCGACTCGGGAGGCATCCAGGAGGAGGCACCGGCCATGCACAAGCCGCTGCTCATTCTGCGCGAGGTGACCGAGCGTCCGGAAGTCGTCGAGGTCGGCGCCGCGCGCCTCGTGGGGACGGGCGTCGAGTCGATCCTCGAGGAGGTGGACGCCCTCTTCACCGACAAGGCGGCATACGACCGCATGCGGTCGGCGCCGAATCCATTCGGCGATGGACACGCGGCGCGCCGCGTCGTCGCCGCGATCTCGAAGCGCCTGCACGAGGCGGACTACGTCGACTACGCATCCGATCCGGTGCCCGTGTTGCGCGCGCCGCGCGTCAGTGGTGAATCGACGACGTGGGTGGGGTGATCATCGCGCCGATCGACGGTGTCCGGATCGCGCGAGGTGGCCGCCCCCGGAACGAGGGACTCCCGCGGAAAGTGCTGCACTGCGCACTCGCCGGCGTCGCCATGCTGGCGCTCGCCGCCTGCGGGCCGCGACGGGTCCAGTCAACGGTGCCGCGTTTCACCGACGACTTCGCGTCGTATGCCGACGGCACGCAGTACGGCGAGGGCGCGCGCTTCGGACGATGGCTGGTCGAGTTCGGCGGCTTCGGCGCGGTGCGCGTGACGGATGGCTCGCTGGAACTCGTGCCCGCGCAGGCAGCCACCACCAGCGTCACCCACTCGGCGCTCGTCACGGGCCCGCTCCTCACCACGCCGATCGTGTTCGACGTGCGGGTGTTCACGGGCGCCCAGCTGCGCGTTGGAGATCTGCCGAATCCGTGGGAAGCCGCCTGGATCATCTGGGCGTTCACCGACGTCGCGCATTGCTACTACTTTCTTCCCAAGCCCAATGGCTGGGAGCTCGCGAAACGCGATCCCGCATATCGCGGCGGGCAGCGCATCCTGGCGACGGGCGATGCGCCGAAGTTCCGGGTCAATCGCTGGTACGACGTCCGCGTCACGCATCGCGGGGCCGAGATGATCGTCTCCGTCGACGGACAAGAGGTCACGCGGTTCGTGGATACCGAGCGGCCGTATCGTGAGGGAAAGATCGCGCTATACAGCGAGGATGCGGCCGTTCGCTTCGACGACGTGCGCGTGTTCTAGCGTGGGGGGCGACGTCGGGACACCCGGCGGTACCCGCGTGGCAGGACCGTCACGCGTCCGACGACAGCACGTGTTGCGGCACGAAATGCTGCGTCTTGTCCCAGCTGAGGGTGGTATTCTCACGTTGTGCCCGCCGGAACTGCTCGTGCGCACGGATGGTGGCCACGAGATTCACCACGGTCGCCCACGGATGGCGCACGATGGACAGCAATCCTTGCTTCCACCCGTAGACGCGTGTCGTGGCGATGACCTGCTGGATCACGCGGTGCAGCGTCAGCGTGAGGGAGGCGATCAGCGCCCACTCCACGAGCTGTCCGCCCGGAATCGGACCGTCCCACTCTGGATGCCAGAGCCAGCGCAGTGCAAAGAAGCCGGACACGTAGAGCGCGAAAAGATAGCCGCACGCCGACGTCGCGTATGCCCACGGCCCCTTGCGATCGTGAAACAGCATCCAGCGCATCCGCCATCCGCCTACCCAGCCCCATTCCTTGCGGGCCTGATACACGATGCCGACGATCCATCGGGTGCGCTGGCGGACCGCCGTGCGAAAGGTGTGCGGAAAGTGCGCACGCGTGGCGATCACCTCGTACGTCTCCTTGCCCTCCGCATCGACGACCTGCAGCATTTGCCGCACGAAGATCGCGTTCATTCCTCCCATGGCGAGCTTGAGACCGATCTCGTAATCCTCGGTGAGCGAATGGGTGCCGAACGGATCCACCCCGGTCGAGAGGCGATCGAGCGCGCTTCGCTTGATCGCGGTCGCCACCCCCGCCGACGGAATGAAGGTGGTGGCCCACTCGCGCGCGTAGAGGTTCTTGGTATGCTGCTCCGCAAACTCGTCCATGTACGCACCGGCCGTGAACTCCCAGGTCCCGACAACGAACGAATAGATCGGCGTCTGGACCATGTCGATGCCGTCCCGCGTCGAGAAGATGCGATTGTACAGCTTGAACTCGAGCGGGTGGAGGACGTCCTCGGGATCGTGCAGCACGATGAATTCGTAGCGTTCGCCGCGCTCTTCCTCGCGGCGGCGCATCGCGGCGACCGCGGCGTTGAGACAGTCGGCCTTGCTCGTCGGGCCCGGCCTGGGGTTCACCGCCTTGATCACGTTGGGGAGCAACGCGACCGCTTCATCCACCGCGGCCTGCGTTTGCGGGTCGTTCGGGTACGTTCCGATGATGAAGTCGTAGTTGGCATACGCGATGCGCGCCGCGTTGAACCGCAGCATCTGGGAGATCACGTCGTGCTCGTGCCACGTGGCCGTGAGCACGGCCACGGGCTTCTCGGGAATGCTGTCGAAATCCGCCGCGGACAGTTGACGTCCACGCGTTCGTCGGTCCCCAAGCCGACGATGCCAGTAGATTAGGTCGATGGCGAGATCATCGATCCCGCTTACGGCGAAACCGGCGAGCACCAGCGTCAGGAGGATGGTGAGGATGAACAGCGCGCGTTCCTCTTTCTAAGACCCTGTGGTAATACTCAGGATGGCGGCCCTTGCCGCCACGCTGCAATTGGCTTTCCCGGAATCGCGGGCTCCGGTGACCGGGCCCCGCAGCATCGACTACGTACGCTCCATCGGAGCGCTCGTCAATGATAGTCCCCTCGTGCTGCGCGGCGAATCAGGCCTGGCGACCATTCGCCTCCCTGTTCCCCATCGCGCGCGCGCGACGGGGGGATGGCTGCGGCTTGCATTCACCTTCCGCGGCGCGATGATCGGCGAATCCGTTCTCCGCGTATCCGCCAACGGTACGCGCCGAGTGCAGCTCACCCGCTCGGAGAGCGGAGCTGACGGCGGCGCGCGGCTCGCGATTCCCTTCGACGCCCGTGATATCGCGCACGGAGACATCGTCGTCACCGTCGAAACGTCGCTCGTCGCCGTCGGCGACCGGTGTCACGAAAAGGGGGAATCCGTCGAGGTGCACATCGATCCCTCGTCGACGTTCACCCTCGACATCGACCCGGCGTCCCTCAGTGTCCCCGGCGCTGCCGCGGAACTCCTCCCCGACACGGTCGCCCTCGCCGCGCCGCCACGCACGCCTACCGTCGCCGAGTTCGAGACACTCTTGCGCGCCACCGCGATGCTGCAGCGGCAGGGAAGACGAGTGCGGATCACGCGCGGCGCCGGCTGGAGTGCGTCGGACATCGTTTCCGGCGCCCCGCCCATACTTGCCCCGCGCCGGGACAATCCCACCTTCGACGAGCTCGCGATCGGCAATCTCACGCGCGACGTGCCGAAGCGCGCGCAGTGGCGCATCGCCCTCGATCAACGGATGCTGCCGGTGGGAATGGTGCCCGAGCGGGTGATCATGAAGATCGTTGCGACGCCACGGCTCGACGACCGGGACATGGCGGTGGACATGCGTCTCGACGACCGTGCGCTCCGCAACGTGACGCTTCGTGGCAACGGCGAGCCGCGCACCGTTCGCATCCTCCTGCCGCCCGACGCGATTCGGCTGTACAACGAGCTGCGCGTCGACGCGCGCCCGCGCACCGACCTGGATTCGGCGTGCGCGGTACCCCCGATGACGGTGCCGTGGCAAGTGATGGGCGACAGCTATCTTGTGCTCGCCGATGCACCCTCCACCCCTCGGCAATTCTCGACCTTTGTTGCGGCGCTGCCGGCGACATTCGATCTTTATGTTCCACGGGAATCGCGGGCGACACCCGAAGTGACCATTCCGATTCTCGCCAACATCGCACAGGCGATCTGGGGTCCGTTGCGTCAACCGCACATCATCGAGTACGACATCGCGCATGAGCTATCGCCGGTTGGGAACGCGGTGGTCCTCCGCGCCCCTCACGGCGATCAGTCGGTCGTCCGGTTGAGCCGGATCAATGGTCATTCCCTGCTGGACGTCATTCCCGCGACACACGACGCCGTCATCCCGGCAACGCCGGAGAGCTACGGGGGTGGCGATTCCGTCTCCGTCGCATCCGCGGGGACGACCGGCGGAGCATCCGCGCCTGCATCCGCCGCCGCGGGGCAGACCAGCCGGCCTGATACGCGTCAGAAGTGGTTGACCATCGCGCTGCTGGCGTTCGCGGCCGCGGGGACGGCGGCGCGCATGCGGGCACGCCGGCGCACATGGCGATGACCATCTGGCAGCGTCTCGCCGCAGCCGCGCTCCTGTGCGCAAGTGCCAGGGCGGCCGCTCAGCCGGCGCAGAAAGCATCGCCCGCACCGCCCGTCGACGCTCGTGGCGCCGAAGAAACGCGGCGCATCACGGTCGCTCGTCTTGGCTTCCCGGAAGGTGTCGCCCTCGAGGGCGCGACAGCCGCTGCGGTCATGGACTTCCCGCTTCCGGTCTCGACGCACGTACTGCGCGGGACGCTTTCGCTCGTCCTCGATGTCACGAAGACCGTGGTCGCCGGATCGAACGTGCAGATCTTCGTCAACGGAACCCGCCGCGTCGTGCTTCCGCGCGTGGACGGATCGCCGGCTCCAGCGGAGATCTCCATCCCCCTCACGCCGGCCGACCTGCTCCGACCCAGCACCCGCGTGGAGGTTCGCACCTTTCTCGCCGTGGGAAAGGATCGCTGCGTGGACGAACGGCTCGGAAGCGCGTTCGCGACGGTGCGCCCAGAATCATTTCTGGAGTACGCATTCGACAGGGCAGGCCCAGCGACCCCCGCCTCGACGTGGGCGCTGCTGCGCGATACGGTGCACGTGTCGGTGCCGAATCGCGCGCTGACGCCGAACGAGTTTGCGCTGGCCTATCGCCTCTTCCTCGAGTTGCGGGCCGCGGGGCACGAGGTCCTGCTCGACCGCACCACGCCCGGCGCGGATTTCTTCCTGGACTCAGCCGCCGGGATAACCGGGATGCTGTCGTGGCGAGCCCTCGCGGCCCGTCCGCACGCAATCCGCGCAAGCGATCCGACCCTCGATGAGATGGGAGTGACCGACCTCACCCATTTCTACGGTTACCGCACCACCTGGCGCATTCCGATCGATCTCCGGACCCTGCCGCCCGACCGCGTGCCGAGCCGGATGGATCTCGAAGTGGCGTCCGTGCCGCGTGGCGTCGAGCGGGGCGTGCAGTTCTTCGTCTACCTCAACGGCACACTCCTCCGCGCCGTGAACATCGGCGACGACGGCCGATCCGCGAAGCTCCAGGTGGATCTGCCACAGTATCTCCTGTCCACCTACAACGAGCTTCGTGTGGACGCGCAGCGGCAGCGCGACCGAGGCGGCGACTGCCAGCAGGCCGAAGCACTCTATCCCGCCCAGATTTTCGGCTCGAGCCGGCTGCATACCGAACTTGCGACCAGGACTCCCACGCTGTTCACTGGCGCCTCGTTACGTCTCCCGGAGCAATTCCCCCTCTACCTTCCAGCGACCGCGCTTTCGCAGCCGGATGTATTCGTGCCCGTTACCGGCTCTCTTGCCCGCGGTCTGTGGGGTTGGCGTGAGCCTGCGATGCACTTTTACGCCGCCAATGCCAAGGTCGAACCGGACCGGGGTTTTGTCGTCATCGGCTCCCAAAATGTGCTGCCGCATGACGGGCCGGTTCGGGACTCGGCGGGCACGCTGGTGGCGCGCGGCGCCGCCATCGGTGCCATTTCCATTGGCTCGGTGGGCGGAAACGACGTCACGACACAGGTCGTTCATACGGGCGGTCACGACGGCATACTCGTCACCCTCGGCCGCGGCGGAGCGCGCATTCCGGACCAGCCGGAGGCCTACGCGAACGCCGATCTCGTCATTCAGCAGAGCCCCGGTGCGCTGCTGACGATCAGCACCTCGGGACTGCGGGCGGACGTGCTGTATGGCGACTACGCGTGGCTGCAACGATTCGCATGGACGCTGCCCCTGATTGTCGCCACGACGGTGGGAATCCTGCTGGTCATCGCTCTCGCCTATATCTCATGGCAACGGAGAAGGCGCCGGGAGAGATCCGCACAAGCGGTATCTGCGTAGTATCGAAGGGCAGTACAGGGCGAACTGCCGTGCCCACGCAACAGGTGATGGTCAAGCGATGCAGATGAGAAGCCGTGCACCGCGCTTGCTGCGCTGACCAACAAGTGGGTATATTATTGCCCAGCAAGAAGTTACGAGCGGAATGCGCCGCTGGGTTGGTGGCCCCCGACTTGCCCTGTACGCCCTTCCCCTCTCCTCGTTCCAGCGCGACGATGCGACTTCTTGGAATTCTCGGGGCATTGGCGCTGTTCTCCTTCCCCGCCTCCGCCCAATCAAGCACGATCGTCAGCAGCGGCTTTTCGAGCCCGTTTGCTGTAAGCTCATATAGCATGCCCAATGGCGGCACGGGCTACTACCAGTATCACGATTACATCTATCCGAGCGCGAACGCCAGCACGGACTTCGCGTTGCTGTCGGGTGGGACCGGCCTGCTGACCGACGGCATCGCTGCCACCCAAAGCTGGGACATCGGCATGCAAGGCGCTCCCGGCGAAGAGCAGGGGCAGTTCGTTGGCTGGTATCTGGAGCCAACGATCAATTTCTTCTTTACGTCGGCAATAGAAATCGCGCACATGCGCGTCAACTTCGATCTTTCATATCGAGGTGCGGTTGGGGCGCCAGGTCCGGTTACCGTGAACGGTGTGACGTATGCCGTATCAATACCCGGTGGCAGTGATCCCTTCTGGGCTGATTTTGATCTCACGGGGAGTGCAGCGACCAATGTCGAGTCCGTGCGGTTCACGCGAGGGGCGCCGTGGCTCATGATCAGCGAGGTAGAATTCGTGACGGCGACGCCCGAGCCTGGGAGTCTCGTCCTGCTGGCGACTGGTTTGCTGGCGGTGCTGGGCGGTGTGAGGATGCGTCGCCAGCGTAGCCCCGTCACATGATGAATCTCTGATCGGTGTCTGTGGTGGGTGATCACGGTTGGCCGCTGCGCAGTCGGGTGATCTTATGGTGAAGCGGCTGTGTTCGCGCGGTGGCGTCTCGCGTTGGATTCGTGGGCTGTGCATGGTTTTCGCCCTGTGCGTATGTGCGCGCGAGATGCGCGCGCAGGACCTGCTTCTTGTGCCCCGCTATCTCGATCGCGGATTGGAGCTCAAGCGTAGCGGCGATCTCGAGGGCGCGATGCGGAGCTTTCGGCTCGCCCTCGCTGCGGATTCTACCTATGCCCGGGCTTGGTTCGAGCTTGGCTACCTGCTCAATCAGTCGAGTAGGCGGAGCGAGGCCGTGTCGGCATTCGAGGCAGGGCTCCGCCACGAACCGCGGAACATTTTTTCTTGGCGGCAGCTCGGGTACTGGTATGGTGACGAGGGCCGGTTGCAGGATGCGGCGAAAGCCTTCGAGACTGCCATCGCGCGAGGCTCCGAGAATCCGTTTGACGTTCTGGAGATTGGATTCCTCAAGCAGCGCATAGGTGATCGCGTTGGCGCGCTTGCCGCCTTCAATACATCGAAAGCTTCCACGGACACGGCCGTCGTGCGACTGGCGCGTCAATCCATCGAGACAATGACCGCACAACTGGCACCGAATGCCGCAACGTCTGCGGCACAGGGAGTGGCCAGCACCTCGGGCTCCAATGGGTGGGGGCGTCCCGTTTTTATGGACCTCTACGCCACGCCTTTGTACCAGACGCGGTTCAACAATGCGATCCTCCAACTCGTCTCGCGGGCCGGTGTAGTTGCCGAAGAAAGATTTCGATTTTCGCCGTACGTTTCGCTAAGGGTGACGCGCGACGCGCGATCGCGCGGCGGCATTCAGCCGGTGCTGTTCTCCGACAACGTCGCGATACCTGCCGTGGGCGCGCGGCTACAGCCCCTCAAGCCGTGGGGTGCCGACAACCTGTACCTCTACGGCGAGGTAGGTGAGGCGGTCGATCTGGTGACAGCGGGTCAGCGGGCCCGCAGGCGATTCGACTATCGCGTCGGTGGATTCTACATCGGCCAGTGGCGTGCGGGATCGGCCGACCCATCTGACCATACGCCGTTGATCTTCATTAGCGACGTCTATTCCGACGCGGGCTACTACAGTCGGGTCGAGAATGCGATTGGTTCCGCACAGTTGCGCGAGTCGCTGCGTGTTTACGAATCGGGTGGTCACGGCTTCGACTTGTTTACCCGCATGTCCGTCTTAGGAGACACCCGAAAGGTGTACTACAACAACGCGATGGAGGCATCAGCCGGTATCACGCTGTACCCCGAGCCAAGGAAGCAGGTAGTGGTCATACTCGAGCGCCTCAATGGTTACTACCTGATGCGTCCCCCCACGGGCACACCGTGGAGGTACTCCGATGCGAGGATCACGGTAATTCTATCAGCATATCGTTGGATCGCGGCACGCAAACCATGAGTCTCCGGATGGCCACCCTGCCCCTTTTCGCGGGCACCGCGCTGATCGCGCTCGCACTCGCCAGTCCGCGAGCCGCGCTCTCCCAGTCAGCGCCGCGACAGGCGCGCGATGCATATGTACAGCTGACGCAGGCGTATGCGGCATTGCGTTTGGACCACTATGACGCGGCCATCGCCGGCTTTACGCGCGCCCTCGAACTAGTGCCGACTCGCAACGACGTTCGGAAGAATCTCGCATACACGTTTTTCAAGATTGGGCGCAATGATCTCGCGAAGGAGCAGTTCGCCGAGATCGTACGGCGTGATTCCACCGACGAAACGGCAGAGATCGAGCTCGCGTTCCTGAGTTTCGAGTCATTGCAGCCTTCGGACAAGGCAATCGCATTCCGGCTGTTCGACCGACTCAGTCACGCAAAAGATCCAGCGATCCGTTCGCGTGCCGCGGCGACTTTTGCGAACATCGATACCTCGGTCGCGCTCCGCATGGCTGACTTGTCCAAGGCGATGCGCGTCGAGCCGGAAAACAATCTCATGTCGGCAAAATTTGCCCGCGCGGCGGAGGAACGCGGCATGGCTGCGCTGGCGGAGGAATACTATCGCGGCTCGGCAACATCAGAGTCCATGGGCGATTGGTTTGCCGCGGCGCGATTGGCGAGGGCCGCTGGTAGAGTGCAGGACGCTGAAGCCGCGGAGCAACACATTTTGGATGGTCCCAATCCTTTCCTCGCGGAGCGCGTGAGGGAAGATCGGGCTCGGCGGCGCGGAGATGTGCCCCCAACCGTTGCTCCGCCCGAACCATTGCCGCCGCTCCCCGTGTTGGGCTATGCCGTAGTGGGAGCGAATGCCAGCCCATGGGCGGATGTACTTCACGCGGGCGGGTTCGCCCGAGAGGCACGTGGCGATGCTCGCCTCTATGTCATTCGGCCCGAATCAGCGAACAGTGCTGCGAGATGGCAGGCGGCAGTGAAGGCGGGAGCGTTTGTCATTCTAGAGGGTGCGTCTCCTACTGCAACAGCGTTTGGGTTCGTCGCTGGCGGTGATTCCGTGGACGTCGGGGTCGAACTGGACGTGCACTCGGAGCTACAAACCATTTTGTGGGAGCACCCGGCGCGCCTGCCCCGTGTATCCACACCCGCTGCGGCGACGGTCTTCACGCGCGACCGCTGGACAAATGCACCGCTAGTGGCGGGCTACCGTGTGGGTAAGGGCGGTGTGCTCTGGGTGGCGACGGTGCCGGGGACCAAAGGGTTCGAAAGACTCCCATATCTGCTACGGGCGCTGACCGACCTCGGCGTAGCGCCGAGCGTTCGGGGTCGCGAAATACAGGTCCTTATGGACTGGTCGTATCGCACCCGGGCCGATCCCGAGTATCTCGCGAAGCAATGGCGTGCCATGGGCGTTGGCGTCGTGCACGTGAGCGCGTGGTATTTTTTCGAGCGCGACGTTGCGCGGGACACTACGCTCGGTGCTTTAATCGATGCGGCACACCGAAATGGCATCATCGTGTATGCATGGTTCCAGTTTCCACACGTCAGCAACCGTTTCTGGGCGGATCACCCGGAGTGGCGAGAGAAGAACGCCTTACTCCAGGACGCCGAGATCTATTGGCGGAAGAACATGAATCTCGGGAATCCTGCCACCTTCAAGGCGGTCGCGAACGGCGTCACCGATATGATGACCCGCTTCAAGTTTGACGGGGCTACGATCTCCGAGATGTATTTCGAAGGCCCGGATGGCCTCGCAAACCTCGGCGAAGTGTCTCCGCTCAATGACGATGTGCGCGGTGAGGTCAAGGAAAGATACGGCTTTGATCCCGCCGACCTGTTTGATCAGAACTCGCCGCGCTATTACGCGCGCAACCCAACGGGCCTTGCCGAGTTTGAAGACTATCGGGTCGACCTGCAATATAGGCTCCACATACAGCTGCTCGATCTCTTCGCTTCGCTCCGAAGCAGCAGAGGGTCCCTAGGCATCTCCGTCATCTACCTCGACGACATATTTGTGCCAAGCATGCGTCAGTTGATCGGCGCAGATGCGCGCCGGATACTGAAGCTCATTCCGGAGTATGACTTCACCTTCATACTCGAGGACGCGTCGAGGCTCTGGGGCCTTGGCCCGGATCGTTATGGCGCCATGGCGGATCAATACGCAGCAATCACATCCAACTCTGCCAGACTTGCAGTGGACATCAATATCGTGGCACGACCGTCCATCTCATTTCCGACGAATCAGCAAACCGGTACGGAATTTCTCCAACTGGTGCACGTGGCGCAGCGTTCGTTCCGGTCCGTGATGCTTTATTCGGAGAACTCCATTCTACCGCCGGACATCCCCCTCCTCGCCTCGGCGGCCGCATTGGTTACGAGTATGTCGATCGGCCATGATCGCATCGGCGTCAACTCCCGGTACGGCGTCGGCGTACGTTGGACCGGCCCCGCGCTCGTTGACGGCGCACCGTGGCCCTACACCGACGGTAACTTCGTCTGGGTTCCCGCAGGACAACACGAGATTACACGACCAGGTCGCGCGTCGGACGACGTCGTCCGCACGCATCTCGTCGATTTCAACGGCGAGATCAACACCGCCACCGCAACGACCCGCGGCCTTGTTCTCACGTA
>JBBQFW010000092.1:0-13077 GCA_038322445.1 Gemmatimonadales bacterium
GGGCTCATCGACGAGAACGTCGCGCGCCGCCGCCGTGAGGAAGTCGCGAGCTCCGCCGATTTCTACGGCGCGATGGACGGCTCGTCGAAGTTCGTGAAGGGCGACGCCATTGCCGGCCTGCTCATCACCGCCATCAACATCGTCGGCGGATTCTTCATCGGTGTAGTGCAGCGCGGCCTGCCGATGTCGGAAGCGCTGTCGAAGTACACGATCCTGACGGTCGGCGAAGGCCTCGTCGCGCAGATTCCCGCGCTCATCATCTCCACCGCTGCGGGCATCGTCGTCACGCATGCGGCGGGCGGCGGCAAGATGGGCACGACCGTCGCCAACCAGCTCGGCGCGCATCCGCGCGCCATGTACATCGCAGGGTCGGTCCTCGGCATCTTCGCCCTTATCCCAGGGCTGCCGAAGATTCCGTTCTTCCTGCTCGGCGGCGGCATCGCCGTGCTCGGCCGCGTCGCGGAACAGGCCGAGCGGAAGCGTTCGATGGAAGCGCAGGCGGAGATCGATGCGTTGCCTCTCACGCCGGTGATTCCCGACCCGATGACTGACCTCCTGCAGCTCGATTCGATCGAGCTCCATGTTGGCTACGCGCTCATCCCGCTGGTCGACGAGAAGCAGGGCGGTGACCTGCTCGAGCGCATCACGCTGCTGCGCAAGCAGGCCGCACTGGAGCTGGGCATCCTCGTGCCCCCCATCCGCATCCGCGACGACATCCGCCTTCCAGCCAACGAGTACGTCATCAAGCTGCGCGGCTCCGAGATCGCACGCGGTGAGGTGATGCCGAGATTCCTCATGGCGCTCGACACCGGTCGGGCCATCGGCCCGGTAGACGGCATGGAGACGATCGACCCGAGCTTCGGCATGCCGGCACGCTGGATCGCCGCCGGACGGCGCGTGGAAGCGGAGTCGTTCGGATACGTGGTCGTGGAGCCGACGACCGTCATCGCCACGCACCTCATGGAGAAGCTCAAGGCCAACGCGTCGGAGCTGCTCGGCCGCCAGGAAGTCCAGGAGATGATCGACACGCTCAAGCGCACGCATCCTGCGCTCGTCGACGACGTCATCCCCGCGAAGCTCTCGCTCGGCGCGCTGCATCGCGTGCTGCAGCGCCTGCTCCGCGAGCGCATTCCCATCCGCGACCTGGTGTCGATCCTCGAGGCGCTCGCGGATGCCGCCGAGCAGACCAAGGACGCAGAGCTGCTCACGGAGCATGTGCGACGGGCGCTCTCGAACGTCATCGGTCGCCTGTACATGGATGATACCGGCGCCGTTCGCGGCATCACGCTCGGACCGAAGCTGGAGGCGTCCCTCATGGGGTTGTTCAGCCCACGCGCCAACCAGCAGGCCACGCAGATGCTCACCCCCGACACGCTCGCCAGCTTGCTGCGCGACCTCAACGCCATCTCGAGCATCAATGCGAGCGAGGGGCGCATCGTGCCCCTGCTCACACCGCCCAACCTGCGCGTCGGTGTCCGTCGCCTCGTGGAGCCGGTGATGCCCAGCCTGCCGATCATCTCGCTCGCCGAGCTGCCGGCGTACGTGAAGCTCGATTCCCTCGCCACATGGGAGCTTGGTCATGCGGCCTGACCCGCACGATGTCTCGCACTCCGGGCCGCGCCCATCGCCGCGCGTCCGGCCCGCACACGTCGTCGTGGTAGCGAGCGGTCGCGCCGGCGTCGGCACGTCGGTTTGCGCCGCGTTGCTGGCGCTGGAGTGCGCGAGTCTCGGCGGGCGCGTCCTGCTCATCGACGGTCATGAAGGCCATGGCACCCTGCACTCGCTCTTCGGCGTGCGGCCCGTTCGGCTGCTCGAGTCACTCCGCGATCCCCATGTTGGCGTGAACGACGTCTGCACGGCGCTCGGCGACGCCTTCACGCTCGTGGCGTGCGCGCCGACGACGCTCGGTCTCCGACCTTTCAGCCGAGAGACGCACGCGGCGCCGTGGGAGCGCCTGCTTCCCCTCTCCGCCGACTACGACTGCGTCATCGTCGATGCCGGGTCCCGCCTCGACAACATCCGCGCCATCGCCACCAGCGGCGCGGGCCGCGCGGTGCTCGTGACCGACACGGATCCGATATCGCTCGCCGCGACGTTTGCGCTCATCAAGGCCCTGCACGCAGACGTGCCCGCACTCGCCAGTACCGTGCTCGTGAATCGCCGCGAAGGCCATGCGGCCGAGTGCGCGTCGGCGCAGATCGCGGACGCGTGCAGCCACTTCCTCGCGGTCGACATCCCGCTCGCTGGATGCGTGCCCGACGACGCCAGCCTCAGCGCCGCCATCGGCGCGGGGATGCTCGTGGGCGATGCGGGCCAGGGCTCACCTGCCGCCGCCGCCATGCAGCCCGTTGCCCGCACCGTCTTTCCCTTCCTTGCCGATGTGGACGTCGCCACGCCCGCGTCATCGCCCCCCCACGCTCTCCGCCGACGGAGCTCGCCATGAACGAACCAGCTCTCTGGACCGCCTTTGCCGCGGGAGACCAGGACGCCCGCAGCGCCCTCCTCACGAAGCACCTGAGCCTCGTGCACCACGTTGCGCGCCAACTCTCCCGCTCACTCGCCGCGCAAGCCAACCTCGACGAGCTCGTGAGCTCCGGCACGCTCGGACTCATGAATGCGATCGATTCCTTCGACGTCTCGAGAGGCCTCGCATTCAGCACCTACGCGGTGCCGCGTGTGCGCGGCGCCATCCTCGATGAGTTGCGCCGACAGGACCACGTACCCCGCTCGGTGCGCCGCAAGACCCGCGACATCGCCCATGCACGCGAAGCGTTGATGCGAACGCTCGGCCGCCCGCCCGAGAACCGCGAGCTGGCCGAGGCGCTCGATGTGGATCTCGACACCCTGTGGCGGTGGCAGTCCGATCTCGAGAGTGCGGTGCACATCCCGCTCGACCGCAGTGCATCGGACCGGGAGAGCACCTCCCCCGCCCCAGCGGAGCTCCTCACGGACGACGACCAGGAGGCGGCGGACGATCGGATGTCGCAGGAACAGGAAGTGGTGCTGCTGCGTGAGGCGATCCTGGAGCTCAAGGATCAGGAGCGCACCGTGCTCTCGCTCTACTACTTCGAGGACCTCAAGCTCCATGAGATCGCGACCATCGTCGGCCTCACCGAATCGCGCATCTCGCAGATACGCTCCAAGGCGCTGCTGCGCCTCCGCGGGAAGCTCGCTCCCATGCGGCAGTTCGCGTAGTACCGGCGAGACACGCACGGCAGAACTGGCCGTGCGGCACGAATTACCCAGTGCGCACGAGCTTGCACGGTAATCGAAGAATTGACACAAGCCGTTGCAACACCGGCACTTGCAGGGCCAGCAACACCGCGGCGGCGAAGGGCACGTGCCCTGCCTTTCTTGGGTCCGTCCACCGGGAGACAATCGCTCCCGGTCTCGCCCCGGAGAACATCGTGCCGATCAATGGAATGACGGGCGCTGCGAGCGCTCTTCGCTACTGGGAGCTCCGTCAGGAGGTCACCGCGAACAACCTCGCCAATGCGTCCACCGACGGCTTCAAGGCCGAGCGCGTGTTCGCGCGCTTGTTGAATGGCGCTCCCGTGATCGGGACGCACACCGACCGCCGCGAAGGCGCGGTACACCAGACCGGGCAGCCGCTCGACATCGCCCTCGGTGGCGATGGGTTCCTGGTCGTGAACACGCCGGCCGGCGAGCGCTACACGCGCGGTGGTGCGCTCCAGGTCGATACCGAAGGATTCCTCGCCGATCGCGACGGCAACCGCGTCCTCGGCGCAAAGGGTGCCATCCAGGTTGGTGCCGGCACGCTCGTCGTCGACCGCACGGGTAACGCCGCGGTGGACGGCAAGACCGTGGACCGACTGCGCATCGAATCGACGGCCGGCGGGGCCACACTGGATCACGCGGGCGCCACGGCGTTCGTGCCCGGCGCCACGCGCACCCTCGTCGCCGACGACAAGCGCGACGTCCAGCAGGGCCACCTCGAGGATTCCAACGCCGATTCGCTCGGCGGTCTCGTGGACATGATCAGCATCCAGCGCGCGTATGCCGCCGTCGAGAAGACGATTTCTGTACTCGACCACGTGCGGGAAGTCGCCACGTCACAGCTCGGCAAGGGCGCGTCGTGAGACGCGTCATTCGCTCCTCCGCATTCAGCAGCAGGATCCCTCCACACGTCGCCCAATGAACGCCGCACTCCGCACCGCCGCCTCTGGCATGATGGCGCAGCAGACTCGCACCGAGGTCATCGCCAACAACCTCGCCAACGTGAACACCACCGGCTTCAAGCGGAGCCGCGCGCAGTTCCAGGACCTGCTGTATCAGACGGTCCAGAGCACCGGCGTCATCGGCTCGCCCGACGCGAATACCACGGCGGCCATCCAGGTGGGACGCGGCACGCGGCTGTCCGGCATCCTCCGGATGAGCGCGCAGGGCTCACTGGAACAGACCGGCCGTCCGCTCGACGTCGCGATCGAGGGAGAGGGCTACTTCCAGGTGCAGTTGCCCAACGGCACCACCGCCTACACCCGCGACGGAGGCTTCCAGATCTCCGACCAGGGCACGCTCACGACCAATGGCGGCGACCCTGTCGTCCCGGGCATCCATGTGCCACCCGAAGCGGTCAACGTGAGCATCTCGCGCACCGGCGTAGTCAGCTATGTGCGCAAGGAGGCCGATACTGTCGAATTGGGGCGTATCGAGATCGCGCGATTCGCCAATCCCACCGGGCTGTTCTCGCAGGGAGGGAACCTCTTTACGGAGACGGCCGCATCCGGCCAGGCGATCACGGGCTTCCCCACGGACGACGGCATGGGCCAACTCGTCCAGGGGAGCCTCGAAGGCAGCAATGTAGAAGTCGTCCAGGAGATGGTGGACATGATCACGGCACAACGCGCGTATGAGCTGAACTCGAAGACCCTCAAGGCCACGGACGAAATGTCCCAGGTCGCCAACGAGATCGTCCGGTGAGTACCCGCCGCTCACGCGTTGTCGCCTTCGCGCTCGCTGGCGTGGTGCTCGCGCTCGCGATGGAAGCGGGTGCACAGGCACCGCGGGTGGCCGTCGCCGCGCGCGAGATCGCGCGCGGCACGTCACTCTCTCCGGCCGACATCGGCTACGCGTCGACCGCGGTGCGCGCGCCGGAGGCGACCGCCAGCATCGACGCCGCCGCGGCAGATGACTCACTCGTCGGCTGGACCACGCGGCGCCTTATCGCCGCGGGCGAGCCCTTGAAGAGTCCCGCCGTTGCACCGCCCGTACTCGTGAAGGCCAATGCGTTCGTGGACGTCATCTACCAGGACGGCGGCATCACGATCACCGCGCGCGGTCGTGCCTCACGCGCCGCGTCACTCGGTGAACGCCTGACCATCCGGCTCGATGCGCAGCGCAAGGTGGAGGCGATCGTGATCGGCGCCGGTCGCGTGCGGGTGAACTGACATGACACGCATCGCAGTCCGCATCGCGCGCATCGCCCTTCCTCTGCTGCTGCCGGTGGCGTTGCTCGCCCAGACGGCACCCGCAGCGACGACCACCGCTGCCGTTACCGCCGACACCGCGACGCAGCGCGTCATGCGCCACTCGTGGACGTCGGACCGGCGCGAGTTCGCCACCGGCGACCTGATCACCGTGCTCGTGGACGAATCGACGCTCGCCTCGGCGAACAAGGGACAGAACGCAAGCGACACGCAGAGCCGCAACCTCGGACTCAGTGCGCCGAGTGTGCTCGGCGCCGACGTCAGCCTCGGGACGAACAAGGCGTCGTCGTCGCGGCAGAGCGGGCAGGCCACACGTGACCTCCGCTTTCGCGGCGAGATGACCGTGCGCGTGGTGAAGGCGGATCCGTCCGGTGTGCTCGAGATCAAGGGCTCGCGCACCGTGGACGTGGACAAGAACAAGCAACAGCTCACGCTCTCCGGGTTCGTGCGCGCCCAGGACGTGTCGCCCACGAACACGGTCGTGAGCGCACGCATCGCCGACGCGCAGGTGCTCTACACGCTCACCGGCGATCTCGGGAGCACGCGCGGTGGCATCATCGGTCGCCTCATCTCGGTGTTCTGGCCATGAGTCTTCCCTCCCGGCAGCAGCGCATGCTGCACGACGCCTTCGCGCTCGGAGCGCTCATTGCGTTCCTCGTGGTGGCGCTGCTCCTCAGTGCCGCATCCGCCCACGCGCAGGACGTCCGCATCCGCGACCTCACGGTGGAGGATCGCGCAGTCCCTGTGCGACTCATGGGGTACGGCCTCGTCATCGGTCTCGACAACACCGGCGACCGCGCCAGCGGCGGCCGGTCCGGCGGCGTGACGGTCACGTCGGTGGTCAACATGCTGCGTCGCTTCGAGGTGGAAGTGCCGGCCGAGGTGGTACGGATGCGCAACGTGGCCGCGGTACTCGTGACGGCGGAGGTGTCGCCGTACCTGCGACCGGGTGGAAAGTTCGAGATCCATGTCTCCTCGGTGGGCGACGCCCGCTCCCTCCGCGGCGGCGTGCTCTGGATGACGCCACTGCTGGCGGATGTCGGCGGCAAGCCCGTGGCCTCCGCGCAGGGCGCGGTACTCGTCAGTGAGTCGGGACAGGGCGGCGGCTATCGCAGCACGTACGCCCAGGAGAATTCGGCGCGCATTCCCACCGGTGGCCTGCTCGAAGCGGACATGCCGCACCCGGTATTCGCGAGCACGTCGCGCCTGGTGCTGCGTGAGCCCGATGTCGGCACCGCCGCGCACATCGCCGCGGCGATCAACAAGGCGCTCGGCGACACCATTGCAAAGGTCGAGGATCCGGGCGCCATCGCGCTTGCATTCAAGGCAGACGAGAAGCGCGACCGCGCCACGCTGCTCACGCTCATCCGCGATGTCCTCGTGCGTCCCGACATGCCGACGCGACTCGTGATTGACGCGCGCGACGGTACGGTCATCACGGGCGGCGAGATCACCGTTGGTGATGCGTCGGTGAGCCATGGTGGCGTCACGCTGTCGGTCGGTGCACTGGCGGCGTCCGACACCGCCTCGCGGAGAGACCCCGCGGGCGCGCCACCGCCGCTCCCCGGCGGCTTGCGTGTCGCCAGCGGCACGCCGGTGAGCCGCATCGTTGCCGCATTGCACGCGCTCCAGACCCCACCCAGCGACATCGGGGCCATTCTCGAGGCGCTCCGCGCGGTCGGTGCCCTCTCGGCCGACGTGGTGATCCGATGACCGCCATCGGACCGCGCCCGTTGCACCATGCGATCGGCCGCGTCGCGCGGCCGGCGGCGGATCAGTCGCCGGTGGAGCAGCTGCGCGGCACCGCGCAGCAGATGCAGAGCGTGTTCGTCGACCAGCTCTTCCAGGCCATGCGCAACACCGTGCCGGACGAGGGATTGTTCAGCGGCGGGCAGGGAGAGGAGGTGTTTCGCGGCATGCTCGACCAGCACATGGCCGAGATCGTCCCGACACGATGGACCGGCGCCAACTCGCTCGGCGAGATCATGGTGCGCCAGCTCTCGCAGTCCCTTCCGTCCACCGCGCCCGTGCAGGCCGCCGCGCGGCCGAAGGAATGAGGATGATGTCGGAGCCCTACAACGCCATATCGGCGATCATTCCAGCGGGCGAGCCGTCGCTGACCATGCTCGCCGACGCGATGACCTCGGAAACGCGGTTGATCACGGACCTCATCGGCATCATGCGGCGACAGCGTCGCGCCGTGGCCGAGGACGACCTGCAGGCCGTGGAAGACAGCGTGTTCGCCACGCATCGCGTGCTGGCGACACTCAACGAGGCGCGGCTCCGCCGGCGCGCACTCAACCGCATGTTCGGCGTGCGCGAGGACATCCGCATCGCAGCGATGGAAGAGCTGCTGGGCGCACGCATGACTCCGGAGCTCGCGCAACTGCGTGATGCGCTGCAGGACACGGCGAAGACGTTGTCCGAGGAGGTGTCGGTGAATCGAGACATCCTGCGTGGTGCGCTGGCGGGCGGAGAAGCCCACGTGCGCGCGCTCGCTGGCGGGACCACGCCCCCGACGTACGGCACTGGCAGCGGATTACAGAGCGCAAGCGGTCGCGTGTTCCTGAACGTGAGGGCCTGACATGAGCTCCATTGCCGGTACCCTGAGCATCGCGCGGTCTGCCATGCAGGCTGCGCAGGCCGCCCTCCAGACGACGTCGCAGAACATCGCGAACGCCGGCGTCGAGGGGTACACGGTGCAGCGCGTGAATGTCGCCGCGGCGCATCCGGTGAACTACACGTACGGCAACGTCGGCACGGGCGTCGTGGTGCAGGGCATCACGCAGGCGCGCGACCGCCTCCTCGACACGCAGTTCCGCGCCGCCACGGGCAGTGCGTCGTACCAGAAGGCCACCAACAGCACGCTGAGTCGCGTCGAGCAGGTCTTCGGCGAACCGTCATCCACCGGTCTCGCGAACTCGCTCGATCAGTTCTGGAACTCGTGGAGCGACCTCTCGACGGACCCCACGAGCCTGGCGGCGCGCGGCGTCGTACGGCAGCGCGGCAACGAGGTGGCGGGCATGTTGAACGGCTTCGCCGCGCAGCTCGACAGCATCGCCACCGGCACGCGCACCTCGCTTGCGTTGGACATCGGCAAGGTCAACCAACTCGCGACGCAGGTGGCGCAGATGGCCCCCGCGATCGTCGCCGCCGAGGCGGGCGGGCAGTCGGCGAACGACCTGCGCGACGCGCGCAACCGGTTGCTCGACCAGATGTCGTCCCTCGTGAATGTCCAGGTGATCGACCGCGCGGACGGCGCGGTCGGCGTATATCTGGGCGGCCGCACGCTGGTGGACGGCACCAGCGCCCACCAGGTCACCATGAGCGGTACGCAGCCCATCGTCCTCACCTTCGCGGGCGAGACGAGCGCGCTGCCACCCGTGGGCGGCAGGATCGGCGCCGCCGTGACGTCGCTCGACACGCAGATTCCCGGCGTGATACGCGACCTCGATACACTCGCGGGCACGCTGGTGCGCCAGACGAACGCGATCCACACCACCGGCGTGACCTTCACGGCCGCCGCGCCAGGGGGGACGCCTGCCGGCAATTTCTTCGACCAGGATCCCACGATCACCGGATCGGCCGATCCCTTCCAGACAGCGCGCGGCATCCGCGTGTCGGCGGCCATGGCGAACGTGGCGAATATCGCGGCCGCCGGCGCCGGCGCCACCGGCGTGGGCAACGGGGACGTCGCCAACCGCCTGGCGGCGCTCCGCGACACCTCGTTCTCCCTGCCGAGCGCCTCGGGCGCCATGGTCAGCGGATCGATGGGCGCCTTCTATCGCTATACTGTCACCGATGTGGCACTGGCAACGAGTCAGTCAGCAAGCCAGTCCCAGGTGCAGGATACGCTCGTCAGTCAGGCCGACACGCGTCGCCAGTCCGTCAGCGGCGTATCCACGGACGAGGAGCTCGTGAACATGATCAAGCAGCAGCAGGCCTACCAGGCAGCGGCGAAGCTCATCGGCGTGATCGATGAGATGACGCAGACGCTCATCAACCTGGGCAAGTAATCGTGCTCATCCTGAGCCGCAAACCCGGCGACGCCATCATCATCGAGGGCGGCATCCGCATCGTCGTCCTGGCCTGCGATCGCAAGACCGTCCGCCTCGGCATCGAGGCGCCGCCGTCCGTGTCCATCCTCCGCAGCGAGATCGTCACCGCCATCGCGGAAGAGAACCAGCGCGCGGCCGACACCACCGACGCCAACGCCTGGCTGACCGAACGCCCCAAGCCGGATCATTAAGCACTCCAGTCCCGGAATGCGCGGACGATACTCGGGTGGTACGCCACACACGGGGATCGTCGATCCGGGAGAAGTGCCAACGTGTTCGTCATTCTGGGTCTCGTCATCGTCATCGGAAGCATCCTGTTCGGCTACACGATGCACCATGGCCAGCTGGCCGTGCTGCTCCAGTGGTCGGAGTTCATCATCATCGGGGGCGCGGCCGCCGGGGCGTTCCTCGCCGGCAACCCGATGAGCGTGGTGAAGGGCTCGTTCGCGGCGATCTTCGGGTTGCTCAAGCCGAACCCGTACAGCGGGAAGGCCTACTCCGAGCTGCTGCAACTCCTCTACGAAGTGTTCCAGAAGGCGCGCAAGGACGGCCTGGTGGGCCTCGAGTCGCACATCGAGGAGCCGGAGAAGAGCGACATCTTCAAGAAGTACCCGCTCTTCACGAAGTCGCACCACGCCGTGAGCTTCCTCGCCGACACGCTGAAGGTGCTGCTGACGGGCGCGGTGGAAGACCATCACCTGAGCGAGATCCTCGAGATGGATCTCGAGAAGCAGCACGAGGAGCTCATGGCCGCGCCCACCGCGATCACCAAGATCGGCGACGCGATGCCCGGCTTCGGCATCGTCGCCGCGGTGCTCGGCGTCGTCATCACCATGGGATCCATTGGCGGCTCGGCTACCGTGATCGGCGAGAAGGTCGCCGGCGCGCTGGTCGGTACCTTCCTCGGCATCCTGCTGGCGTATGGGGTCTTCGGGCCGGTGTCCAGTGCGATCGAGGCCCGCATCAAGGCCGAAGCGGACTACATGTCGTGCATCAAGACCGCGCTGCTCGCCTTTGCGCGCGGCGATGCGCCGATGACCTGCGTCGAATTCGCGCGGCGGAACATCGAGCCGGTCGACCGTCCCTCCTTCGCCGAGCTCGAAGCCCTCACGCGCCGCAAGGCGGCCTGACATGTCCAGGACCGGCGGCAAGATCATCATCGTCAAGAAGCGAAAGAAGCATCACGCGGCGCATCACGGCGGCTCGTGGAAGGTCGCGTATGCCGACTTCGTCACGGCAATGATGGCGTTCTTCATGGTCATGTGGATCCTGGGCATGGACGAGAACCTCAAGAAGTCCATCGAGGGCTACTTCTCCAACCCGATCGGCTACAAGAAGGGCTACTCCGCGGGCTCGAGCCCGATCTCGGTCGGCACGTCACCCGGCAGCGTGCAGAGCACGCCGCTGCGCCTCGTGAGCCGCGTGCAGCAGCAACAGCAGTTCGAGCAGACCGGCGCACACATCCGCGCTCGCCTCACCGCCGCCGGCCTCACCGCGATCGCGGCCAATGTCGAGATCACCACCACCCGGACCGGGCTCCGTATCGAGCTGGCCGAGAGCACGGAAGGCGACACGTTCTTTCCCGTCGCGTCGGCCGAGATGAAGCCTGTCATGCGCACCATCCTCGGGGTCGTTGCGCAGGAGCTCATCCTGCTGAACAACGCCTTGATCATCGAGGGACACACCGACGGCCGGCCGTACCTGGGCACCTACTCCAACTGGGAGCTGTCCGCGGATCGGGCGAACGCGGCACGGCGGCTGCTGGAAGCGGACGGCGTGACGCCGCAGCGAATCCGCGAGGTGCGCGGGCTGGCCGATCGCGACCCGCGCATGGATACGGACGCCTACGACGCGCGCAACCGGCGCATCACCATCGTGCTGCCCTTCAGCGAAACGCCCGTGGAGCGCGCGCTTCCACACCTGCCCGAAGTCGGACCCGCTCCGCCGCACGTCAGCTCCGGCTCTTAGGGAGCGCAAGAGGCACCACCGGGGACCGCGTGAGCGGTCCCTCTGCACATCAGGCCACGGCACTCATCTGGACACGGGCCCATTCCACGGCCTGCACGTAAAGATGCGGAACGTCGCTGACCTGGACGCCAACCGCCGGCGCGAGCAGCCGCACCTGGTCGACGTCGGACGCTTCGTAGGCTTCCACCAGCAGGAGCGTGGACGCATGCGCACCCGTGCGCGTGAGGAGCGCATCGCGGACCTCGGCGCTGACCGCCACCAGCTCGAGCACACGCGTCATTGGCACCCGCATCAGGGCATCCATGCGCGACATCATCCCCGTCATGAAGAGCGGGGCCGCGGGCTGTTTCAGGCGCGAGCAGGTCGTCAACAACTCGCAGAACCGGCCACGCGACAGCGCGCTGACGGCCAGGTCGCCCCGCGCCCCACTCTCCGCCGCGAACGACGCCACGAGGATGACACTCAGCCACCGGTGCAGCGCGTCGCTGCCGATCAGGCGGAGCGCATGCTGGATCGACTCCACCCCCCGTCCACCCATGGCCGCGGCGTTCACGATCCGCAGGACCTTGAAGCAGAGCGACGGGTCGCCGTACAGCACTTCCTCGATGGTGGCGCTCGATTGCTGGCCTTCGCGCAGGAGCGTCAGCAGGCGCAGCACCGTGACCTGCGCGACGTCGAGATCCTCCTTCTGCAGCGTTTCCGGCCGCGCATGGAAATACCCCTGGAAGAGGTGGAAGCCCATGGCCGCACAGCTCGCCCGGACGTCGGCAGTCTCCACCCGCTCGGCGAGCAGTTGTCCCTTGAAGCCCGCGAGTTGCCGCACGACCGCCCGCAGGTCGTCTTCCGCGCGGTTGAGCACGTCCACCTTCACCACGGATGCCAGCGCGATCAGCGGTTCGTAGCTCGGATCGTAGACAAAGTCGTCGAGCGCAAAGCGGTAGCCGGCGCACACCATCGCCTTGCACGCGGCGAGCGTTTCGTCGTCACACCGCACCGCTTCGAGCAGCTCGATCACGACGTCATCCGGCGCAAGCAGCTCGTACATGCCACCCACGAGCTGGTCCCGCGTGAAGTTCACGAACGCCGGCGCGCCCTGCGCGAGCTCCGCAATGCCGATGCCGATGAAGGCATTCGACAGGACGCGCGCGCTCATCGTGGCCCCGTCGACGCCCACGGCGCTGGTCGCCTGCTCGTCGCCACGGTACAGCAGCTCGTAGCCGTAGAGGCGGTCGCTCCGGTCGAAGATGGCCTGTCGGGCAACGAAGATCGTCATGCGGCAACCACGCGGTGCAATGCCGCCGCACTATCGCCGCCGCCGCCTTCGCGCCATGGTTCGCCGGTCTCCTTCGATCGCCCCCGTACATGCCCGCACCGTCTGTCCTTGCGATGTTCCTCCTCCTTGCGGCGCCCATCGACACGGGCGCCGTGACGCGTAGCGACTCCGTTGCGGGCCCGGTCCAGTCCGCGCTCGTCGCCGGTGTCCGCGTTGCTGACGACACCCTCCCGCCACGCCGCCGCCGCTCCATCGAGGTGGGCGACTGGTACGAACGTCGCCTCCGCCTGCATCGCTACGGTTCGTACGCGGTCTTGCCGCTCTTCGCCCT
>JBBQFW010000093.1:0-13061 GCA_038322445.1 Gemmatimonadales bacterium
CGCGCTACGTGGTGGAGCAACTGGCGGATGAACACACACTGGACATCTCGCGCGCGCGCGCGGAACTGGCGTATGCGCCGCTGTGGAGCGTGCGGGACGGAGCGCTGGCGGACTGAGGGCGCAGTACGCCAGCGCTTTTCCAGTGGCGGGGAAAAACGCTAGGACGCGGCTTTTGCGGGTGTCGCGCGCGCGACCATGGCAGAGCGCAGCAGCGTCGCAGCATCAACGACGCTCCCGCCCTCGTGCAGTCGGACGTCGGCATCGCGCTGGACGCCGGAACGGACATCGCCACCGAGTCGCTGCCCGTGCCGCGCGCCCCGTTCGGCGCCGGCCTTACGCTTCGCTGAGTCCTTTTGCCTGCAGGGCCTGGAGCAAGCTGGCGCGCAGCTTTCCCGGATCCGAATGCGTACGACCACGCGCGGCAATCGCGTCGAGAAACGAGCGCTCGAATGCGAACTGAGGGTAACACCGCTGGCACATCTCGATGTGCACACGGATCTCATCCATGCGCTGTGGCGTGAGCTCCGCATCCACGTAATCCCAGAGCGTTCGCATCACCGACGCGCAGTCCAGCATCGGCGCAGACATCGCTGCGGTCGACATCGTCGCCGTCGGTGCGAACCAGCGCGCGAGCCAGCGCGGCATGAACCTCTTCATTGTGACTCCTGACCGGATGTTCCGGTGTCGAGTTGCGGACGCAAGAGCCCCGCGTCCCGGGCATGACTGATGAGCGCCTCCTGAAGCAGGCGGCGCCCGCGAAAAAGCCGCGAGCGGATAGTTCCAATGGGCACTTCCAGCAACGCCGCCGCGAACTCATACGACTGGTCATTCACGTCGATGAGGAGCACGACATCTCGAAACACCACGGGCAACGCCGCAATCGCCGTGTCGATGGCATCGGAGAGATCGAAGCGCGTGAAGATGTCCTCGTAGCCACCCTGCCTGGCTGAGGCGTGGACGGCCACCGCCGCCAGGGCCTCGAGTTCCGGATCGTCGCAGCTCACGTGTCGCTCTTCGCGCTTTCGCCGCCGGTAGAACGCGTGCCGGCAGACGGTGAATAGCCAGCCGCGACACTCAGTCCCTGGTGTATAGGTGTGCCACGCCTCATACGCTTTCAGAAATGTCTCTTGCACGAGGTCATCGGCATCTGCCTCGTCGCGCTCGAGAGAGAGCGCGAAGCGAGTGACTTCCGGCAGCCAGCGGAGCGCCTCCACCGTGAACTCGTGGTCGCGCCTTCGTTTTGCGTCGTCAGTCACCATTCCCGAATCCATTGCGCCCCGACAAGGCATGAGCCTGTCATGAAGTTCCCTGCGGCTCGGAGTATCCGGCGCGCAGAAAGACGTGCGCCCCCGGAATCCGCTGCACGATGTCGTGAGAGGTGCAACGTCATGTGCCAGCCGTGTCAGGCCCCTGATGCCTCAGGCGCCGCACCACCATGGGAGCAAACGAGACGATCAGCAGCAGCGCCGCGGCAACGCCGACCTTGAGGAACGCCGCGCGAGACGCGCCGGCAGCACCGGAAATCAGGCTGTCCGCGAAATACGTGTACACGATGGTTCCCGGGATGATACCGAGTGCGGTGCCAAGCACATACGCACGAAATGGCATGCCCGCGAGCCCAGCGGCAAAGCTCAGCACATTGAACGGGACGACGGGCAGGAGCCGGAGCCTGAACATGGTGGCGAAGCCACCGCGCTCCACAAGTCCCTGAAGCTTCGTGGCCTTCTGGCCCAGCAACCGGCGCAGCGCATCATGCCCCAGTACCTTCGCGAGGAAGAAGGATCCGATCGCGCCGAGCACGGCACCACTCCAATTGAGAATCGATCCGAGCACCGTCCCGAAAATGGCGCCGCCCGCAAGCGTGAACGGAGTTGCCGGCAGCCCGAACGCAGCAACGACTGCGTAGACGAGGACAAACAAGGGTGCGATCGCGCGCACTCCGCGTGCTCGTCGTACCGCGGCGGCGAGGTGTCGGGGATCGCGCAGATCGAAGAAACCCAGACGCCATGCCGCGAACCCGGCACCGACCAGTAGCACGAGGAGAACTCCAAAGCGTATCATGACGGCGCCCCGCGACGGTGAAGCGTCGTCCGCTGGCTTGCCCGCCGGTGAGGCGTCTGCGCTCATGTGAACATCCGGAAGAACAACCCGAATAGCCGCTTCGCCGTCGGCGTGAGACGCTGTCGCCGATAGGCATCTGCCGCCTTGCGGATCGCCTCGGCGTGCGTCGGATACGGGTGGATCGTTGCGCCGAGGCCAGTGAGGCCGATCCCATTGGTCATTGCCGCAGTGACTTCGCTGATCGTCTCCCCTGCGTGTTCGGAGACGAGCGTCGCGCCGAGAATGCGATCGCTGCCTCGCGCGAGATGCACGCGGAAGTAACCGTCCGTATCGCCATCGAGCACTGCGCGGTCGACGCTCGCGAACGGCACGGTGATCGTCTCCACGGCGCCGGCCGCCTTGGCCACTTCGTGTTCAGTGATGCCAACGTGCGCCACTTCGGGAGAGGTGAAGGTGCACCATGGCATCACGAGCGTGCTTCCTTTCCCCCCGCCGATGCCAAAGAACAGGGCGTTCGGCACCACTCGGCGCGCCTGTGCGTCGGCGGCGTGCGTGAATTGGAACTTCGACGCACAGTCACCAATCGCGAACACTCGGCGGTTCGACGTCCGGAACCGGTCGTCGACGTCGATGCCCTTTTGATCGTATCGGACGCCTGCCTCTTCGAGCCCGAGCCCATCGACGTTGGGCGCGCGGCCCGCCGCCACGAGAATCTGGTCGCCGCTGCACTCCATGCGCTTTCCACCCACTTCATATACGAGCGTCCGACTCTCTGCCTCTCGGCGCGCGGCGACGATCGTCACTCGCTGGCGCAGCTCGACTCCGTCCGCTACCAGCGCGCGTTCCACGATTGCGGCTGCATCGGCATCCTCGCGTGGGAGAAGCTGCGCACCGGCGTTCAGGATCGTCACCTGGCTGCCAAAGCGGGCGAACGCCTGCGCCAGCTCGCAACCGATCGGCCCACCGCCGATCACGAGCAAGCGCCGAGGCAAGGTGTCGAGGTCGAAGATCGTTTCGTTCGTCAGGAAGCCGCTCTCCTTCAACCCGTCGATCGCGGGCGCCGCGGCGCGTCCTCCGGTGGCGACGATCGCCCGTCGAAACTGGACTGCCGTGTCGCGCTCGTCGTCGCCACGAATGGAGATGCCGGTGTCGCCAGTAAATCGCGCCGTCCCAATGAATACGTCAACACCGAGGTCACGGAAACGCGCCGCTGAATCCACCGCGCTCAGCTCCGCGCGCAGCTCGCGCATGCGCGCGATGGCGGCGGCAAAGTCGCCCGAGCCTGGAGCGGCCGGCCCGCCGAAGCGTGCCGCCGCGGTGCGCGCCTCGTGCCACGCACGGGCGGCGCGGATCAGTCCCTTCGATGGCACACAGCCAACGTTGAGGCAATCGCCCCCCATGAACTTGCGTTCAACGAGGGCCACGCGCGCGCCGAGCCCTGCCGCAATCGCCGCGCTGACCAGCCCCGCGGTTCCGGCGCCGACAACGACGAGGTGGTAGCGCTCGGCCGGGATCGGATTCCGCCAGTCGGCGGGATGCACGTTGGCGAGCCATTGCCTATCGGCCCGGGACTGGAGCTGCGCAGAATCGCTCACGGTAACCTTCATCGCTTGGAGGGAGTGCGGGTGCTTGGGCGCGAGCGGGATGGCAGCGCAGCTCGGAGCGGGGACAAGTCGCAGGAGCGACGCAAGGTTCCCATCAGATGCACAGGCGCACAACCTGATGCAGTGCAGCATGCCTTCGGCCCGCCTCCCCATGATCCACGCGCAACCCTGAGGCACTTGCACCCACGTGACCGGCGGGATGAGACCGCCGACGTCATACGCCACCGCGCAATGCGCGGGCCGCACTTGAGCACGCTGGTGTCCGCGGCAGGCTACCGTCGTTCACGCAGAATGACGCCGCTCGTCTCGCGCGATCATCTTCAGGCTGTCGCACACTGGACGGCGCCATCGCGAAGCACGAACATCCCTCTCCTTCAACAACCTCGGAGTACCATCGCGTGCCGGAATCAAAATGGAATTGGCTGCTGCTCTGTCTCGCCATTGCCGGGTCCAGCTCGGGAGCCGCCGCGCAAGGCGCAACGACCGGCGCGGCCGCCCGGGCGAGCGCGCGCGAGTACCGCCAGCAGAACGAATCGGAGATCCTGAAGGAATTCTCCACGCTGCTCGCGCTCCCGAACCTTGCGAGCGACTCGGTCGGCATTCGTCGCAACGCGGACCAGCTCATCACGATGCTGGCGTCGCGCGGCTTCACGAATACGCGGCTGCTCACGGTGCCGGGCGGCCCGCCCGCCGTGTACGGCGAGCTCCCGACACCCGGTGCGACGCGAACGCTCGTGCTTTACGCGCACTACGACGGCCAGCCACTCGACCCGAAGCAATGGACGTCGCCGCCGTGGACCCCCGTCCTCCGCGACAAGGAGCCGAACCAGGGTGGCAAGGTGATTCCGCTCCCCGAACACGGCGGGCACGCGAACCCCGAGTCACGTCTGTACGCACGTTCGGCGGGCGACGACAAGGCATCGATCATGGCGATCCTCGCCGCCATCGACGCGATGCACGCGTCGAAGACGACGCAATCGGTGAACCTCAAGGTCTTCTTCGAGGGTGAAGAGGAGGCGAGCTCGCAGCATCTTCGCCAGATCCTCGAGCGGTATGCGTCGCAACTCAAGGGCGACGCGTGGCTCTTCTGCGACGGACCCGTGCATCAGAGTGGTCGGCAGCAGGTGCTCTTCGGCAATCGCGGTGTCACGGGTTTCGAGCTCACGGTCTACGGCCCCACGCGCGCCCTGCACAGCGGCCACTATGGCAACTGGGCGCCGAATCCCGGCGTCATGCTCGCCAATCTGGTCGCCAGCATGCGTGACGACGACGGACACATCAAGGTCCTGCTACTACGACGACATGCGGCCCATCACCGCCGCGGAGCACAAGGCGGCCGCCGAACTCCCGAAGTTCGACCCCGAGCTGCGCAAGGCACTCGGCCTCGCCCGCACCGAGGCCAACGATGCCCTCCTGGCCGAGCGCATCATGCTGCCGGCGTTCAACCTGCGCGGGATGCGGGTGGGCGGCGTGCGCGAGACCGGATCCAATACGATCGCGAGTGAAGCGTATGCGTCGTTCGACCTGCGCCTCGTACCGGGACAGACACCAGAGCACGTCCGTCAACTCGTGGAAGCGCACATCCGGAAGCAGGGCTACTGGATCACGCATGACAGCGTGACGGTGGCGATGCGTCTCGCCCACGCGAAGGTGGCGCGTGTCGAATGGACCGAAGGCTATCCGGCGTCCCGCGCCCCGATGGATGGCCCATTCGGGAAGGCGGTGATTGCCGCGCTGCGCGATGGCGCGAAGGAGCCGCCGCTCAGCATCCCGACATCTGGCGCGACGGGGCCAACGTACCTGTTCGAACAGGTGCTCAAGGTCCCGATGATTCACCTGCCGATCGCGAACTACGACGACAACCAGCACGCCGCGGACGAGAACCTCCGCCTCCAGAACCTGTGGGACGGCATCGAGACATACGCTGCACTGCTGGCGGGTATTGGTGCGACCTGGGGGAGACCGGCCGTACCCTAAAAGGCCGGGAGAGCGTACCAGGTACGCTCTCCCATGGGAGCACCCAACAAACGCTGAGCGTGCCTGCGTCGTACAGGAGGATATGCGACGCACCCTCATACTCTTGATGACGCTCATCCTTGCCGCGGTGCCCGCACGCGCGCAGGTCGGCGCCACGACCGATATCATCACCGGAACGGTTGTCGGACCGGACAATAAACCGATCGCCGGCGCCACCGTCGAGGTGACGTCCGTCGAGACCGAGGTCACCCGCAAGAAGACCACGAACGACCAGGGGAAGTACACGCTGCTCTTTCCCGACGGTGGCGGACAGTACCGCATCACCGTGCGGCACCTCGGCATGCTTCCGGTCTCGTTCGCCATCGCCAAGCAGGCCGACGAGGATCGACTCGTCGCCGACGCGAAGATGACCGCCGGTGTCGCAACGCTCGAGGCCAATCGCACCGTGGCCACGCGTGCGCCGATCGCCAACGACCGACCAACCGCCGGCTCCCTCGAGACAGATCTCACGGGCGCCATGCTCATGCGACTGCCCATCGACCCGAGTGACCTCAATGCCATTGCCGCGCTCGCGCCGGGCGTCGTCAGCATCGCGGGCACCGACAGCACCGCTGCGGGATTCTCGGTGGCCGGCCAGCGGCCGGACCAGAACCAGATCACGCTCGACGGCCTGTCGTTCGGCGGAGCTGGTGTCCCCGCCGAAGCCGTGCGCAACACACGCGTCATCACGAACACGTACGATGTGAGCCGCGGCCAGTTCACCGGTGGCCAGGTGGCGACGACCACGAAAGGCGGCACGAACATCATGAACGGGTCGTTCGGGTACGCCCTGCACGATCCCGCGCTCGAGTTCACGTCGGCGGCCGATACCTCGGGAACAGGCGCCTTCTCCGGCGCCTACACGCGCAATCAGCTGAGCGGCGGCGTCGGCGGCGCCTTCGTGAAGGACAAGGCATTCTGGTTCGTCTCGCTGCAGGTGAATCGCCAGACGAGCGCACTCCAGTCGCTTCTCAGCGCCGATCCACTCGCCCTGCAGCGACTCGGCGTCCAATCGGACTCCGCCGCGCGCTTCCTCGGCCTGCTGTCCGGCTACAACGTGCCGCTCAACCTCGCCGGCATTCCTCCCAGCCGACTCACGGACAATGCGACAAGCATCGCCCGTTTCGACTACCACATCAACGAGGACCACTCGCTGACAGCGCGAGTCAACTGGGCGGGTTCGCGCGCCGACAATTTCCGCAGCGACCAACTCGGCATCCCGCCCCTCGGCGGCGATCGCGGCACGTCGTCGGGTGGGGTCATGGTGTCGCTCGCGTCGACGCTCCTCGACCAGTTCGTCAACGAAGGACGCGTCTACTACGAGCGCAGCCACCAGTCGGCCGATCCCTACTACGAAGGTCCCGAGGGCCGCGTGCGTGTGTCCTCACTATTGAGCGACGGCGTGGTCGGCGTGAGCTCCCTCAACTTCGGTGGCAATCCCGCGCTGCCGACGTCGAGCCTCAACGACCAGCTCGAGCTCACCGACGAGATCTCCTGGATCCGTGGTGGTGGTCATCGCCTCAAGATGGGACTGCTGCTCAACGTGAGCGACATCTCGCAGTACTCGTCCATCAACCGCGCCGGAACGTTCACGTTCAACTCGCTCGCCGACTTCGCGGCGAACCAGCCGGCACAGTACACCCGGCTCTTCTCACCGAACGCCCGCTCGACGGGCGCGTTGAATAGCGCGATCTACCTCGGCGACAGCTGGCGGAAGAGCGCGGCGTGGCAGTTCGTGTACGGCGCGCGCCTCGAGGGCTCGGAGTATCGCGGGGCACCGGCGTCCAATCCGGAAGTCGAGTCGAGGTTCGGGCGTAGTACGTCGGACTTTCCCTCTGAAGTCCACATCAGTCCGCGGCTCGGCTTTACGTGGATCATCGGCGCGCAGAATCGCGTCAACGGCGTCGATCAGGCGCCCGCGGATGCGGGGGGCGGCGGGCGCGGTGGTCGCGGCGGCGGCGGCGGGGGTGGGGGTGGGGGTGGCCGAGGCGGCGGAGGGGCGGCCGCGGTGCCGGGTGGAGTGAACAGCTTCGGCGTGCTTCGCGGCGGCATCGGGGAGTTTCGCGGCAAGGTGCCCACGGGCCTCTTCAGCTCCGCCATCGATGCCACCGGATTGCCGTCGGGCGAGACGCAGCTCATCTGCGTTGGCAGCGCGGTCCCCATACCGAATTGGTCGCTTTACCAGAGCGATCCCGCGTCGGTGCCGAGCACGTGCCTCGATGGAACGGGTCCGGGCCAGGCATTCTCGAACACGCGGTCGAACGTGACGCTGTTCGACTCCACCTTCACGGCGCCTCGTGCGTGGAGGGGGTCACTCGGCTTTCAGAAGCGCCTCGGTCTTCGTTACAGCGCGAGTGTCGACGGATCGTACGCACTCGGCACCAACCTGTATGGCGTCACCGACCTGAACCTCAACGTCACGCCCCGGTTCCAGCTTGCAAGCGAGGGTGGGCGACCGGTCTACGTGCCCGCGAACTCCATCGTTCCCGCCACAGGCGCTGCCAGCGTGCTCGGATCACGCAAGGTCAGCGATCTCGCGCACGTGTACGAGATCGGCTCGTATCTCGAATCGCGCACCGCGCAGGTGACGACCACGTTCAACGGCGTCAGCCTGACGAACCTCATCTGGAGCCTCTCGTACACGTTCCAGAATGCGCGCGACCAATCGTCGTTCTCGGGTGGTTCCCCATCTGGTGGGTTCTCTTCGCCGACGACCGCGGGTGATCCCAATGTCATCACGTGGGCCCGCAGCACTCTCGGACGCGCGCACAACATTCAGGGCACCATGACGTGGATGGCGAAGCCGTGGCTCGACATCACCTCCGTGATGGGCTTCAGCTCCGGTGCGCCCTATACGCCGCTGGTCGGCAGCGACATCAACGGCGACGGCGCGCGCAACGATCGCGCGTTCATCTATGATCCGGCAACCGCGCCCGATACCGCGCTCGTCAACGGCATGACGCGCCTCCTCGCCGAAGCACCTGCGAAGGCGCGGAGCTGCCTGCTGGCGCAGCTGGGTACGGTCGCGGGGCGCAACACGTGCGTCGGCGACTGGACGCCACGGCTCGACTTCCAGGCGAACCTGCGCCCGAACCTGGGCGGCATCATCCAGCAGCGACTGCAGTTGCAGGTGCAGCTGGTGAATCCGCTCACGGGTCTCGACCAGCTGTTGCATGGTGCCAACAACCTGAGTGGGTGGGGACAGACGAGCCGCGTCGATCCGAACCTGCTCTTCGTCCGCGGGTTCAAACCCGACTCGAACCGATTTGTCTATCAGGTCAACGAGCGCTTCGGCAACAACCCGGCTTCGCGTTCCGCGGCGTTCAATCCATTCCAGGTCGCGTTCACCGGTCGACTTCAGGTCGGCCCCGACATGCAGCGCGATCGCACCCAGGCGCTGCTTCGTGCCATCACCGGTCGCGCAGGTGCGGCCGGTGATGGCGTCGACGCGAAGGCGATCGTCAGCCGCGTCGCACCCAATCCGGCGGTCACGGTGCGCGGGTTCAACGACTCATTGCATCTCTCGCTCACGCCCGCGCAGCTCGCGGCGGTGGATTCGGTCGGCCTGCTCCTGGAGTCGAAGGACTCGGTACTCGCTGAAGCGCTGAAGACACACCTCGACTCGGCGGGCGGCGACATCCGTCAGGCCTTCCCGCAGATCCAGCCTGCGCTCCAGCTCGCGCGCAACAACTACGTGGCCGCGGTGAAGCAGATGCAGGTCGTCCTCACGAAGGCGCAGTGGAACACGTTGCCGGAGTGGTTCAGGAACCCGACGACGAATCCGAATGCGGGCGGTCGCACCAACGGTGCTCCCCGGGCGCAGCGGCCGCCGGAATAGGCCACCGCTACTTGCCGAGCAGGCCGCTCGTGCCGCCCGAGATGAGTGCTGCGATGTTCGCCACGATCATCGGACGCTTTGTCCCTCCGGGCGACACGAGGTAGCTCGGCTCCCACTCGGGGTAGAACCACGCCTTGAATTCGCGCAGCCCCTGGAAGTTGTAATAGCGCTCGCCGCCGTTGCGCAGCGCGTTGGCCATCTGGTTCCACAACGGCGCCACCGTGCCGGTCCGGATGCCGGACAGCGGCACCATGCCAAGGTTGAAGTCGGCGTAGCCCTCCGTCTTCGACCAGAGCATGAACTCGGTGAGCAGGTAGCGCATGATGCCCGGCGGCGCGTCTGCCGTATGACGCATCAGGTCGATCTCGATTTCGGCGTGCCGTCCCGACGCCCACGTCGTCCCGAACGCGACAATCTTCCCTTCGACGCGCACGATACCCAGGGGGCCGAGTGTGAGGTGCGCCTCGGAGAACCGGCCGAGGGAGAAGCTCTTCTCGCGTGTGCGCTTGAGCGCGAGCCATTGGTCGGACACCGATCGCAGCTCGGGAATGACAGCGTGAATCGCGTCCGGCGCGAGCACCTCGAACGAGCATCCCGCGTCCACGAGCTTGCGCCACACGCGCCGGAGGTTTCGCCGCTGCGGGCCATCGAGGGAGAAGGTCGCGAGTGGCACGCGCGCCACTTCGCCGAGCTTCACGACCGCGAGACCATAGTCGAGGTAGAGGTAGAGCAGCTCCGGGCCCACGCGATAGAACACCGGCCAGGAGTCGCTGAGGTCGCAGTCGCGCACGAACGTGTCGACCAGCTTCGTCGCCGCCGCCAGCGGGCCCACGGGATCGCCCATCACGACGCGGCTCGCTCCGCTGGTGCCCAGCATCAGGAACGCGGTGCCCGTCTCGTCGAGCATCAGCTCCTTGTCCCCGAGCAGGCCAAGGTGCGCGTTGGCGCGCGGTGACGCGCGGACGATCGCTTCGACGTGCGTGAGCTCCACCGTGGCCGCAGCGGCTCGCGTGCGCGAGGGACGGAGCAGCATCGCCAACGACAGCGCGAGGAGGAACACCACCGCGAGCGTGAGCCCGCGCGCGGCACGCGGCGCCTCCGCCGAGCCGCTGAAGTTCCAGAACACCTCGGTGGAGATGATCTGGTGACCCATTGCCAGGTAGGCCAGCACGAGCGTTGCCGCGACGACGCCGGCGATCGCCACATACCATCCGCGCGTGAACCGCTCGTCGAACAGCGATGACTTGCGGTAGAAGTACCGCCGGCTGGGCAGGAAGAACGCGAACATCACCGTGAGCAATACGGCCTGCTCGACGTCCAGCGCGCTCGCGAGCGCGAAGACGATTCCGCCCGCCATGACCCACAGGGTGAGGTGGTACGCCGCATCCAGCCGTCGCTGAAGTCCGCGCGCCAGCAGGATGAGCGCAATACCCGCGATGCTCTCGAAGTACGCCGAGATCTCGACGATGGGGAGTGGGAGCACGTCCACCACCCAGCCGAGGCGGCTCGACCTCGCCGGCGTCGCGCCGGAAAAGAGCAGAATCACGCCGGCGAGGAAGGTACTCAGAGCAATCGCCCGCGGGACGAGCGCGGCACTGAGGTCGCCGCCAGCGCGCACGAGGCGCGCAACGGGCGGCGAGTACTTCGCGACGAGCACGGACACCAGCACGAGCAGCACCACCAGCATCACGGGCAGGCTGTCGCCGAACACGTGCTCGACGGGGGATGTGATCGGGGGGGACTGCACGATGCTCATCGTCATTTGCGCCGAACACAGTATCCAGCGCGGCGCACGCGCTGGTAATATCCCCGAGCACCTCGAGCCCCGGTCACTTCGATCCTCCCGTTCCAGTGACGGCCGACTCCACCACGCCGCGCACCGTCCGCGTCGCGCTGCTTGTCCTTGCCGCACTCCTCCTGCTCTTGGGGGGACGCGCCGCCGTCGCGCACTTCACGGAGTTCGTGCAGTGGATCGCGGCGCGCGGGCCCATGGGCCACGCGGTCTTCGTGGCGGTGTTCGCCCTGGCAGCGATGGCATTCTTTCCCGCCGGCCTGTTGACGCTGGCGGCAGGCGCGATCTTCGGCGTTCGCCTCGGAACGGTGTACGCATACGCCGGCGCCCTGCTCGGCGCCTGCGGCGCGTTCCTCGTGTCCCGGTACATCGCGCGCGACATGGTCGAGCGACACATCGCTTCGCGCCCCCGCGTTGCCGCGATCAGCACGGGGCTCGGCGACGAGGGACGGCGGATCGTGTTCCTGCTGAGGCTCTCGCCGGTAATTCCATACAGCGTGATCAACTGTGCGATGGGGGTGACGCGGATCGCGTTTCGCGACTTTCTCATCGGCTCGCTCGGCATGCTGCCGGTGACGGCCATGTACGTGTACTATGGCTCCGTCGCTGGAACGATCGTGGCGGCCACGCAGGGGCACGGCGGGCGGGGCAGGGAATACTACGTTGCGCTCGCCGCCGGCGTGGCCGCCACGTTCATCGCAACCTCGATCATCACGCGTGCTGCCACGCACGCGCTGCAACGGGATGCGTGAACCGCACTCGAGCGTCCTGAAACGTGGGATTTGGCAAAGGCATCCTTCATTTTGTTCGTCATTCCCGCTTTCGCGGGAATGACGAACGAAGGTCCGAATTTCGGTGACAGGATCGACGCACTCTAGTGCAGTGGATGCCGGAAGAAGAACTGTACGGCCTCCGCGCTCGCGGATACCTCCGTCGTGGGCTCCTGCCCATCAGAGCTCCCGCCCGGCCACGCATGCGCGCCGTCCTCGATGGTAAAGAAGGTGACGTCCGCATTGCAGCGAGCAAAGCTGGCCTGCGTCACGTGCGGCGCGCGGCGACGCAGCGAGAGAGTCTTGCAGCCATTCACTGCCGCCCAGAACCGGATCGACGGCGGCAGGGCACCCGCGGCGGCCACCGGGGGCCCGGCGGACGTCGAGTAGGACGTGTCGGCGAACGGCACGTCCTTGTCCGACGTGCCATGGAAGGCGATCACGGGCACGGGACGCGAAGGCACGCAGTGCGCATCGGCCAGGGAGCCTGACACCACCGCGACGGCAGCGATCTGCGCACTCATCTCGCAGGCCACGCGATAGGTCATCCGCCCGCCGTCCGAAAAACCGGCCACGTAGATCCGGTCGCGATCGACCGGCATGCGTGTCGCGACGCTCTCGATCAGCGCACGGATGAACGCCACGTCATCGACATTCCTGCTCTCGGCCGACCCACAGCATTCGCCCGCGTTCCAGTCCGAACTGAACCCGAGCCGCCCGGTGGTGCCGTTCGGGTACGCCACGAGAAACCGGTTGCTGTCGGCCAGGGTGTCCATCTTCGACATGCGGCGCACCGTCTCACCGTCCGCGCCGCTGCCGTGCAGCACGATCAGCAGCGGATATGCGACGGCGCGACCGAACCGGCGCGGCCGACGCGTGGGCACGTGAAGGATGAACGTGCGCGCGAGACCCGCCGCCTGCACCGCGTGCTCGGCCGTCCCCGGCGCGTTCGTGAGCTGCACCAGCGTGTCTCCGCCGAA
>JBBQFW010000094.1:0-12978 GCA_038322445.1 Gemmatimonadales bacterium
CATCCGCGAGATGGTGGAATTTCGCGCCTTCAATCTCGTCGTGGACGATTACGCCAGCGCGGCCGGTGGTGAGCCGTTCGACCTGATCCTGTGCCGCAACGTGATGATCTACTTCGATCTGCCCACGGTGGCGCGGATCGCTACCGGGTTGCTCGACTCACTGGCGCCCGATGGGTGGCTCGTGCTCGGCGCGTCGGATCCGCCGTTGGCGCACCTCGTCCCGTGCGAGGCGATCATGACGCCGTCCGGCATGGCGTACCGCCGCGCCGGCACGGTCTCAGCCACGCGACGTGCGCAACGGGCATCGTCGACGGCGATCGAGTCGTCGTCCGCTGCGTCATTGCTGCCGGCGTGGATCGATGTGTCGCGCTGGACATCGATCTATCCTGCCGATGTCCCGCCGATACTTCCTGCCTCGGCATCGTCATCCTTTGAAAGGGATGAGGCGTCGGTAGCGCCACTGTCTACCGAGCAACGCGAAACGCGAGACCGCGCACTCGAGCGCCAGACTCCGGACAATGCCGCCACGACCGACGCGGCACCCGACGCGCTCGCGGTCGCCTATCAATCCGCCAACTACCAGGCCGCCGAGTCGATCGTGGCCAGGATGCTGGCGTTGGAGCCGGACATCGCGTCGGCCACCTGGATCACCTACATTCGCTCGGTCGCCAATCAGGGGCGCCTCCACGAAGCTGGTGCGCTGAATGCGCGCGCGCTCGAGCACTACCCACTCGATGCCGAGTTGCACTACCTGCATGCGACGCTGTTGATGGAGGCGGGGTGGTTCGTCGATGCGGCCGCCGCGGTGCGGCGCGCCATCTATCTCGACCGCAAGCTGACGATGGGACACCTGCTGCTCGGTGAGGCGCTGTCGCGCACGGGCAACCACTCTGGGGCGCGAAATGCCTTTGCCAATGCCTTGCAGCTACTCGATGGTATTGACGGAGCCGACACCGTGCGCGCCGCGGACGGGGTGACCGCCTCGCGCTTGCGGCAGATTGCCACGCTGCGGCTGCGAGACGTCGCGGCGTCGGCGCGATGAGCGGCGACATGAAGGTGCGACCCGACAACGTGTCGGATGCGATGCCCGGGGTGGCCGTGGCCGACCGGAGGTCGAACGACGATGGCGCGAGCGATCGCGCGGTACTCGAGTCCCGCGCGAGACGATTGGCGAAACCGCTCGCGACGTTCGACGAGGGCGCCGCCCAGGACGAACTCGACATCCTGCTCTTCCTCGTCGACGGTGAGTCATTGGCCATTCCCGTGTCGTCGATTGTCGCCATCGTTCGCGCGGGCAGCATCACGCCATTGCCGCGCGCGACACCACCCGTGTTCGGCGTCACCGCCTGGCGCGGCCGGCCGCTCACGGTGCTGACCCTCAACGGACATGCCGGCGCCAGTGAGGCCGACGGACGCCTCCTCGTGCTCGGTGACGGGCGCCGCGCGCTCGTGGCCCTGTGGTCCGATACGGCCGATGACACGCGCGTCGTGCGCTGGTCGTCGCTCACGCCGTCCGCGGGCGGGCCGCGCAGCGCATACGCGATGGGCGCGACCACGGACGGCGTGCTCGTGCTCGATCCGGAATTATTGATTCACGCAGCTCGCCTCGAGCTGTGATGTCCCTCTCCTCGATGAGGTTTCGATGACGTTCACAGTTGGCCGACGCATTGCGCTCGCACTTGCCATCGAGCTGGCGCTCCTGACCGTGGTCGCGGTGATTGGGTATTTCTCGCTCGGCACTACGACGGAAGCGTATGAATCGGCACTCGCCTCGCGTCGTGCGACCGTCGTGCCAGCGCTTCGCGCGGAGTCGCAGCTCAAGGAGGCGGACATCAACCATCTGCGGACGCTCCTGAGCTACGAGGCCCGGTTCGAGCGCGTGCGCGACAGCTTGCTGGCGGTCACCAAGGTCACGGTCGCGCAGATGCGTGACTCCGTGAAGACGCCGGAGCAGCGCGAGCGCTGGATCGCCACTTCCGGGCTGCTGGAGCGGTGGAGCGAGGGGCTGCTCGCGGCGGGTGCGGCAAGCAAGACGAACGACGTCGCGGGTGTGCAGAGAATCCGTTCGACGCGCACCCAGCCCATCGGCGATTCACTGTACACGCTCATCGGCGCCAGCGTGGCGGATGCGATGCGGCGTTCTGATGACGAGGCGGCAGCCGGCCAGTCGACCGCACAGAATGCGCGAAACAGGGTCTTCTGGTCGGCTCTCGTTGCCATCGTGCTCGGCATCGGCGCCGCGTACGTGCTCAGCCGGTCCATCACGCGTCCGCTGCAGGAAACGGCCAACGTCATCGCCAGCAGCAGCGCAGAGATCCTCTCGGCCACCACCGAGCAGGCTGCCGGCACGAATGAATCCATGGCGGCCGTCACGGAAACCGTCGCCACCGTCGATGAAGTCGCGCAGACCGCGACACAATCCGCCCAGCGCGCACGCACCGTGGCCGACGCAGCGCAGCGTGCCGCCGAGGGTGGTCGCGCCGGACAGAAGGCGGTCGATGATGCCGTGAGCGCCATGAAGCTCGTTCAGGCACAAGTGGAAACGATGGCGCACGGCATCGTCGCGCTCGCCGAGCAGGCCCAGGCGATCGGCGAGATCACGACGGCCGTGAGCGACATCGCCGAGCAGACCAAGCTGCTCGCGTTGAATGCCGCCGTGGAGAGCACCCGCGCTGGCGAACATGGTCGTGGCTTCGCACTCGTGGCCGCGGAGATCAAGACACTCGCCGGGGAAGCGAAGGAATCCACGGTTCAGGTGCGACGCCTGCTCAGCGACATCCAGCGCTCCACGAGCGCGGCCGTAATGGCGACGGAGCAGGGGACCAAGCAATCGGCCGCCGCGGTGCGCCAGGTCAACCAGGCCGGCGAAGTGATCGCGCAGCTCGCGACGGTGGTAGAGGAGGCCGCCCAGGCTGCCGCCCAGATTGTCGCCTCCGCGGGACAGCAGGCGCTCGGGATGGACCAGATCCGCCAGGCGATCTCGAACATCCACGACGCCACACAGCAAAGCCTCACGGCTACGCGGCAGTCGGAGGCGGCCGCCCAGAACCTCAACACGTTGGGGACGCAATTGGTCGGCCTCGTGGGCGGGCGTCGCAGTTGAGGCATCGTCATGCCTGACGATGTGCTGGCCGCTCGGCTGCTGCTGATCTTCATCGACGAGCTCGATGAGGAAGTGCGGCAGCTGAATGAGGACCTTCTCGCGCTCGAGCGCGCACCCGACGATGCCGAGCGTCTTCGGTCGGTCTTTCGCGTGATGCACACGCTGAAGGGCGCATCGCGCGCGGCCGGGCTGCCGCGCGTGGAGGAGCTCTGTCATGCGCTCGAGAATGAACTGAGTCGCGTACGTGACGGCGGCGAGCAGCTGCTGCCCGCGCAGATCACGGTGCTCTTCGAGGCGGCGGACGCGCTTGGCAAGACGCGCGATGAGCTTCGCGATGGCCAGCCCGCACCCGACGCCTTGCTCACGACCGTTTTGCACCACGCGCGTGGGCGCAACGCATCGCCGCCATCTCGACCGGTCGCCATCGATGCCGCGGTCGCCAACGTTCCCCCGGTCGTACCCGAGCCTGCGGTCGTCGCGGTCATTCCGCCGCCCGCCTCAGTGCCTGCGCCAGCACCCGCGGCACCAAAGGACGCCTCCTCGCGCGCCGACGACGGAGGCCGCGACAGTCACGTCCGCGTCAGCATCCATCACGTTGAATCGATCGCTGGCGCCGCGGGCGAGATTGCCGGCCTGGTTGGTGTCCTCTTCGACCGCGCGGACGAGCTATCGGCCATCCGCGCGCGGCATCGCACCGAGCGTCGAACGCGGGGCGACGACGCGAAGACCAACGAGCTGGATCGCGAACTCACGAGGATGCTCCGCCGCGCCGGCGACGACGCCCGCACGCTCGCGTCGGTGTCCGAGCGACTTGGCACCTCGGCGCGCAGCCTCCGGCAGCGACCGTTTTCGGAGTTGACCGAAACGCTGCCGCGCGTCGCGCGGGATGTCTCGCGCGACGTCGGCAAGCAGGTCCGCGTCACGATCGTCGGTCGCGAAATCGAGGCGGATCGCGTAGTACTGGAGGCGTTGCGCGAGCCACTGCTGCATCTCGTGCGCAACGCCATCGATCACGGCCTCGAGGCGCCGACGCAACGCGTGGCGGCCGGCAAGTCGGCAGAGGGCGAGCTACGTATCGAAGGGGCGCTTCGCGGAGACCGACTCGTCGTCACGGTCGCGGACGATGGCGGTGGGCTCGACCTCGTATCCGTCGCCCGCGGCCTGGAGCGACGGGGCCGGCCAGTGCCTGCGGACCCCGAGATGCTCGCGCGCACCATCTTCGACGACGGCTTCACCACGCGCGATGCGGCCACCACGCTGTCGGGCCGCGGCGTCGGCCTTGCGATCGTGCGCAATGCGGCCGAGCGCATGGGCGGCACGGCGTCGGTGCGATCGGTCGTTGGCAAGGGGACGGAAATCACGATCGATGTGCCCGTGAGCATCGCGACGATGCGGGTCGTGCTGGTACAGGTCGGTCACGTCGTGGTTGCGGTGCCAAGCGCGTTCGTCGCCCGCGTTGCGCGTGTGGATCCGCGCAAGATCGTGCGGGTGGATGGACGGCCCACGCTTGTCAGCGGCGCGCAGCCGATTCCCGTGACCACCGCGGCTGCGTTGCTCGGTCCGCCCTTCAAGGAAGCGCCGGATGTCCCGATGCTCCAGCTGGTCGTGCTGGAGAGCGCGGGCCGCCAGATCGCGATGGTCGTGGATGACCTCCACGACGAGCGTGAGCTCGTGCTGCGTCCGCTCGAGCACGCGGGCGCCCGCGCCGCCGAAGTCACCGTCGGCACCGCGTTGCTCGGCACCGGCGAGGTGGCGCTGGTCCTCAACGTCCCCGTGCTGCTGGCGCATGCGGCTGGCGACAACGCACATCGGTCCGGACCGCTCGCAATCAGCGAAACAGCGGAGCGCGCGCCATCGCGCATCCTGGTGGTGGACGATTCGATCACGTCGCGCACGCTCGAACAGAGCGTGCTCTCCGCTGCGGGATACGACGTCGTGACGGCCGTTGATGGCGCGGAGGCGTGGCGCACGATCGAGCGCCAGGAGTTCGCGCTGGTCGTCAGTGATGTCGAGATGCCGCACCTCGACGGCTTCGGGCTGTGCGCGCGCATTCGCGCATCGGCGAAGACCGCGGGGCTGCCCGTGATCCTCGTGACGTCGCTCGACGAGCCCGCGCAGCGCGCGCGCGGCATGGAGGCTGGCGCCGATGCCTATATCACCAAATCCAGTTTCGACCAGGATACCTTGCTCGATACCGTACGAATGCTGATCGGGCGCGCCGCCGGCGGGACGACATGATTCGCGTCCTCGTGGCGGAGGACTCGCCCACCGCGCGCGCACTCATCGTGTCGATGCTCTCGGCCGAGAAGGACATTCACATCATCGGCGAAGCCACGACCGGACGCGAAGCCGTGGCAATGGCCGAGCGACTCGGCCCCGATCTGGTCACGATGGACGTCCACATGCCGGAAATGGACGGACTCGAGGCGACCAAGCAGATCATGGTGAGGTCGCCCCGTCCCATCATCATCGTCTCCAGCGCCGCGCGCAGCGACGAGGTGGCGCTCTCACTGGAAGCGACGCGTGCCGGCGCGCTCATGGTGTTACCGAAGCCCGACGGACCGAGCTCGCCCGGCTTTGCCGCCGACAGCCGGCAACTGGTCAGCATGGTGCGCGCGATGTCGCAGGTGAAGGTCGTGCGGCGTCACGGTGCCGCGATGAGTGCATCGAGCGCGGGGCTGAAGACGCCGCCGCCGCGGCCCGCATACGAAGCGGTTTCCACCACGCCGTGGATCGCGACGCCAGTGCGGCTCGTGGCGATCGGCGCGTCCACCGGCGGCCCGGCGGCGCTCCAGGCGATCTTCTCGGAGCTCCCATCCGGCTTTGCCGTGCCGATACTCGTCGTGCAGCACATTGCGAATGGATTCACGCATGGGCTCGCGAAATGGCTCGCCGGCGGTTCGCGGCTTCGCGTGAAGGTCGCCCAGCCTGGCGACATGCTGAACCCCGGCACCGTCTACATCGCGCCTGATGACCGGCACCTGGGATGCCAGCTCGACTCGGCCGGCGGCATGCGCGCGGCGCTGCACAACGTCGCGCCGGTCGGCGCATTCCGTCCGTCCGCGAGCTTCCTCTTCCAGTCGGTCGCCGAAACGCTCGGTGCCGGCGTGCTGGCGGTGATTCTCACCGGCATGGGCGACGACGGCGTCAGGGGGCTTCGGGTCGTGAAGTCCAATGGTGGTCGCATCATTGCGCAGGATGAGGCCACGTCGGTCATCTACGGCATGCCGCGCGAGGCGGTGCTCGCGGGAGTCGTTGACGTCACGCTCGGCATCAACGCGATCGCGCGGAAGCTCGTGGAGCTCACACAATGAGCGACGTGCTCACGGTACTCATCGTCGAGGACAGCGCGACGCAGGCAGCGGCGCTCGCGGTGCTGCTCGAGCGCAACGGGTTCACGACCCTCATCGCGCGCCGCGCCGAACGCGCGCTCGAGATGCTGAAGCACGAACGGGTGGACGTGGTGCTGAGCGACGTCGTCATGCCCGGCATGGACGGCTATGAGCTGTGCAGCCGCATCAAGGCCGTGCCGGAGTTGAAGGCAGTGCCGGTGGTCCTGCTCACGAGCCTCAATGATCCGCTCGCGATTGTCCGCGGACTGGAATCGGGCGCTGACCATTACGTTACCAAGCCATACGAGCCGGAAGGCCTGCTCGCGCGCGTACGCCTCGTGCTCGAGCGCGCGAAGTCGCCGAGCACGCTGCATCCCCAGCCGTTCACGGTGGAACTGCTCGGCACACCGTTCACCATCACCGCGACGAAGGAGCAGATCCTCGAGCTGCTGGTGTCGAGCTACTCGGACCTCGTACGCACGAGTGAGGCGGTGCGCGACGCCGAGCGGCGCGCGCGCTTCCTGGCGGAAGCGATGGAGCTGCTCTCCTCCTCGCTCGACGTGCATCGCGTGCTGCGCGACCTGGCGCGACTGATCGTGCCGCGCTTCGCCGATATCTGCGCGGTGGACCTGCTCCAGCAGGATGGCAAGCCGGAACGCGTCGACACGGTGCACGGTTTCGCGGCGATCGCGACCCCGGCGCCAGACGCGCCGCCCTTGCAGGAGCCGGCGATTTCGGCCATCGCGCAGCGGGCCATTGCGGAGGCGACGGTGCAGCTCGTCGCCGAGGCAGATGAAGATGCCCTCCGCGACGTGGCGCGCGACCCGGCGCTCCTCGATGCGCTGTGCAGGACCGGACCCTATGCGCTCCTCGTCATTCCGCTCATCGCCCGACAGCGCGTCCTCGGCTTCCTGCAGTTCCTGAGTGCTGACATTGCGCGGGCGACATCCTTCGAAACGCGGATGCTCGCGGAGGATCTCGCGCGGCGCGCGTCCGTCGCCGTCGACAACGCGCTCCTCTATGGAGAGGCCCAGCGCGCCACGCGGGCGCGCGACGACGTGCTCGCGATCGTGTCACACGACCTGCGCAATCCGCTCAACACCATTCACATGAGCACGTCCTTCCTCCTGGATGTGCTGTCCGAGCTCGGCGCGGCGTCGCCGCTCGTGCCCCTCGTGCCGCAACTGCAGTTGATTCGCCGCGCCACCGCGCGCGGCACCGCCCTCATCCAGGACCTCCTCGATGTGTCGCGGATCGAGTCGGGCACGCTGGCAGTGGAACCGTCGCTCACGAGCGCCGCGACGCTGCTCAACGATGCGGTCATCGAGCTGGAACCGCTCTTCGCGAAGAAACGGCTGCGCTTCGAGCACGAGTGGATTGGCGACGATGCCGAGGTGCCCGCGGATCGCGGGCGTATCGCGCAGGTGTTCTCGAACCTCGTCGGGAACGCGGAGAAGTTCACACCGGTCGAAGGCGTGGTGTCGTTGACTGGTCGCCGCGACGGCTCGCACGTGGAGTACGTCGTGACCAATTCGGGTCCGGGTATCGAACCCGACCACATCCCGCATCTCTTCGATCGATTCTGGAAGGCGACGAAGGGATCGCGCAGCGGCGCTGGCCTGGGTCTTTTCATCGTGAAGGGCATCATCGAGAGTCACGGTGGCACGCTCGACGTCACGAGCTCACCCGAGCAGGGGACGCGATTCTGCTTCCGGCTCGGTGGTGCGACGAATGCTCCATGGCGTCCGTCGACGTAAGCAACCCACTGTCGCGACGGAAAAGTCTTGGAACGGTTTGAGTGAAAGTTCTGGAATGCCCCGAGGACCGTGTTGCCAAGGTTCGCCACGCGGTTCGCTCGCACGCTTATGGTGCTCGAGATCCAGATCGGCAGACCCCGGCCATGCTTGTTCGATTGATGTGTGCAGGAAAGGTGGACTCGACTGCCAACGGAGAGCTGTGGGGCTGGATGGTTTGCTTTCCACGGCGGCGCGCTGGTAGCTCAGTGCGTGGGGCGGCGTCGGCCTCCTGGCGGCCACGAAGCCGGATACCAGGGGCAGGGGTATCCCAAGACTTTATTCACATCCGGGGATCCCAAGACTTCTTCGACGCGACTGCCCACGGTCTACATCGGTGCCATAACAGTTAGTGTAACGATTGTCGCTGGGGGAGAATGCGGACTTCTCTGCATGAGTGCGCCGTCACAAGATGGGTGCACCGCCTGCTGAGCTCGCCGCATTCCCGCATGGCGCATGAGATTCCTGAGATTCGGTTTGACGACAGCCAAGGCGCCTGAGCTCGTCTTGGTTATGTATATGTGACCGTGAGCCGAATTCCGGCGCCGGAACCGCGTCGGACGACATGCCACCTTTTCGATTGCTTTTGGACACGCCTATCGCGACGGGCATCGGCGCGGGACTGGATATTGCTAATACAACAGCTCGGCGAGCGCCGCGGACGGGTGCGTCGGCGTGGCAGAGCGCGGTGCAGACGTAAATACATTGTGCGGTTTCGGGTTTAAAACTGTTGCTGTTTGGTGTACAGTGCCGTACCCTCGAGCCAATGTGCGTACCGTAACGTACATACCGGGGCAACTGCCCCGACTCCATCCCAAGGCACACGCGATGTCGACCGAGGCGCTCGGCGCACTGGACCTGACTCGCCGACTCGTACAACGCGAGGCTTCGCAACGCGAAGCGCCCGTCGATGACGCGCTCGCGCTGACCGCCGTATGCGAGCACGCGTGCCGCGAGTTGTCGCGAACCCTCGGCACGCCCGGCTTCGATGCGGTGCTGAAACGCGCACTTCACAGTGCCGAGGCCGAGTTTCCGTTTCTGGCCAGCATACGCGTCAACGCCCCGTCCCCGCACATTCTGGGTGGAATTCCCGAGCTCGTACAGAGCCATGGCGCAGCCCCGGTTGCGGCCGCGCTCACGGCATCGCTCGATTCGATGTTTATCTTGCTCGGCCGCCTGATCGGGGATGATATGGTGGCACGGCTGGTCGAACGCGAATCCTCTGCACCGCACGATGACAAGGATGCCAAATGACCGAACAAAACGTGCGGGATAACTCGCAAGCGGAGCGCGGACCGAACAGGATCGAGGGGATCAAGACGGGTGTGCCCGGTCTGGACCTCGTCCTGGGCGGTGGACTGCCGAAGTACTCGTTCAACCTCGTTGCCGGCGACCCGGGCAGCGGCAAGACGACTCTCGCGCAACAGATCCTCTTCGCGAATGCCACCGAGGAGCATCCGGCCCTGTACTTCACCGTGCTCGGCGAGCCTACGCTGAAGATGCTGCGCTATCAGCGCGAATTCGGCTTCTTCGATCCTGCGAAGGTCGGCTCGGTCATCCAATATATAAATCTCAGCGAGGAAGCCATCGCGAAGGATGTCGGCCGGGTGCTCGACCGCATCGTTGCGGAGGTCGAACGCGTGAAGCCCGGCTTCGTCGTCGTTGATTCCTTCCGGACACTCGTCAACCGTTCGGGGGAATTCGCTGGAGGGCCCGCGATGGAGATGGAGCATTTCGTCCAGCGACTCGCGCTGCATCTCACCACGTGGGAGGTGACCTCGTTCCTGCTCGGTGAATACACCGACCGGCAGCAGTCCAATCCAGTGTTCACGGTGGCTGACGGAGTCTTCTGGCTCTCGCAGGTGACGGATCGCAACTCCGTCGTGCGGAAGATGCAGGCCGTCAAGGTCCGGGGCCGCTCGCCGATGCCGGGCTTGCACACGTTCCGGATCACCAGCCGCGGCCTGGAGATCTTTCCGCGTATCCCCGAGCAACAGATCCAGCGCCGTCCGCAGGCGCTCCAGCGCTTGGGCACAGGCGTCCCGGGGCTCGACGAGCTCATGGGCGGAGGGGTCCCATCCGGCGATGCACTCATGTTGGCGGGACCCGCCGGCAGCGGGAAGACCACCTTCGCCACCCAGTTCGCGGCCGAAGGCCTGCGTCGCGACGAAGCCGTCATCATTGTCGTGTTCGAGGAGTATCCCGAGGAATACCTCGCACGCGCCAAGGCACGAAATCAGGATATGGACGAAGCTATCGCGCGCGGGAAGCTGAAGCTCATCTACCTGCGCCCGCTCGATCTCTCTGTCGATGAGACGCTGGCGGAGATTCGCGACGCCGTCCACGACATAGGCGCCAAGCGCGTGATCATCGATTCGCTGTCCGGGTTCGAGGTCGCGCTTGCTCCCGCATTTCGCGAGGATTTCAGGGAGTCCCTCTACCGCCTCGTCGGGGCGCTCACGGCCACCGGCGCCACGTTGTTGATGACCACCGAGATCGTGGGCGAGTTCCCGCTCGTCCGCTTCACCACGGAAAAGGTCTCCTTCATCACCGACGACATCATCGTCCAGCGATTCGTCGAGATTGACGGCTCGCTCCGCTCGGTACTCGCGATCCACAAGATGCGCGGCAGCGAGCACAGTCATGATTTCCGCACCTATGACATCGGCCCCAATGGCGCGGTCATGGGCGGTCCGCTCCGGAATTACCGGGGCATCACGACAGGCGTGCCGGAAGTCGACCTCCGCCTGCCGCAGCCGACCCGTGTCGGTCTGACTATCGTCGAGACGGCCGTTCTCGACACGCTCATCCGTCTCGGGAGCGCCTCGCGCGAAGTGCTCGCGGAGCGCGCTGGCCTGCACGCACCTGAGTTGGACGGGGTCCTCCACAGGCTCGAGGGGCTGGGCTACGCCATTGTTGCATCGAGCGAGGGTCACGACGCCTATCGTGCCGTTGCCCATCGTGGAGAGTAACAGCAGCGGGGACATAGCGGTCCCTCAGCCGCATCCCATCGGTGACGCGGTTTCCGATCGCAGCTACACGCCCGGCGAGCTTCCCGCGTTCGCGGAGGTCATGGATCGCGTCTCTGCCGCATTCGCGCTCGTCTCCGGAGCGGACCATACGGTCGTCTACGCGAATGAGGCATTTCGCAGCCTCCTCGGGATCGGTACTTCAACCGCGGTCGGTCGCACGATCGCCCAGTGCTTTGCGCCCCGCGATGCGTCGCAGCTCTCGGCGTTGCTCGATGGAGCAAACCGCGCGGGTATTCCCGTTCGAAGTCGCCGCGTCGAGCGGCTCGATGGCGCCTCGATTGCGCTCTGCTGCAGTGCGTGGCCAGATCTCCATACGAACGGGGCCACGCGACAGACGCTCGTCGAGCTGCGGCCGTCCACCGATGCGGAACTCAGCCTCGCCCTCCAGCGGGAGATAGCGGAACGTCTGCTCCTGAGCGCACTCCGCGAACAGCAGTCCGCCGAGAGTGCGGAGCACTCGCGGCGAAGTGCAGCCTTTCTCGCTGCCGAAAGCCGACGCATCGGTGAGTCGCTGGATGAAGGCGAGACCATGGGCGCCATCAACCGAACGAGCCTGCCACTCCGTGGTGCATGGTGCATCGTCGATACGCTTACCGACGATCGGACGATGCATCGGCTCGCGATCGTCCATCCCGATGCCACGAAACAGGCGCTGCTCGCGACGCTCGAGGGACGCTGGATTCCGGATTCCAGCGATGGATTCGGGCTGCCAGCCGCGGTTCGCGATGCAGGGGCCACGACACTCTCCGCGCGTATGGAGACGTTTACCAACCCGTCGCAACAACCGGAAGTCGCCGCGGCGTTGCACGAGCTTGCGGCTGGTGAACTGTTGACCGTCCCTTTGGTGATCCGTGAGCAGTTGATCGGCGCCCTCACGTTCGTGGCGGCGGATCTGGGACGGTTCAGTCCCGATGACGTGCAGCTCGTCATCGAGCTGGGAGATCGCAGCGCGAGGGCCCTCGAGCGCGCACGCCTGTACGGCGAATCCATCGCGCTGAGAATTCGCGCCGAGTCCGCAAGTCAGGCCAAAAGCACGTTCCTCGGCATGATGAGCCACGAGCTGCGAACGCCGCTCAACGCGATCGGCGGGTACGTGGACCTCATCGACATGGAGTTGCGTGGCCCGGTCACGGACGCCCAGCACACCGACCTGGCGCGCATCCGCACGAACCAGAAATATCTCACGAGCCTGATCACGGATCTCCTCAACCTCACGAAGATGGACGGCGGCAACCTCGTCTATCTCACCACCGACATCCCCGCGCGCGAGACGGTGCTGGCGAGCATCGCCCTCGTGGAACCGCTGATCGCAAAACGAAACCTCATCCTCGCGACGGTGCTCTGCGACGCCGATCTCGTCCTGCGCGGCGATCGCGACAAGGTCATGCAGATCCTGGTGAACCTGCTGTCGAACGCCATCAAGTTCACGCCGCCGGGCGGAAACCTCGTCGTCGAGTGCTCCGCGGTTGAGGCCTTCGTGCGCATCCGCGTGTGCGACACCGGCATCGGACTCGCCTCTGACAAGCTGGAGCAGATCTTCGAGCCGTTCATGCAGGTGGACGCGAGCACGCTCGGCTCGGAGACAGGCGTGGGCCTTGGTCTCGCGATCAGCCGCGGTCTCGCGCGCGCCATGCGCGGTGACCTGACCGTGGAGAGCACGCTCGGCGAGGGTGCGCGCTTCACGCTCTCCCTGCCGCGCTCGCTCGACGGCCCTCATG
>JBBQFW010000095.1:0-12887 GCA_038322445.1 Gemmatimonadales bacterium
GGAGCAGACCAGGTTGCGGTCGCCGTACGCGCTTTCCACACGACTCACCGACGGCCAGAACTTGCGATCACGCGTGGACTGGGTGGGGAAGGCGGCCAACTCGCGTCCGTACTTGTGTTCCCAGGTGTCGCTGACCACCGCGCGCATGGTGTGGGGCGCATGCTTGAGCGGGTTGTCGTCGCGATCCATGGTGCCCGCCTCGATCGCCCGCACCTCGTTGCGGATGGCGATGAGCGCGTCGCAGAAGCGGTCCAGCTCCTCCTTCGGCTCACTCTCGGTCGGTTCGATCATCAGCGTGCCCGCGACGGGGAAGCTCACCGTTGGCGCATGGAAGCCGTAGTCGATGAGACGCTTGGTGATGTCTTCCACCTCGATCCCGGCGCTCGCCTTGAGGCCGCGCGGATCGACGATGCACTCGTGCGCCACCCGCCCATTCGCGCCCTTGTACAGCACCGGATAGTGCGGCTCGAGGCGCGCCGCGATGTAGTTCGCGCTCAGGATGGCGATCTTCGTGGCGTAGGTCAGCCCTTCGCCGCCCATCATGTCGATGTACATCATCGAAATCGGCAAAATGCTCGCGCTGCCCCACGGCGCCGCGCTGACCGCACCCGTCGCACGCGAGCCGCCCGTGGCGATCACGGGATTGCCCGGCAGGAACGGCGCGAGCTGCTTCGCCACCCCGATCGGCCCCATGCCGGGTCCACCACCACCGTGCGGGATGCAGAAGGTCTTGTGCAGGTTCAGGTGGCACACGTCCGCCCCGAAGTCGCCCGGGCGGCACAGTCCCACCATGGCATTCATGTTCGCGCCATCCATGTAAACCTGCCCGCCGTTTGCATGGATGATCTCGCAGATCTCGCGAATCGACTCCTCGAACACGCCATGGGTGCTTGGGTACGTCACCATCAGGGCCGCGAGCCGGTCCTTGTTCGCCTCGGCCTTCGCCCTGAGGTCCGCGACATCGATGTTGCCCTTCGCGTCCGTCTTCGTGACGATGACGCTCATGCCGGCCATCACCGCGCTGGCGGGATTGGTGCCGTGGGCCGATTGCGGGATGAGGCAGACGGTGCGGTGATCGTCGCCGCGCGACTTGTGATACGCGGAGATCGTGAGCAGCCCGGCATACTCGCCCTGCGAGCCAGCGTTCGGCTGGAGCGAAACGGCGGCAAACCCGGTGATCTCCTCCAGTGCCGCCTCGAGATTGTCGAACAGCTCGCGATAGCCGCTGGTCTGCGCCACCGGCGCGAACGGATGCAGCTTGCCGAACTCCGGCCAGGTCACCGGAAACATCTCCGCGGTCGCATTCAGCTTCATCGTGCAGCTGCCGAGCGGAATCATGGAGTGCGTCAACGAGAGGTCCTTCGCCTCGAGTGACCGCATGTAGCGCAGCATCTCCGTCTCGGAGTGATGCGTGTTGAAGACGGGATGCGTAAGGAAGTCACTCGTGCGGGCGAACCGCTCGTCGAACCGGTCGTCGAGATCCTCGGCAAGTCCGCTCGTCTCGGGCGCGGGCGCGCCCGCGGCGAAGATCGTGAGCAGTGCCTGCACGTCGTCGTCCGTGACGGTTTCGTCGAGCGCAATGATCACGTGCCCATCGCCGGCGTCACGCAGGTTGATCGCGCGATCCGCGGCAGTCTTCAGCACATCGGCGACGGAACCCCCGGCGACCTTCACGCTGATCGTGTCGAAGTAGTCGTCACTCTGAATCGTGTGTCCCAGTTGCTCCAGCCCCGCGGCGAGGAGGGCGGCCCGGTGGTGGATGCGCCGAGCAATCGCCACGAGGCCTTCTGGCCCGTGCCACACCGCATACATGCTCGCGATGACGGCGAGGAGTACCTGTGCCGTGCAGACGTTCGATGTCGCCTTCTCACGCCGGATGTGCTGCTCGCGCGTCTGGAGCGCCATGCGCAACGCGGGGCGACCGGTGGCATCGCGGCTCACGCCGATGATACGTCCCGGCAGCATGCGCTTGAACTCGTCGCGCGTGGCGAAGAACGCCGCGTGCGGTCCGCCGTAGCCGAGCGGAACGCCGAACCGCTGCGAGTTGCCGACGCAGACGTCCGCACCCCACTCGCCGGGAGGCGCGAGCAGCACGAGGCTCATGAGGTCCGCGGCAACGATCACGAGCGCACCGGCCGCATGCGCCTTGGCGCAGGTGTCGCGATAGTCGAGGACCGCGCCATCCGTAGTCGGATACTGCAGGAGGACGCCGAAGGTCGTGTCGCCGAAGTCGGCACTGCCGGCGTCGCCGATGCGCATGTCGATGCCGCGCGCGTGGGCGCGCGTGTGGACGACGTCGATCGTCTGCGGGTGACAGCGTGCGTCGACGAAGAAGGTGTTCTTCGTCTCGCTGCCCTTCGCCTGCCAGGCCATGAACATCGCCTCGGCGGCGGCCGTTCCTTCGTCGAGCAGCGACGCATTCGCGATCTCGAGCCCGGTGAGATCGATGATCATCGTCTGGAAGTTCAGCAGCGCCTCGAGGCGTCCCTGCGCGATCTCCGCCTGGTAGGGCGTGTACGCGGTGTACCAGCCCGGATTCTCGAGGATGTTGCGCTGGATGACCGGCGGCACGAGCGTGTCGTGGTAGCCGTAGCCCAGGTAGGAGCGGAAGACCCGGTTCTTCGTGGCGATCGCGCGCAGGGCGGCAAGCGCCTCGTGCTCACTGCGTCCGGCGTGAATGGCGAGCGGACGACGAAACCGGATCGCCTCCGGGATCGTGGCGTCGATGAGTGCATCGAGCGTCGGATAGCCGAGCGTCTCGAGCATGGCGGCGACGTCGGCCGCGCTCGGCCCCACGTGCCGCGGCACGAAGGAGTCGGCAAGGGTGATCGTCGCGGGGCGGGTTGTCGTTGTCATGGGCCTCAGACGCGCAAGCGCGTCGCTGAATCGTCGAGAAGAGTGTCCTGCCAGATGAATGCGCGCATCATGCCGCGTGTTCCGCGCGCATGTTGATTATAGCGATTCGACTGGCGCACTGACGGCCCGGCCCGTCATTTCGAGGTGACGCCACCGCCTCGCAAACGTCCTGCAATTGACCCCACCCTGTCGGGCGTTCATCGTTCCCGCCGATTCTCACCCCTGCAAACGCCAATGCATCGTATTTCTCGTCCTTCAGTCCGGCAGATACGTCGCGCCACCTCGCTCTCGATCGCGTGCCTCGTCGCCGTGGCCTGCAAGGGCACTGAAACGGCGGCGACCGCAGGGCCCGCTGATATCGGCGGAACGCTGGTGATCGCCACGCCGGCTGACGCTGGCACGCTGCTGCCGCCGCTGATCGGCACCATCACCGATCGACAGGCGACGGACCTGCTCTACGATCGGCTGGCGGACATCAGCGACAACCTCAATACGGTGGGGGACAAGGGCTTCAAGCCGCAGCTCGCCGAGCGCTGGGAATGGGCGCCGGATTCGCTGTCGATCGCCTTTCACCTGAATCCCCACGCGAAATGGCACGACGGCGTTCCGGTGCGCGCCAGCGACGTACGCTACAGCGTGAACCTCATCAAGGACCCGGCACTTGGCTCGCCGGCGGCTCCGCTGATCACGAATATCGACTCGGTGTCGGTGCGCGATTCGTTGACGGCGGTGGCGTTCTTCAAGCGGCATACGCCGGAGCAGTTCTACGATCTCGTCTATCAGGTCGCCATCGTACCCGAGCACATCCTCGGCAACACGCCCGCCGCCAAGCTCAAGGAGTCCGAAGTCGGTCGCAGGGGTATCGGCTCTGGCCGCTTCCGTCTGGCAAAGTGGGTGCCGGGGTCGAAGATCGAGATCGTCGCGGACACGGCGAACTATCGGGGGCGGGCAAAGCTGGATCGCGTGATCTTCTCGATTGCGCCGGACTTCAACGGCGCGGTGACCCGATTCTTCGCGGGCGACGCCGATCTCTTCGAGAACATCCGCCCGGAGATGCTCTCGCGGTTTGCCGGCGATACGACGCGACGCACGCAAAAGTACCCGACGCTTCAGTACACCGATTTCCTGATGAACATGAAGGATCCCAGGGCGCCAGGTATGCCGCACCCGGTGTTTGGTGAGCGCGCCGTGCGCCGCGCGCTCACGATGGCGACCGATCGTCGGGCGATGCTGAAGAATGCATTCGACACCGTGGGACAGCCGCTGTACGGGCCCTTCCCACGCATGTCGCCCGTTGCGGACACGACCCTCCCGCAGATCGCGTACGACACGACGAAGGCGAAGGCGCTCCTTGATTCAGCGGGTTGGACACCGGGACCGGACGGAATCCGCGTGAAGAACGCCCACCGGCTCGAATTCGCGATCAGCGTTCCCAATTCGAGCGCTTCGCGCAAGCAGTATGCGACGCTCCTTCAGGATGCCTTCCGCCGCGTCGGCGCCGCGGTGACGCTCGATCTCTCCGACTACCCGACGTACATGTCGAAGCTGTCGACGCACGCGTTCGACGCGCAGCTCGGCAACTACGCACCAGACCCCGGCGTGTCTGGCTTCAAGCAGAGCTGGTCGACGTCCGGCATTGCGAAGGATGGTGGCAACTACGGGTCCTACTCCAATCCACTGGTGGACGCCATGCTCGACAGCGCCACCGCGGCGTTCGATCCGGCGCGCACGAAGGCGTACGCGCGGCGCGCGTTCGAAACGATCATCGAGGATGCGCCGGCGATCTGGTTGTACGAGCCACCCACCGTGATGGGCCTCGCGAAGCGGGTGCACACCACGGTCCTGCGCGCCGACGGCTACTGGTCCGACATGGCCGATTGGTGGATTCCAGCGGCCGAGCGCAGCGCCAGGGACAAGATCGGTCTTCGGCCTACCCCATAAGCCGTGCGGCGGTACCTGGCCGCACGGCTGCTGCAGTCGCTCGGCGTCGTGCTGTTCGTCACGACGTTCGCGTTCATCATGGTGCACCTCGCGCCGGGTGACCCGATCGACGCCGCGCTGTCGCGGGTGAACATTCCGGAGTCGGTGCGTGCACAGTGGCGCGCGTCGTATGGCCTCGACCGCCCGCTGACTGAGCAGTACGTCCGGTGGCTGGGCAACACGGCGCGCGGCGATCTCGGCTACTCGTTCTCGCACCGGCGGCCCGTAAGGGATGTGTTCGGCGATGCGATCCCGAACACGCTCCTGCTCTCGGGCGCAGGGCTGGTGCTGAGCTTTGCGATCGGCATCGGCATGGGGCTGCTCCAGGCGGAGCGCCCACGCGGCGCGCGAGACCGCTGGCTCGGCCGAGTGCTCCTCGTGCTCTACTCGGTGCCGGACTTCTGGCTGGCGCTCGTGATCCTCATCGTGTTCGCGTATCGCATCCCGCTGTTTCCGGCCGGCGGCATGACGGACCCGGTGCTTTACGAGTACCTCTCGCCCGCCGCCAAGCTGCTCGACCGACTGAAGCATCTCGTGTTGCCGGTGCTCACGCTGGCGCTCCTGACGGCCGCGGGCGTCGCGCGTTATCAGCGCGGCGCGCTGGTGGCGGTGCTGCCGAGCGACTGGATGCGAACGGCACTGGCGAAGGGGCTGAGCTGGAAGGCCGCGGTGCGGCGCCACGCCTTTCGGAATGCGTTGCTGCCCACGATCACGCTCTTCGGCCTCTCGGTGCCGGCATATGCCACCGGCGCGATCTTCGTCGAAAAAGTCTTCTCCTGGCCGGGCATGGGGCTGGTCGTCGTCAACGGAATTGCGGCGCGGGATTACCCGCTCGTCACCGCCGGGGTGATGGTCATGAGTGTGCTCGTCGCCGCGTGTGCCCTGCTTGCTGATCTGGCGGTGGCCGCTGCGGATCCGCGGGTCCGTCTCGGTTGACGTGAGCAACGTGCCAGTCGAGACGTCCGCCGTTCGCAGTCGACTCCGGAAAGACGTGCGCGCGCGCTTCGCCCTCGCGATACTGCTTGCGGTGATCCTGAGCGGGGTGTTCGCCCCGCTGTTGTCCCCCTTCGACCCGAATGCGCAACTCGACATCGCGCATCTCCAGACGCAGCCCCCGTCCGCAGCGCATCCGCTCGGCACGGATACCTTCAGTCGCGACGTGCTGTCGCGCGTGCTGTTCGGTACGCGCGTCTCGATGAGCGTGGCACTCGTCGCGGTATCGATCTCGATGGTGTTCGGGACGTGCGTGGGTGCGCTTTCGGGCTACGCGGGCGGCGCGATGGATGCCTTGATCATGCGCTTCGTGGACGCCGCGCTCTCCATCCCGGCCGTCCTGCTGCTCATCGTGGTCATTGCACTCTGGGGTCACATCAGCGTTGTTGCCCTCACACTCCTGCTCGCTGGCGTCGGCTGGTTTGCAGTGAGTCGGATCGTGCGCGCGGAGGCGATGGCGGTGCGCGGGTCGGATTTCGTGATCGCCGCGCGTGCACTCGGGCTGCCGGCATGGCGGATTCTCCTGCGGCACGTGCTGCCGAACGCGCTCGGTCCCGCGCTCGTCACGGCCACGCTCGCGGTCGGCAACACCATCCTGCTCGAAGCCGGCCTCTCCTACCTCGGGATCGGTGTACGTCCTCCGACTCCGAGTTGGGGCAACATCATCGAGGAAGGGTCCACGCGCGTGTCGGATGCGTGGTGGCTGACCCTGTTTCCCGGGCTCGCGATTCTGGTCACCGTATTCGCCCTGAACGCACTGGGCGACGCCTTGCGTGATGCGCTCGACCCTCGGCAGCTTCACACGACGCACGACGACGCCCCTTTCGCATAGCGCATGACGGAACCGCTCCTCGAGATCGACGACCTTCACACGTTCTTCTACACCGACAACGGCGTGGCGCGCTCGGTCGACGGCGTCACGCTGCACGTGGATCGCGCCGAGACGCTCGGCGTCGTTGGCGAGAGCGGGTGCGGCAAGAGCGTCACGGCGCTGTCCATCCTGCGGCTCATTCGGCCGCCCGGCCGCATCGAGTCCGGCAGTTCCATCCGCTTCGACGGCAAGGACCTGCTGACGCTCTCGGACAAGGAGATCCAGCACGTTCGCGGCAATCGGATCGCGATGGTGTTCCAGGAGCCGATGACCGCGCTGAATCCGGTGTTCACCGTTGGCGACCAGATTGCCGAGGTGGCGCGGATTCACGCGGGCAGCTCGAAGAAGGAAGCGTGGAACAAGGCGGTCGAGATGCTCAAGCTCGTCGGGATCCCGGCGCCGGAGCAGCGCGCGCACGAGTATCCGCACCAGCTCTCGGGCGGCATGCGGCAGCGTGTCGTGATCGCGATGGCACTCGTGATGAATCCCGCACTCATCATTGCGGACGAACCGACGACGGCACTCGACGTCACCATCCAGGCGCAGATCCTCGAGCTGCTCGCGGATCTCACGAAGCGGCTTGGCACCTCGATCCTGCTCATTACCCACGACCTCGGCGTCGTGGCGGAGAATTGCACGCGCGTGGTGGTGATGTATGCGGGTGAAGTGGTGGAGGAGGCGTCCACCATGGAGCTGTTCCGTCACGCGCACCATCCGTACACGGAAGGGTTGCTGGGTGCGATGCCGAAGGTCGGTGGTAGCGAGGAGCGCCTCGCCACCATTCCCGGCACGGTTCCTCCGCCTACCGCGTGGCCGCTTGGGTGCCGCTTCCGCGAGCGATGCATGTACGCGTGGGAGCGCTGCGAGCGAGAACATCCGCCGCTGTACCAGATTGGCAGCGGCCATACGTCGCGCTGTCATCTCGCCGATGAGCCGGACCGTCGGGCCAACCCGCACGAGCCGATCGCCGCACAGCGTGGAGCGACCGCCGCATGACGCTTCTTTCCGTACAGGATCTGACGAAGCACTTTCCCATCAAGCGCGGGGTGTTCGGCCAGGTCAGTGGCCAGGTGCGTGCGGTGGATGGTGTTTCCTTCCACGTCAGCGCAGGCGAGACGCTTGCCCTCGTGGGCGAGTCGGGCTGCGGCAAGTCGACGACGGGGCGCGCGGTGCTGCGTCTCATCGAGCCAACGTCGGGCTCCGTGCAGTTCGAGGGCAACGATGTCCTCGCGATGGGGTCGGGCGACCTGCGGCGGCTGCGACGAAAGATGCAGATCGTCTTCCAGGATCCGTTCTCGTCGCTCAATCCGCGCATGTCCATCGGCGCCATCGTGCGCGAAGGCCTGACCATCCACAAGCTGGCCGAAGGTGCCGCGGCAGACGCGCGCGTGCGCCAGTTGCTGGAGGAAGTCGGATTGCGGCCCGAGTATGCGAGCCGCTATCCACATGAATTCTCCGGTGGCCAGCGCCAGCGCGTCGGCATCGCACGGGCGCTCTCGGTCGAGCCGACGTTCATCGTGTGCGACGAGCCGGTGAGCGCACTCGATGTCAGCGTGCAGGCGCAGGTCGTGAACCTCCTGCAGGACCTCCAGCGCGATCGCGGTCTCGCGTACCTGTTCATCGCGCACGACCTGTCGGTGGTGGAGCACATCGCCGACCGGGTCGCCGTCATGTATCTCGGCCACATCGTCGAGCTGGGCGCCGTTGACGCTCTGTTTGGCACGCCGATCATGCCCTACACGCAGGCGTTGCTCTCCGCGGTTCCGGCGCCGGATCCCGGCGTGAAGCGCGAGCGAATCCTGCTGGCAGGCGATGTGCCGTCGCCAGCGAATCCGCCATCGGGTTGCGTCTTTCATCCGCGCTGCCAGCATCCCGCGAGGGATGCGGCGTGTGCGGCGATCGTCCCGCCGCTGGAAGAGAAGGCGCCTGGTCACTGGGCGGCGTGCATCAAGCAGACTCCCACGAGCGTTTCGTGGGAGGCACAAAAGGCTGCAGGCGGGACCAATCCGCCCGATTTCTTCCTGCCCCGCTCCGCGCTGCACCGCAGCGCGAACACCTCCGCGCACTGACATCCCGCACCAGCCCCTTCGTACGCGATGACTGACAAATCCGTATTTCAACAGCCGCAGGCCGCGACGCTGGTGCACGACGAGCCCAGCGCAGCGATGACCCGCATCACCACCGACCGGAGCTTCTTCGGCCAGCCGGGTGGGTTGTCCACGCTCTTCTTCACCGAGATGTGGGAGCGGTTCTCGTACTACGGGATCCGCCCGCTCCTCGTGTTGTTCATGACGGCGGCCCTCTCGAGCGGCGGCTTCGGATTTTCGCGCGAGGCCGCGTCGTCCATCGTCGGCATCTATGCGTCCTCGGTGTACCTCGCCTCGTTGCCCGGCGGATGGATTGCCGATCGGTGGCTCGGACTCCGGCGCTCCATCTGGTGGGGCGGCGTGTTCATCGCCCTCGGGCACCTCTCCATCGCGCTCTCGGCCGTTTTCGCGCATCAGGCATTCTTCCTCGGTCTTGTGCTGATCGTCATTGGCACAGGCATGCTGAAGCCGAACATCTCGGCCATCGTCGGCGACCTGTATCCCGAGGGCGGCGCGCGGCGCGACAGCGGCTTCGCGATCTTCTACATGGGCATCAATGCGGGCGCACTCCTCGCGCCGATCATTACCGGCTCGCTCGGGGAGCGACTCGGATGGCACTGGGGTTTCGGTGCGGCGGGCGTTGGCATGCTCGTCGGCCTGCTTACGTTTCGCGCGCGATCAGAGTCAACGCTCGGTCCGATCGGTGCGTTGCCGTCGGGTACGCTGTCCCAGCAGGCCACGGTCCGCACCATTACGCTGGGTGGCCTTGCCATCGCCGCGGTGATCCTCGTCCTCGCCATGATGGGCGTGATTCCCGTCAACCCGGTGGCAATCGCCCAGCGCATGACGTTCCTGATCGGTGGATTGGCACTGCTCTATTTCGTGTATCTATTCGGGTTTGCCGGCCTCGATCGCGACGAGAAGAAGCGCACCGTGGTCATCGCCGTGCTCTTCGTATTCTCGGCAACGTTCTGGTCGGCGTACGAGCAAGCGCCCACGTCGCTGAACCTGTTCGCCAAGGATTTCGCCGACCGCCGGTTCGGCTCGTGGGAAATGCCGATCGTATGGCTTCAATCGGTGACGCCGATCTTCGTGCTGCTGCTCTCACCGGTGTTCGCGGCAGTGTGGCTCGGTCTCGCGCGGCGGAAAATCGATCTCTCCAGCCCCGCGAAGTTTGCGTTCGCGCTCTTCGCCACGGGACTCTCGTTCCTGGTCATGGTGGCGGCGACCAACCGCGTGATCGCGGGGGGCGGCGTGGGCGTGAAGGTGTCGGTGCTGTGGTTGATCGGGACCTATTTTCTGCAGGTCGTCGGTGAGCTTGCGCTCAGCCCGGTCGGCATGAGCACAGTCACGAAGCTCGCGCCGCACCGGTTCGTGGGCCAGATGATGGGCGTATGGTTCATGTCCATTGCGCTCGGCAATCTCGTCGCCGGCCTCATCGGCGGTCACGTCGATCCCGAGAAGCTGAATGAGATGCCGGCGCTGTTCCAGCACACCGCTTACACACTCTTCATCGGCGCGGCGATCCTGGCAGCGCTCGTGATTCCCATCAGGAACATGCTCGCCGGCACGGCGCACGACGAGCGGATGTCCGGGCGATAGCAGCACCTGATGCGCGAGCGACCGGAGTGCTCCGGTCGCTCGCGCGTCGTCAACACCTCACGGCCACGCAAAGATCGAGGACGGCACCGTCAACTCGCGGCCGACCTCCACGTCGCGCGCTTCCTTGAACGAGAACTTGGTGCGATCGACGTTCGTGATCTTGATGGTGAACGCCCGACCCGCTCCGCCATTCAGCGGAAATGCGAAGTCCGCACGCCACAGCCGCGCAGACTTCGCCGGAACCGTCGCGAGCACGCTGAAGCCCACCGACGTCCTGATTCCACTGTTCACGCCGAATGGAACGTCACCCGCCCACTGCTTCCCAGCGTCGGTGAAGAAGGCGATGCCAGCGTCCGCGGCCTTGAACACGGTGCCGAGGACGTATCGTTCCTCGAACCGGCCCACCACGCGTTGCCCACCCGCCAGTGTCGACTCCTCGTACCCACGCACGCCGCCCTCGGGCACGCCGATCAGCAACTGGAACGGCGTGCGCTGACGATAGCCTGCACTCCAATCCACGATCGCCTGATTGAGGTGGACGTCCGAGAACTTGAGGTAGTGCGTAACGCGGCCAGTGGTGAGCACGCCGTCCCACGGCGCGCCAGCCTCGCGACGACCCTCCGCGCGCGCCTGGATGCGCACGGTCGCCATGCCGGCATGCGCTCCCAGATAGAGATCACTCGCCGCAAAGATGTCCGCCTCCCTTGCCCCGAGGAACTCCACGCTGCGACCGACCTGCATGCCGAGCTGAAATCCCAGCGGCACGTCCTGCACTGACGTCAACGCATCCAGTCCCTGCAGCCGCGCGAAGGTGATCCGTCGGACTCCCCACAGCAGGTTCGCGCGCGAGATGTGGTGGGTCGGGTACAGCCGCGGACTCGGCCCCACGTCGACGATCTTGCCGTCGCCCGGCAGCAGAAGACGTTCGCCCGTCGATTCGTCCTCACCGGTGATGGACGCGCCGAACAGGCCGAGGCTTCCCGGCGGACCCACGCGCACGATGCCGCCGACGTCGAAATACTTCCGCTCACTCGGCAGCGTTGGAGTGTCACCGTTCGGCTGGCGCAGCTCGAAGTATCGCGTCTCCGTGCCACTCAGCGCGCGCCACGCCACGCGCTGCAAGTCGGTGAGGAAGGGCTGCGTGCCCTCCACTCGCCAGGACCCACCGAGGATCGCACGCTCTCCCGAGACGGCGAGCACCCACGCGCGCCCGAGAAACTGGTTGTCGATGCCGCGAAACGTGAACGCGTCACGAAGCCCGTCCCCGGCGCGCCATGCGCCCGACATGAACACCCCCTGCCCAGCCAGGTTCTGGCTGCCGAGCAGGAGGAAGGACAGCTGCGGGGATTTTGCCCGAACACCTCCTCCGATCACGATCGACACTTCGTCGCTCGTATGGACCTCGAGGTCCACGCCGCCACGATCGTTCGGGATGACGTAGACCTCCGCGTCGGCGATGAACGGCTGCGCGCGGAGGATGCGCGCCGACTCGGCGCGGCGCAGCTCGACGCACGCATCCCCTTCCCGGAGCAGCAGGAAGTTCGTGATCAACTCCGTCTTCGTCGTTGCGTGAAACTTGCGCGCCAGGCGGGCGAGCACCGGCACGCGCTGCAGGTTCGCGACCGACGGCGCCTCCGAATAGACGACGATGTCGTCGATCCGCTGTCCGATGCAGTCCGCCGTCGGACGCCCCGATGGGGCGAGCAGCGGACGAACCGGCAGATCGGACTGCGCACAGAGTGGCGCAAACGGGAAGGCCGCGAGCACCATTGCTCGCGGCAACATACGCTTCCGCACGATGTGCTACTTGCCCATGCGTCGTTTCAGCTCGGCGAGCTTCTGCTCCGCTTCAGACTCGCGCGCACTGCGACGACCGGCGCGACTGAGTGCGTCCAGCTCTTCCGCGACGTCCTTTCCGTCGTCGATCACCGCGTCCGCTTCCGCGCGCGATTCGTCCGCGATGGAGCTGGAGCTTGTCCCAGCGCCCAGCATCGCCTGTTTGAGCTCGGTCGTCATTTCGCCGACCTCGCGCTCCACCATCCCGAGCTCCGCCTCCTGCGCCTCCAACTTCTTCCGAAGCACCTCCGTCCGCTCGGCATGCAGCGTTTCGTACTTCTCGGAAAGGGCCACCGTCTCGGCATCGTTGATGGCCGCGGCCGCCGCCTTCCGGCGGCGCATCGTCTCGAGCTCGCGCGTCTCGACATCCAGACGCTGTCGGGTGGCTGCCAGGCCGCCGCGCAGGTCGTCGAGGCCCATTTTCGCCTGCACGAGCGTCTGCTTCATGCGCGTGAGCACTGCGCGTCGCTCTTCGGGAGGCGTCGCGCGATCGAGCAGGTCATTGAGCGACTGGCGGAACGACTCGAACATTGCGTGTCTTCGAAGCGAGCGAAGGTGAGGCGTGCGCGGTGTCTGGAGCGGGTCGCGCCGGACGCTTAGGATACAGGTGCCACTCTTGCCCTCGCAACCCGCGCCCGTGCCGACTCGCCCCGCCGTCGCCG
>JBBQFW010000096.1:0-12817 GCA_038322445.1 Gemmatimonadales bacterium
CGTGGCGGTCCTCGCGCCCGCGATCCGGAAGCAGTACGACTTCCAGGCGCTCAACGACATCATCAGCAATGAGGTGAAGCTGGCGCACCACGAACTCGACGAGCTTCCGCATGCGGGACTCGCCATGGAGATTCGCGCGCATCTCACCAACGCGCGCGGTGAGTCGACGCCCATCTTCCTGCCAGGCTACAACACCGCCGCCGTCGGCCCGGATACGCCGACGCCGCACCTGGTGTTCGCTGTTTCGCCCGAGCAGGCCAAGTTGTACGCCTACTACGATTCGCTCGCGAAGAGCCTGAAGGCGAACCAGTCACTGGGCGACGCCATCCTCGCCGGTCTGAAGCAGGATCTCGTTGCCAGCGGTCCTGACGTCACGACGATGATCGGCACCCTTCGCGGCACCGTGGACAGCGTCGACGCCAGCCTCGCTCGTCTCCAGCGCTGGGAGAACGCGAGTGCGCGGGATGCGTGGATCGCCTCCTTCGCCGTGGGTCTCGCGGCAACGCCGAGCGGTGCCGCGGTGATCGCGAAGTGGGATGGCGTTGCGTCCGTGGCGGCTCGCCTCGAACGCAAGGTCGCGACCGCACGCGGACTCGCGCGCACACGCGACAACTTTGCCGCAGGCGACATCCAGGGCGCGATGAACGCCGTGCTGGGCGCGCTGAGCCTCATTCCGGTGCCGGTCGGCGAGCGCCTGACAGGCAGTCCGATCTCTGCGGCGTCGTGGCGTGCCGATGTGGACACGCTCGATCAGTTCGTGAAGGCAGTGAATGCGCTTCCGGGCGACATCAGGACACGCCTGCTGAAGGATGGACCTGTTGCGGACCTGCAGGCCTTCTCGATCGCCGGCCTGCGCATCGCGACAACGCTCGCGTCGTCTTCGGAGATGGCGCGCGTCTGGCTCGCGAAGGCCTTCAACAGCGAGCTCGCGCGATCCTCCGCCAATCGTCCCGATCCGCCAGGCCAGCAGCGCGTTGCGCTCTCGGCCGATCCGAACACGAGCCTGAACCTCCGCACCATTCCGGTGCCCCGCAGCGAGGGTGATGTCGTCGACGTGTCGTACGCCTTCTACGCGGATGACCGGAAGCTGCCCGGCTCATGGACCGACGACCTGCACCTCCGTCAGTTCGGCGCCCTGGGCCGACCGGCGGCGGGCCTGGCGTTCACGCGCCAGCTCACCGAGTCCACATGGAGTCCGACCGCGGCCATCAGCTGGATGCTCGCGTATCACGGCTGGCCGTCGGATGCACGCGACCGCGGGCTGGGCAGCAGCCTCCGTGCGATCAGCCTGGGATTCTCCACGATGTCGCTCAACTTCGACTCGGCGCAGAAGGTGGAAATCGGACTCGGCGCCACCCTCGGCCTGCTCGACGAGCGAATCCTCCTCGGCTACGGACAGAACCTGCAGGCGGCGTCCAACGGCGGCTTCGTCTTCTTCTCGTTCCGGTTGTTCAGCGCATCGGGCTCACTGGGAGGGCCGTAGTTCCCGCGACGCGCCATTGCGCAAAACGGCCTGGGCAGGTCACTTCCCGTCGCGCGGTGCCATAGCGAACTACGGATAAAGAACCACGGAAGAGAGAACCACGAAAATGAATACCCCACCTGCATCACCCAGGCGCCGCATCGCTATCCTCGGCGGAGGTTGTGGTGGAATGGCAGCCGCGTGGGGGCTCATGAATTCCGAGGCCGCCGATACCCTCGACGTCACCATCTACCAGATTGGCTGGCGACTCGGCGGAAAGGGTGCGAGTGGACGCAACCAGAAGATCGCGAATCGCATCGAGGAGCACGGGCTGCACATCTGGGGCGGCATGTACGAGAACGCGTTCGCCATCATGCGGCAGGTGTATGGCCAACTGAAGCGACCAGCTGGCACGCCGCTCTCCGTGTGGTACGACGCGAAGCAGCCGAATGCGAGCGCGTTCCTGCCCCACAGCAACACAACGCTGGCCGAGTTCTACAATGGCACGTGGCTGCCGTGGAATCTCGACGTGCCGTCGGACGACGCATTGCCCGGCGACGGCCGCGAACTCCCGACGATCACGGAATACATCGACCTCGCGCTCGACCTGCTCGAGGAGGTGCTCTTCGGTGACCGGAAACCGTGGCAGGACCAGTCGGCGCCACCACCACCGGGCAAGGCGTCGAGTGCATTCGCGCGCCTCGCGGACGTCATCGCCGAGATTGCGAGTGATGGCCTTCGTCTGGCGGCGCATGCGGCGTTTCACCTGCGCGCGAAGGAGCACATTCATCGGGCGCGTCGCGGCCTTAGGGCGCTGCCCGATGATCCCGCGCAGCACACGCCGGCGCATCACGCGGCGGTGCACGGGCCGCTCCAGGATCTCGAGCATGCATTCCTCCAGATGTTCGCATCGTGGATCGACGGGCATCCCGGCATTCGCCGCATCTACATGATCCTCGATCTCGGCAATGCGCTCGTGCACGGCATCCTCGAGGATCGCATCCTCGAGAAGGGCATCGACGTCATTGACGACATGGAGTTCTCCGCGTGGCTCGGCAAGCATGGGGCGTCCGACATGACGCTGAACGGCGCGCTGATTCGCGGCTGGCACGACTTCTTCTTTGCGTTCGCCGATGGCGATGGAACACGTCCGACGCTGTCAGCGGCGTCCGGGCTTCGCACGATGCTCCGGTACACGTTCACGTATCGCGGGGCGTTCTTCTGGAAGATGCAGGCCGGCATGGGTGACACGATCTTCGCGCCGCTCTATCAGGCGTTGAAGCAGAAGGGCGTGACGTTCGCATTCTTCCATCGCGTCGATGCGCTGCGCATCGGCGCGAATGACGTCATCGAGGCCATCGATGTCTCGCGCCAGGTCGATCTTGCCATCGGCGTCACGGAGTACAATCCGTTACTCGGTGTGGAGGGCGTCGACTCGTGGCCGTCGAAGCCGCTCTACGAGCAACTGAACGCGGATCAGGCGGCGAAGCTGCAGGCCGACAAGATCAACCTCGAGTCGTGGTGGACGCCGTGGACGCCGGTCGCGTCGAGCACCCTGCAGCGGGGCACCGACTTCGACGACGTCATTCTCGCCATGCCGCCGCATGCGGCGCGGTACGTCACGAAGGATCTCTCCGCGCGCTTGCCCAAATGGGGCGCGATGCTCGACGGCATCAGGAGCAACCAGACGATCGCCGCACAGATCTGGCTGTCGCTGCCACTCGCCAAGCTGGGCTGGCCATATCCATCCACGGTGGGAACGGTGTACTCCAACCCGTTCAACACGTGGGCGAACATGGATCAGTTGCTGAAGCGCGAATCGTGGGGCAGTCGCTCGAATCCGCCGCAGTGCGTGATCTATTTCTGCGGCACGCTGACCGACGCGGAGCCCATCCAGCCCTTCGACGTCCACGTCTTTCCGCACGACCAGAAGGCGCGTGCACGCGAGAGCGCCGTCACGTGGATGGACAGCAACATCGCGTCGCTCTTTCCGGCGGCCGCCTACACCGGTATTTCGCAGGTGAACTGGACGCTGCTCGATCCCACGCGCACGCATGAAGGCGAGGCATGTTTCGACCAGCAGTTCTGGCGTCTCAACATCGACCCCAGTGAGCGGTACGTGATTTCGCCGCCGGGGACCGCGTCCGTGCGCGTACGGGCGCACGAGTCGGGATTCTCCAATCTCTGGCTCGCCGGTGATTGGCTGCGCACCGGCATCAACGCGGGCTGCGTGGAAGCCGCGGTGATGGGAGGTCTTCAGGCGTCGCAGGCGATGACCGGGTTTCCAAAGGTCATCGTTGGCGATGACCTCTAGGATGACAGGACGATAGGATGATAGGAACAGCGGCCTTTTCCATCATCCTATCCTCCTATCCTTCTTTCAGTATCACTCCCGCAGCCTCCAGTCCACCTAGCACCGCACCCTCCACGCTGCCGATCTCATAGCCGTTCCGCACCCAGTCGCCAGCGAGCACGAGGTTCGCGTATCCACTCTCGTTGGGACGAAGCCGATACTGAAGCGTACCCTTGTGGATCTGCGTGTACGCCTCGATCGGGCCCACGTTGCACCGGATCGATTGCGCACTCAATCGCGCCTCTCCGGTAAGGTCCGGGTCGAGCACCACGAGCGAGTTCCAATCGATGCCCACCGGGTTCCGTGGATGCGTCGCCTTCGGCCAGAGCGAGCCGACGTACGCACGGCAGAACGCCACCGCGTGCCGCTCCGCCTCGAACCAGCGGGCCGTCTCGTAGCTGGTATCCGTGGGCGGCGGATACACGGCAGGCGCGTCACCCAGCACACCGAACAGCGTCGCGATACCATGCGGCGTGTTGTCCACCGGCCACGTCTCGGCATCGATGAGTTGGCGCGCGTCCTCCCAGGTCGAGAGCGGTTGGAAGTAGCCCGACAGCACCGCCTGCCCGAACTCCCATCCCATCGCCTCGACGGTGGGATGCAGCCAGAGTCGAAGGGACTGCGTCTCCGTGGTGGTGAGGTTGTTGATCATCGCATTCCACGCCGGCTTCTGCGTCATGAGCTGCGCACACGACCAGCGATTCGCCGCGACCGGAATCGCGAGCACCACGGTGTCGAAATCCGCGCCGCGCTGGAGAGTGGAGATATTCCCCGAGTTCGGCGCGTAGAACGACATCAGCTGATTCTGATAGGCCGGCGGATTCACGATCTGCGCATCCATCGGTTGGTTCGGCCATACCGGGCGGCCGTTCGGCATGATGAGGAACGGGTCGTACGACGCGGGATCGCCACTGGCCATCGTGACCTGCTGTTCCACCGTGAAGGCATCGATCGTGGTGCCGTCTGCCGAGGGCATCAACTCCTGCACACGATGGAAGTACATGAAGCGCACGCCGCGATTCTTCAGCACCTGGTACATCGGGGCAATGATGGAGTCCCCGACTTCCCAGCTGAGCTGGAACGCAAATGCCCCCTTGTACGTGAGGCCGAGCCGCAGCATCGCCCGGAGGCCGAGTCCAGCCGACATGTTGGGCGAGTTGATGTCGCCGCCGGCGTACGCGGCAATGGCGTTGTACCACGTAAGTAGCGGCGCCGACCACACCGTCGCCTCTTCTGCGCCCCACTTCGCGATCCACTCGCGCAGGTCGTAGCGGTCGATCGCCTCGAAGCCGCCGGGCGCGAACACGTTGTCCTCGAGCACGCCGATGAGGATCGTGGTGCCGAGGTCGATGAGCTGCCAGGCGCGGCGCGCCTCGATCGACGTCTGCATCGGTTTCGCAAGCAGCTTCCGCGCGAAATCGCGGAAGTGACGCAGCAGCCAGCCGATCGCGTCGCGAATCTCGGGCTGGTCGAGGTCCGTGACGAGACGATCCACCAGCTCGTGCGCGAGCTTCATGGTATTGACGCCCACGAGGTGCTCGAGCGCCTGCAGCTCGCGTCCCAGCCATTCGCCCGTGCGCTTCCACCACGTTGGTGTCGCCGGCGTCAGGCTGACCGGCGCCGACACGATGGCGTCGTCCTTCAGCAGGTCGGTCACGGCCGTCGTGGTACCGAGGTCGATGATCCAGCCGATGATCGTGTGCAATACGTCGGTGAGGGACTGCGGCTCGCCCGGCGTGCCCGGTGGCTTGCCGTTACCCGGGATCGTCAACGCCCAGGTGTACCAGTTGCCGTTGAAGAACTCCTTCATGGCAACGACGTTGCACGGCAGGAACTGGTCGTCGAACGTGCCGAAGCGTGTGTCGCCCGCGGCATCGAGCTCGGTGAAGATCTCGCGCGCGAGCGCGAAGCAGGCGTCGTAGGCGCCGAACAGGTAGTGCGTGCCGTTGATCTCGATGCGATTGGCGGGACCCTGTCGCCCCTGTCCGCACTTGCCGCCCACGCGCCATCCGGACTGGTAGACGGTGACGTCGTACTTGTCACGCAGCGCCTGCGTCGCCGACAGCGACCACGCCGCACTGAGCCCCGCGGGGCCACCACCAAGAATCGCGATCCTCTGCCTGGAAACATCCGGCGACGCACTCGTCACGTCGGTCCTCAGTGTGTGAATGTGATCTGGCGTCAGGTGGTCTGGCCCCGTACCTTCCGGCCCAATCCCACCGCAATATCCGGCTCCCCATCGATCAGACAGTCTTGCCAGCCGCCGACACGCTCGCGCCCTTGGCGCCGTATGTCTCGAGGCTGGAACTCGCGCCGCTGCTCAACGACGAGCCGGATGCCGATGCGGCATCCGTCCGTCCATGGCAGGGCGCGATTCTCTTCACGGATTTTGCCGGCTTCACCGCACTCGCGGAGCGCCTCGAGCGCGAAGGGCCGGTCGGCGCGGAGAAGCTCTCCGAGATCCTGAACTGGCACTACGGCATCCTCACCGATGCGATTGTCGCGCGCGGCGGCGACATCGTCCTCTTCGCGGGCGACGCGCTGCTGGCACTCTTTGCCAGCGACGGTGACGACACGAACGCCGCGCGCCGGGCCGCCGCGAGCGCGCTCGACATGCAGCGCGCACTCGCCGAGGGCGCCGCGCCGCACGATGCCGCACTCGGCCTGCGCGCCACGATCGGACTCGGGGATCTCACCGCGCATCATGTCGGAGGCGTCGATGGGCGATGGCTTTCGCTCATTGGTGGAGCCGCCCTTGACGACGTTTTCCGCGCCGACAGGATCGCGAAGGCGGGCCGCGTGCAGGCAACCGGCGCGGCGTGGCGCGCGATTGCCGCCAGCGCGACTGGCGAGATGATCGATGGTGAAGATGCGGCGATCGTGCATGGACTCATCGGGGGGACGGCGGTTGGCCGACCCGCCAACATCCCACCGGATGTGGCGTTCAGCAAGTCCATCGGGTCGCTGGTGCTGCCGGTCGTGCGTGAACGCCTGCTGGGCGGACACGCCGAGTTTCTCGCGGAGTTTCGCGACGCGAGCATCGTCTTCGTGTCGCTGCGCGGCATCGACCCGGGCGTGCCGGCGGATCTCGACCGGCTGCACAGCGCCGCCGTCGCGGTGCAGGAGGAAGTCGTACGCCGGAATGGCTCGCTCTACCAGATGATCCGCGATGACAAGGGATGTGTTGCGGTCGTGGTGTTCGGGTTGCCCGGGCAGGCCAACGACGACGATGCCGCGCGTGCGACGGACGCGGCGATGTCCATCCTCAATCGGATGCGCGGGCTCGGCATCGATGCCGGCGCGGGCGTCGCGACCGGCACGGTGTTCTGCGGAGTGTACGGTGGCGCGAGCCGCCGCAACTACGGCATCATCGGTCCCACCACCAATCGCGCCGCGCGGCTCATGCAGGCGTCGGATAAGGGCGTGGTGGTCGATGAGACGACGCGCGCGCGCGCGTCACGCTGGATGGAATTTCGCGACCTTCCGCCGGTTGCCGCGAAGGGCATTGCTGCTCCGTTGAAGGTCGCGTCGCCCGTTGCGCGACGGCCGACGTTCGAAGTGTTGCGCGTCGTCGATACGAACGAGATGATCGGACGCACCGGAGAGTTCGCGCACATCGGCGCACGGCTCCGGGCACTCGCGGATGCGCGCACGGGTGGAAGTATCGTGCTCGAGGCGGACGCCGGCATGGGCAAGTCCACGCTCCTGCGCCACGCGATCGAGCGCGCGCACGACCTGAAGCTGCGCGTGCTCGAGGGAGCAGCCGACTCGATCGAACAGGGAACGGCGTACCTCGCCATGCGCCCGATCATTCGCACGTTGCTCGGGGTCGAGCGTGGCTCGAGCACCGCCGAGGCGCGCGCGGCGGCCACCGCGAAGATCGAGCGGCTTCCATTACGCATGATGGAGCTGGCGCCACTGCTGAACGTCGTGCTCCCGCTCGACTTTCCGGAGAATGCGCTGACGCAGCAGATGAGCGGGACGATTCGCGCCGCCAACCTGAACGACCTGCTGCTCGCGCTGGTGGCGCTCGCGATCGAGACGGAGCCGATCGTGATCGCCCTCGAGGACCTGCACTGGACGGACGACGCGTCGCTACAATTGTGCGGACGCCTGCTCGACGCGCTGCCCTCCGTCCTCCTGCTCGCCACGCTGCGCCCGATGTCACCCGAGCCACACGTGGTGAGCGCGCTCACGACAGGGGAGGGCCGCGAGCGGCTCCTCCTCGACACGCTCACCCCCGACGACATCGTCGAGCTGATTCGCCGCCGGCTCGGTGCCACCACGATCCCCGTCGCCGTGAAGGAGCTCGTGCTCTCGAAGGCCGAGGGCAATCCGTTCTACAGCGAGGAAATCGCACTCGCCCTGCGCGACTCCGGCGTGATCACCATCGAGGGCGGCGAATGCCGGCTCGCCGGACCGGAGGCGCTGTCGGCGCTCAACCTTCCCGGCACGGTGAAGGGCGTCATCACGAGCCGCATCGATCGGCTCGACGGCAATGCCCAACTCGCCCTCAAGGTCGCGAGTGTGCTCGGCCGCAGCTTCGACGTCAGCATGCTGGACGCCGTGCACCCGAGTGGCGCGCGCAACGTTCCGCTCGATGCGATGCTGAAGCAGCTCGAGACATCCGAGCTGCTCGTCACCGAGCCGGGTGCGGAGCCGCGCTATTCCTTCCGGCATGCGTTGATTCACGAGACGACCTACAACCTGCTCGCCTTCGCGCAGCGACGTCCCCTCCATGCCGCGGCCGCGGGCTTCATCGAGGCAACGCACGCCGACGACCTCACCCCGTACAATGCGCGCCTCGCCTACCACTGGTCGCGGGCGGAACGGCCGGAGAAGGCCGTGGGCTATCTCGGTGAGGCGGGGAAGCAGGCACTGGAGTCGTACGCCAACCAGTCCGCGGTCGATTTCTTCTCCGAAGCCATCACGCTCGACGAAGGGCTCCGCGGGTCGCTGGACGCCGACCGCACGCGCGCGAGCTGGCATCGGCAGCTCGCTGAAGGCTGCTACTCGCTCATCCAGTGGGACGATGCGCGGAAGCACTATGAGCAGGCCATCCAGCTCTCCGGCTTTCGTCCGCCGCGGTTCGGCGTCGCCACCACGCTCGAGGTGTTGAAGCACGTCGCGAGCCGGTATGCATCGCGCCTCGTCTTTGGCGACCCGGCAAAGCTCACCGCCGAGGAGCGCGAGAGCTGCATCGAGGCCCTGCGGGCCTGCGACAATCTCCAGGTCGTGTATCTCTGGCAGGGCAACCGCCTGTCGCTCGCGCACACCGTCTTCGAGGGCGCGAACATCGCCGCGCGCACCGGACCCTCCGCCGAGTCGGCTTTTGCCCGCGCCATGCTTGGCTACCTGCTCGCGGTGGCGGGCATGCGCGGCATCGCCGAACGCGACCTGCGGAGCGCACTGGAGATGGCGGAAGCGTCCGGGCAGCTCCTGCAACGCGTGAGCTGCAACATGTACCTCGGCATGACACTCAGTCTTTTTGGGCGGCCACGCGAAGGCATTCCGTACCTCGAGCAGGCGGACGACCTCGTGAGCCGGCTCGGCGCCGGACTGTGGAAGCATCGCGGGAAGTACATGCTCGCCGAACCGCACCTGATGATCGGCAACCTCGATATCGCGGCAGACCTGTTCGCGGCATGCGCGACGATCTCGCTCAGTGTCGAGCCTCCGATCACCGGATTCGCGAACGCGATGGTCGCGCTCTGTCGCATTCGCCAGGGCAGTGTGGACGAGGCGATCAAGCTCATTCACGGGCCGCAGGGCATCCGTCTCGTGCGTGACAACCCGATCGGCCTTCAGCTCTACAACACCCTGGGCGCACTCATCGAAGGCTACCTGTGGAATGGCGAGTGGGAGAAGGCGCTCGAGGCGGCGCGTGAAGGCGTCACGATCCCGGAGCGTGGCGAGGACGCGAACGGATTCTTCACCGGTTACAACGGCCACGCGGCAGTGGCGCGCCTGTTTCTGCACCTGATCGAGCAGCGAAAGGCAGGTGACGAAGGGAGCGGGGCATTGCCGCCCGAGGCGGAGCTCTGGCGCGACGCCCGGAGGGCCCTCAAGAACTTCCGGAAGGGCACCAAGCTCTTTCCGGGCGCGCAGGCGCCCTACCTGCTCGTCGAGGGGCTGAGCCGGTGGCTCGAGCTGCGTCATGACCCGGCGCTCGACTCCTGGCGTCGCTGTATTGCCATCTCGGATGCGTCGGCGATGCCATACGAGGGCGCGATGGCCCGCTATGAGATTGGACGGCACGCAACGGATGCCGGAACGCGCGACCGCATGCTCGGCGAAGCGCGCGACATGTTCGCCAAGGTGGGCATGCCGCGTTATGCCGAGCGCTGCGATGATGCGCGTCGGCCAACCCTGTCCGCGGTGACACGATGAGCGGCACGCGCAAGAAGGTGGCGATCATCGGTGGCGGCCCGTCGGGGTTGACGACGGCCTACTGGCTGAGCTCCACGCCCGAGCTCCGCGCACAGTATGACGTCACCGTCTACCAGATGGGATGGCGACTGGGCGGCAAGGGTGCGAGCGGGCGCAATCGCGAGCAGTCCGACCGGGTGGAGGAGCATGGCCTCCACATCATCTTCGGGTTCTACCAGAACTTCTTCGCCATGGTGCGCGAGGTCTACGGTGCCATCCGTCGCAAGCCCGAGGCTCCGCTCTCCACATGGCGGAAGGCGTTCCATCCGCTGTCGGCGGGAATCATGGAGGACTACTTCCATGGCAAGTGGCAGCCGTGGTTCGAGCAGTTCCCGCGCAACAATGAAGTGCCCGGCACCGGACCGGCGCTGAACGGTCCGAGCGACTACTTCGTGATGCTGTTGCAGTTGGCGTTGGGTGCGCTGTTCGGATGGAGGAAGCAACAGGCGATGGAGAACGTCGACTTCCCCACGGGCACGGCATGGGAAGCGGCGCATGACAGCGGGCATCCCGACGAGACGCTGCTCACGCGGTTCGTCATCGCGCTGATGAACGGCACGCTGGCACTGCTCTACTGGATCGACATCCACATGCACTGGATCATCGCCATCGCCGGGTTCCTTCGGCGCACGATCTGGCAGGTCATCCGCGTGTCCGTCCATGGTTTCAGCGGACCGCACCGACTGTGGACCGCCATTGACCTCGGCTACGCCCTGCTGGTCGGCATCGTGCGCGACAAGCTCTTCGAACCCGGCAACTACGACACCATCGACGAGTGGGATTTTCGCGACTGGCTCGGTCATCACGGTGCGCACAAGGTCACCATGTGGTCGCCGTATACGCGCGCCATCTACGACGCAGCCTTCTCCTATAACGACGGCCGGTCGAGCCAGGAACGGATCAGTGCGTCCGTCGCCATTCGCACCATCGTGCGCATGATCATGACCTACAAGGGCGCGATGTACTTCAAGATGCAGGCGGGCATGGGCGACACCGTGTTCGGCCCGCTGTACGAGGCGCTGAAGGAGCGCGGCGTCACGTTCCGGTTCTTTCACAAGACGTCCGCCATTCACCTGAACGACGATCGCACGGCGATCGCGCGCATCGACATCCAGCAGCAGGCCGACCTCCTTTCCGGCGATCCCACGTCGTACGTGCCGCTCTATGACGTGCTCGGTCTTCCCTGCTGGCCGTCGGAACCGCTCTATGACCAGATCGCGAATGCGGGCGTACTGAAGGACATCGACCTCGAGTCGTACTATTCCGGCTACGCCGGCGTTCGGACGATCACACTCAATGCGGGCGTGGAGTTCGACACGGTGGTCGTCGCGACACCGGTGCAGACGCTGCCGTTCATCTGCGCCGACTATCCGTCGTGGAGTGACCGTTGGCGTACGATGGCCGAGGGTGTGAAGGCGGTGCAGACGCTCTCCTTCCAGCTCTGGCTCTCCAAGGATCTCGTCCACCTGGGATGGGAAGGCCCGGAGTCGCCCCTGCTCAGCCTCTACGTGGAGCCGTACAACACGTGGTCCGACATGAGCCAGGTGCTCGACAAGGAGAACTGGCCCGCGAGTGCGACTCCACTGAATGCGAGCTACTTCACCGGCGCGCAGCCGGGCCCGGACCAGCCGCCGGCCGAGACGGACCACGACTTCCCGATCCGGATGACGGAGGCCGCGCGGGCGCAGGCGCTCAAGTTCCTCGAGGAGAACCTGACGACGCTGCTCCCGGGCGCGGCCAATCGTGACCATCCCGAGAGCGTCGACTGGTCGCTGCTCGTGTCACCGGACGCCACGCGCAGCGGTCCGGCGCGATTCGAAACGCAGTACTGGCGCGCCAACTGCGATCCACACGAGCGGTGCACGCTCGCGCTGCCTGGTACGGGGAAGCTTCGTATCGAGGCGGGTAGTACTGGCTACAGGAACCTCGTGATCGCGGGCGACTGGATCGACAACGGTATCCACGTGGCGTGTATGGAAGGTGCCGTGATGGGCGGCATCTATGCGGCGCGCGCGGTGTCGGGGATCCAGTTTCCGGTCATTGGGGAGATGTTGAGCGAGTCGGTGTTCGGCAAGAAGTAATCACGTCAACTGCGGAAGACCACAACCGACTCTGTACGCTTCCTCACGCGTTCGAGCCGGCATCAGAATCCTCCACTACTGTCGCTACGCCACCACCAACTGATTAGGCGGATCGTCCGGATAAGACGTTTCACGTTCTTCGTAAAAAGCAGTTACTGTTTTACACTTTCCTGACGCAGTCATCCGCCTCATCCGTGCTGTCATCCGGTTTGAGGTGGCGGTCGTACACCAGTCGAGGATTCTAACCGGCCATCCTCGAGTACGACGAATGAAATGTCAGGTGTGGGCTTCCGCTCTTGGTATGCACGCCAGCGCGAGCTAGACGCCAACTCGCGCCCGCAGCGCATCGAACCGCGCCTGCCCTTTCAACACGGCGTAGACCGGCCGAACCCCGATGAACACCAGCTCCGCATCATGCTCCACCGCCGCACGATCGAGCGCATCGAGCGCCGCCTCGGTGTCACCAAGCGCGGCATGCACCTGCGCGATCAG
>JBBQFW010000097.1:0-12697 GCA_038322445.1 Gemmatimonadales bacterium
ACGCCGAAGATCCCCGTCCGACAGCTTCCCGCGGCGACCGCCACCAGTACGGATTCCATCGGGTCCGTCGCCGCCGTGCGGCAGCTGCCGAATGGCAACGTGTTGCTGAACGACCAGGCGCGCCGTCGTGTGGTGCTGCTCGACCCGAACATGAAGGTCATCGGGCTCGTTGCCGATTCGACCAGCACGACCAACAATGCGTACGGTGTGCGGCCAGGCGGCATGATCGCCTATCGTGGCGACTCCACACTTTTCATCGATCCGGCCGGCCTGTCGATGCTGGTGATCGATCCCGCCGGCAAGATCATCCGGACGATGGCTGCGCCGCGCGCGAACGACATCAACTTCCTCATCGGCGGACCGGCGGGAAATCCCGGCTTCGACGCGAGTGGGCGACTCGTCTATCGCACGATCGACTTCGGCTTCGGGCGTGGCCGAGGTGGCGGTCCGCAGCCGGGCCAGCCGTTTGTTCCGCCCACGCCGCCGGATTCATCGGCGCTGGTGCGCTTCGATCTCACTACGCGAAAGCTCGATACGGTGGGCTTCTTCAAGATCGCGAAGAGCAACTTCTCGATGACGCAGGACGCCAACGGCCGGATGAACGTCTCCTTCACGATGAATCCGCTGCCGGTCGTTGATGACTGGGCCGTCATGAGTGATGGCACGGTCGCGTTCGTTCGTGGTCGCGACTACCACGTGGACTTCGTGGATGCCGGCGGCGTGAAGCGGACGGCCGACAAGATTCCGTACGAATGGCAGCGGATGAATGACGATGACAAGTCGCGCTTCCTCGACTCCGCGAAGGCGGCGATCGAGCGTACGCGGGCAGCCGTCGCGGCCGGTGGACCGGGTGCGACGCAAGCCATGCAGCAGGGAATGGACGCTCTCGGCCTGGGAGGTGGCGGAGGCCAGAATTTCGTCTTCATGGGCGGTCGCGACGGTGGCGGTGCAGCACCACCGCAGCGCGGCGGCGACGGAGCTGGACGCGGTGGTGATGCTGGTCGCGGCGGTGCCCCGGGCGGCGGCGGATTCCAGGTGCCGCCGGTCAACATGGTGCCGATCTCCGAGCTGCCGGACTACAAACCCGTGTTCGGCAATGGTTCGGTGCGCGCGGACATGGACGGACGTCTCTGGGTGCGCACCATTGCCACGAAGCCGACAACGGGGGGCGCCATCTACGACGTGGTTGACAAGGACGGCAAGCTCGTCGATCGCATCCAGGTGCCGGCCGGCACCACGATCGCCGGCTTCGGCAAGGGCGGCATCGTCTACCTCGGCCAGCGCGACGCGAGCGGCATCCACGTGCAGCGCATCGTCTCGAAGTAGGCTGTCGCAACGAGACCAGGGGCGACATCACCGCGACGTCGCCCCTGGCCTTTACCTCTCCCGCTTCACGAGCTCTGCCGGTAGCCGTTCGATGCGTGGCGAGAACGCGTAGCCCGAGCCCCGGGAGAACCGGATGGCCACGCTGACGCTCTTCGCGAGCTTCTTGCGGACATAGCTCATGTACACCTGCACCAGCGTTCGGCGGTTGGAAGACTCCTGGTCGCCCCAGACGAAGTCCGCGAGGGTATCCACCCCAACCGGCTTGGGCGCGTGCCAGAACATGCAGTCGACAACGTTGTACTCGTGCGGCGTGAGTGCGACTTCGCGCCCCGCGCACCAGACTCGCCGCGCTTCGCGATCGAAGACGATGTCGCCAACGGCGATGCGAGTTCCAGCGTTCACCGTACGCGCGCGTCGGGCCGCAGCCTGCAAGCGCACGATGAAGGTGGCTGAATCGGTGATGATCGCGTCGTCCGCGCCCAGTTGCATCAACGCGATACTGCGCGCCTCGTCGCGCACACCAACGAAGGCGATGTAGATGGACGGCTGTCGCCGACGAAGCAAGCGGATCTGGAGCGACGCGTCCAACTCGCCAGTGTCGTTCACCACCACGACGTCCGGTGCGACCTCGGAGAGCGACCGCAACATCGGGTCGAGCGACGGATACGCGCTGACGGTCGTCGCGTCATCCATCAGCGCGAAGACGATCGCGTCGACCTGATCAGGGGAGCAGGAAACAAGGGCGAGAATGGCCGTCGCGGCGCGAACCTGTTGCATGCGAGCGAGGCGGGAGGGGTATCCGACGTCGGAACGGGGAGGAACTTACGGGCTGAAGGATACAGACGCAATTCGAACGTTTGTACGATACCATACCAATCCGGTCCACGGCGGACGCCACAGGGCAGCTCCCCTTCACGAGCGCAACACGATCCGATCGCGTGGGCTCATTGTTGCTTTGCGAGGTCCGCACCGCTGCCCTCGATTCCATTCACGCCATGCTCCGCACTACTGAACGCGGCCTCTTCTGTGAAGCCGCGGACCTCTACATCGACCCGTGGCTTCCCGTCGAACGCGCCGTAATCACCCACGGGCACGGCGACCACGCGCGCTGGGGAAGCAAGCACTACCTCGCGAGCCGCGAAGGCGCACGCGTCCTGCGCACCAGGCTCGGCGGCGAGGCGAACCTCGAGCTGCTCGACTACGGCGAGCAGCGCACGATCAATGGCGTCACCATTTCGCTGATTCCCGCCGGCCACATCCTCGGTTCCGCGCAGGTACGACTGGAATATCGTGGCGAGGTCTGGGTCGTGTCGGGCGACTACAAGACCGAGCCCGATCCCACCTGCTCACCATTCGAGCCGGTGCGCTGTCACACGTTCATCACGGAGTCCACGTTCGGCCTTCCGATCTACCGATGGAGTCCGCAGGCGGACACCTTCGCCGACATGCGCGCCTGGTGGAACGACAACAAGGCGCGCGGCAAGGCGTCGATCGTCTACGCCTACGCATTGGGGAAGGCGCAACGCATCCTCGCGGGCATGCTCGGTGCCGACATCGGGCCCATCTACACGCACGGCGCTGTCGAACGACTGACCCGTGATTATCGCGAGAGCGGCGTGGCGCTCCATGAAACCATTGCCGTCTCGACACTCCCGAAGGGCACGAGCTACGCGGGAAGCCTCATCGTGGCACCGCCGTCGGCTGCGGGGAGCCCATGGCTTCGACGGTTCGGTGATGTCTCCACCGCGTTCGCCTCCGGATGGATGCTGGTGCGCGGCGCTCGACGTCGGCGCGCACTCGACCGCGGATTCGTCCTCTCCGATCACGTCGACTGGAGCGCGCTCATGGACACGATATCCGCCACGGGCGCCGAGTGTGTGTGGGTGACGCATGGCTATCGTGAGCAGGTGGTGCGGTACCTCAGCGAGAAGGGGCTGAAGGCGCTGTCCGTCGCCAGCCAGTGGGAAGGCGAGAACGACCTGGAGCCCGCGGTTGCCGGCGAGGAGGCGATGGCGTGAAGGGCTTCGCGCGACTCTACGCCGACATCGATGCGACCACGAGCACGAAATCGAAGGTCGACGCGATGGTCGAGTACTTCGTGCACGCGGATCCGGCCGACGCGGCTTGGGCCGTGTACTTCCTCTCGGGCAATCGACCGAAGCGGTTGATCCCCGTGCGCCGGGTGGCCGAGTGGGCGATGGAGGAGTCGGACATTCCGGCGTGGCTGTTCGAGGAGAGCTACAGCAGCGTCGGCGACCTCGCCGAAACCATCGCGCTCCTGCTGCCGCTATCCTCGGCGGCGGCAAGCGACACGCCCTTGCACGTGTGGGTGGAGGAGCGACTCCTGGTGCTCGGCGAGATGACAGAGGCCGAGCAGCACGCAGCGGTGCTGGCGGCGTGGCGGGAGCTCGGCGGCACCGAGCGGTACATCTGGAACAAGCTGATCACGGGCGCGTTTCGCCTGGGCGTGTCGGAGCAGCTCGTGGTGCGCGCGCTTGCGCGTGCAAGCGGCGTGGATGAAGGTGCAGTCGCGCACCGGCTCAGTGGGCATTGGGCACCCACGCCGGAAAACTTCCAGTCGCTCGTCGCGGCCGACAGCAGTGACGCGGACCGATCGCGGCCGTATCCGTTCTATCTCGCGTACGCCCTCGAGGGTGAGCTCGAATCGCTCGGCGACGCATCCGAGTGGCAGGCGGAGTGGAAGTGGGACGGGATACGTGCGCAGCTGATTCGCCGGAACGGCACCACGTACATCTGGACGCGTGGCGGCGACCTCGCGACCGACCGCTTTCCCGAGCTGGTCACGGGCGCGTCGCTGCTTCCTGACGGCACGGTACTGGACGGCGAGATCATGCCGTGGAAGGACGGTGCGGCGCTTCCGTTTGCGCAACTGCAGCGACGCATCGGGCGGAAGAAGCCTGGCCCGAAGATCCTCGCGGAAGTGCCGATCGTGCTCATCACGTACGACGTGCTGGAATTGGCCGGCGTGGACATTCGCTCGACACGGCTTGAGCAGCGACGACAGGCGCTCACGGGCCTGTCGAGCCGAGGGCCGTTCCTGCTATCTCCCACGATCGAGTTGCGCGACTGGGGCGACGCGCGCGCGGCGCACGCCGGCTCACGCGATCACCGCGCAGAAGGGCTGATGTTGAAGCGCCTGGATTCGGAGTATGGCGTGGGTCGCCGGAAGGGGAGCTGGTGGAAGTGGAAGGTGCAGCCGTTCAGCATCGATGCGGTGATGGTGTACGCGCAACCGGGGAGTGGACGTCGCGCACTGCTGCATACGGACTACACCTTCGCGGTGCGGGACGGTGACGCGCTCGTGCCGTTCGCGAAGGCGTATTCCGGTTTGACCGACGCCGAGATTCGCGTGCTCGACCACTGGATCCGTCGGCACACGCTGCAGAAGTTCGGCCCGGTGCGACATGTGGAGCCGGTGCAGGTGTTCGAGCTGGCGTTCGAGGGCATCCAGGAGTCACCTCGTCACAAGTCGGGCGTAGCGGTGCGTTTTCCGCGCATCGCGCGATGGAGGACGGACAAGCCCGCGTCGGAAGCCGACACGATCGAGACGTTGCGTGCGCTGCTGGAGGCGAGCAAGTGAGGCGCGAACGTGCAATGGCAACCGCAACGGCAACTGCGATTTACCACGGAGGACACGGAGGAAAAGAAGAAGAGAACTTCATGTTGATCTCTTCGAGCGCGGTCCTCCGTGCCCTCTGTGTCCTCCGTGGTAAAATTGCAGTTCCGCCGTTTGCCACCGCTTCAAAATGAACTCGCTCGACGCGGCGGAACACTGGTTCGTCTCCAAGGGCTGGACCCCGCTCGACTTTCAGCGCGAGGTCTGGCGTGCGTTCCTCAATGGCGAGAGTGGCCTCGTGCACGCGGCCACCGGCACGGGCAAGACGCTCGCAGCGTGGTGGGGGCCGTTGCTGGAGTGGCTGCACGAGCGTGAGCCGAGCGGTGCGAGCGCGGGTGTCGTGCGGCAACGGCTGCGACGCGCGAATGCTCCTCCGCTGCGCGTCCTCTGGATCACACCGTTGCGCGCACTCGCGGCGGATACGCTCAAGTCGCTCGAAGTGCCCATCAACGACCTCGGTATTCCGTGGACGCTCGAGGCCCGCACGGGCGACACCAAGCCGGGCATGCGTGCGCGGCAAGGCAAGCGTCTTCCGACGGCGCTCGTCACCACGCCGGAGAGCCTCACGCTCCTGCTCACGCAGCCAAATGCCCGCGAGCTGTTCGGCGACCTTCGGGCGGTGGTCGTCGACGAATGGCACGAGTTGATGGGGACCAAGCGCGGCGTGCAGGTGGAGCTCGCGCTTGCCCGCATTCGCACCCTCGCGCCCAGAGCGCGCACGTGGGGGCTCTCGGCGACCATTGGCAACCTGGCTGACGCGCGGACGGCGTTGCTCGGCAACCTGCCCTCGGCGGAGCGGGGGCGGATCATCAAGGGTGCGGAGGTGAAGGCGGTGGTCGTGGATTCGCTCATTCCTCCGGTGGCGGAACGATTTCCGTGGGCGGGACACCTGGGCACGCAGATGGTGCCGCAGGTCGTCGCGGCGATCGAGGAGGGCGCGTCGTCGATCGTGTTCACGAATACACGGTCGCAGACGGAGATCTGGTATCAGGCCATCCTGGCGCAGCGTCCGGAGTGGGCGGGGAGCATTGCGCTTCATCATGGCTCGCTCGATCGCAGGACGCGCGACTGGGTGGAGAACGGGATGCGTCTCGGCCTGCTCCGGTGTGTTGTCGCGACGTCGTCCCTCGACCTTGGTGTCGATTTCTCGCCGGTGGATCGCGTGCTGCAGATCGGGAGTCCGAAGGGCGTCGCGCGCATCCTCCAGCGCGCGGGGCGGAGCGGACACCGGCCGGGCGAGGTGAGTCGCGTGACCTGTGTGCCGACGAATGCGCTGGAGCTGATCGAGGTGGCCGCGGTGCGCGACGGGATCGAGCGTGGGGCGATCGAGGGGCGACTGCAGGTGGAGGCGCCGCTCGACGTGCTCGCGCAGCATGTGGTGTCGGTGGCACTGGGTGGCGGCTTCGTGCCGAACGAGCTGCTGGCGGAGGTGCGGACGACGCGAGCGTTCGCGGAGCTCACGGATGCGGAGTGGGAATGGACGCTTCGATTCGTCGGGACGGGTGGAGAGAGCCTCGCGGCGTATCCGGAGTATGCGCGGCTGGAGCTGGAGCATGGCCGCTATGTGTTGACCAATCGTGAACAGGCGCGACGGCATCGGATGTCGATCGGCACGATCGTGAGCGATGCGGCCATCGTCGTGCAGTTCCTGCGGGGCGGCGTGCTCGGATCGGTCGAGGAGTCGTTCGTCGCGCGGCTGAAGCCGGGAGAGCGATTCTTCTTTGCCGGCGCACCGCTGGAGTTCGTGCGCGTGCGCGACATGCGCGCGTGGGTGCGGCGCGCGCCGAACACGAAGGGCGCCATTCCGCGCTGGATGGGAAGCCGGCTGCCCCTGTCTGGGGAGCTCGCGCACCTGTTGCGTGGCCGGCTCGGCGAGGCGGCCGATGATGTGTATCGCGGCGCGGAGCTCGAGTCGCTCCGCGGACTCCTGGAGATCCAGCGGAAGTGGTCGGCCATTCCGCATGCGGACGAGTTGCTGATCGAGCGCATCAAGTCGCGCGATGGATGGCACCTCTTCATCTATCCGCTGGAGGGACGGCTCGTGCACGAGGGCCTTGCCGCGCTCTTCGCCTATCGGATGTCGCGCATAAGGCCGATCAGCTTCGTCATGTCGAGCAACGACTGGGGGATGGAGCTGTTGTCGCCTGAAGAGGCGCCACTCGAGGAGGCGCTGGCCGGTGGGCTGTTGTCGCCGGAGCATCTCGCCGATGACATTCCTGCTTCGTTGAATGCGGCCGAGATGGCGCGGCGGCAATTTCGCGAGATCGCGCGCGTGGCGGGGCTGGTCTTTCCCGGCTTTCCGCGTGCTGGCAAGACGGCGCGACAGCTTCAGGCGTCGAGTGGATTGTTCTTCGACGTCTTCATGAAGTATGAGCCGGACAACCTGTTGCTCGCCCAGGCGCATCGCGAAGTGCTGGAGCGACAACTGGAGCGCAGCCGCCTTGGGACCACCCTGCAGCGATTGGTCGCGGCGAAGGTGGTGGTGACGACGCCGAAGCGGTTTTCGCCCCTGTCGTTTCCGCTACTGGTCGACCGCACGCGCAGCAAGGTGTCGAGCGAGAAGCTGTCCGACCGGATCAAGCGCATGCAGCTGGCGCTGGAAAGGGCCGCTGGATGAGCGCTGAGCACGGCGGGCGATCGCGATGGTCGCCAGCGACCCTCATTCCAGATCTGGAATGAGCAACACCGCTGCTAGCATCGTCGCCGGTGAGGAGCTGCTCCTGTTGGCCGAGCGCGCGGTCTACTGGCCGCGGCGTGAGATGCTGCTCATTGCGGATCCGCACTTCGGCAAGGCTGCGTCGTTTCGGGCACTTGGCGTTCGCGCGCCGGTGGGTACGACGGCCACGAGCCTCGGGCGGATCAGCCGGCTCATCGCTGCTCACGATCCGAAGCGCCTTGTCTTCCTCGGTGATTTTCTCCATGCGCGGGAAGGGCGCACTGCGGAAACGTTCGCCACACTCGCAGCGTGGCGAGCGACGCATGCCACGCTCGAGGTGTGGCTCGTTCGCGGCAATCACGATCGGCGCGCGGGAGATCCGCCTGGGGAAGTCGGCATCGAGTGTGTCGACGGCCCGGTGATCGATCCGCCATTCGCGCTCACGCACCATCCGATCGCGGTCATGGGACAGTACGTGCTGGCGGGACACATCCATCCATGCGCCACACTTCGTGGTGCAGCGCGTCAACGCGAGCGGCTGCCCTGCTTCTGGTTCGGCGCCGACGTCGGTGTGCTGCCAGCATTCGGCGAGTTCACCGGCTGTGCGTCGATCGATCCTTCGCGGGGCGACAGCGTGTGGGCGGTGGCGGGGGAGAGCGTGATCCGCGTCACACTGGGTGAGCAGCACACGTAGAGCGTCTTCCGGTAGAATGCGACGCCACTCGCACTTTGCGGAAAGGTGAGGCGCGACCGATCGCGCCTTATGTCTGACGGGCGCGCGCACAGTGACCGATTGGTCCGAAAGCCTGGCGGGATATCGGCCATGATGACGGATGTTTGCCATGCGCGAATCGTGGTCCCGGCATTGCCTTGGCAGCACCTGTCAAAGTCCAGTGCCCACCCCATTTCCGGGCTCACGCGCTCCTGTCCCATAGTCCGAGCAAACGCTCGAAGGCCCACCCAATGTTGATGCCGAAGAAGGCTGCAACGCACCTGAACCGTCTCGTTGTGCTGACGGGCGCGCTGTTGATCGGCGCCTGCTCCGCGGACGTCACGGCACCACCCGCACCCAGTGCGGCCATCTCGACGCCATCGATGTTCGCGCCGTCGGCGTCCGCGAAGTCGCTTGTCGGCGTCAGTGATGGCACATACGCGGTCATGATCGACCCGACGCAGGACCAGTCGTTCAACCTCGGTCCGAACCACCTCGATATCCCCGCCAACGGGATCTGCGACCTCGTGAGATCCGGCTATGGCCCGAAGTACTGGGACAGGGAATGCAAGCCGCAGACAACGCCGCTCGAGCTGACGGTGATCATCAAGCACGCGTCGAGTGCGCACCCGAGCATCGATTTCTTCCCGGCGATGCGCTTCAACCCGAGGAAGACGGTGCAGTTGTTCCTGTACGCACCGCGTGTCTCGATGGAAGAGGCAAAGAACTGGCAGATGTTCTACTGCCCGGACAAGGGCGGCTGCTTCGATGAATCATTGACCGACGCGTCGCTGGTGACGCACATCGACTACGCGAACAACGTGTTGTTCCGTCGCGTGAAGCACTTCAGTGGGTACACCGTTGCCGAGTAATGCGGCCGAGGCCGCACACCCGACGATTGGCGCAACCTCATCTACCCTCAATCCACTGTGGCGCGATCTCCCGCGCTGCATTCCGCGGAGTGCCGAATGACTGATTCCGGATACATCATCGCCTCGAGCTGACCCGCACAGCACACCGGCCGCCTACCAGGGCGGCCGGTTTGCGTTCAGGGCCTGGCGGCCGCTGAGAAAAACATAAGGTTGGCCGGCGACATGCACTGGCCGCCGACGCCATTACCGGCATATTGGGTTCGCGCGCCGCTTCCCTGCGCGCCAGACGCACGCGTGCCCACCCTCTCGCCCCACGAGGGACGTCATGTTTGGTTCGGAAATCCTCGAAGTCGCCATTGGCGTGATCTTCGTCTTTCTGCTCGTCAGCGTGATCTGCACCGCGATCCGCGAGGGCATGGAGAGCTTCCTCAAGACACGAGCGGCCTTCCTCGAGCGCGGTATCCGCGAGATGCTGCACGACCGCGGCGCCGTCGGCATCGCCAGGACGTTCTATACCCATCCGCTCATCAACAGCCTGTATGCGGATAACTACACACCGCAGAGCGCGACGGAACCCCTGTCGCCACTGGCCCACGGCGGAACGCTTCCCACGTATATCCCGACACGCAACTTTGTGCTTGCGCTCATGGACATCGCGGCGCGCGGCCCCACCGGCGCCCCCGGGTCGACCGACGCGAGCTCTCCCGTCCTCTCGCTCGCCACCGTGCGGGCGAACGTGCTGAACATCGAGAACGCGCCCGTGCAGCGCATCCTCCTCACCGCGATCGACACCGCGCAGGGAGACATGGACAAGGCCGTCGCAAACATCGGGGCGTGGTACGACAGCGGAATGGACCGGATCTCGGGCGCCTACAAGCGCGCCACGCAGAAAGTGCTCTTCTTCATTGGGCTATTCGTCGCCATCGCGCTCAACGTCAACCCGCTGACGATCGCCGACTACCTCTACCACAATGATTCCGCGCGTGCCGCCGTGGTCGCCCGCGCGGAGGCGGCCGCGCGCGACTCGAGCTACGTGAACGGCACGAAGAAGTACGCGTCCGCACGGGCGGAGCTCGACTCGCTGCGACTCCCGATCGGATGGGCCGGCGCGCATTTCTGGTGGTCGGACGTGGAGCTGCCGTGGTCGGACAAGGACTCCACCGCGGCCAGGCGCGCGCCGTCGATCGCGCCCGCGCGCAACCCGTGGGACGACATCTTCTCCCCCTTCATCGGCTGGATCATCACCGCGATGGCCGCGACACTCGGCGCGCCCTTCTGGTTCGATATCCTGAACAAGGTCATGGTGGTCCGCTCGACCGTGAAGCCGCACGAGAAAAGCCCGGAAGAGTCCTCCGAAGACCGACAGAGCGATGCGTCCAAGGCTGCCATCGCGAAGGGGGACGTCGGCGCGAACACGCACGCCGTGGGTGCCGGTGCCGACGTCGCGGCGAGTGGTGCCGCTGGCGCACCACCCGCCGCTCCACTCGTGCAGCCCGTTGCGAGCGCCTCGGCATCCAGCGATCCCGAAGCCACGGTGGACGGATGCGACGTCGTGGCCGAGCCAGACGAGCACACCTCGGACGAACAACTCCCTGCCGCGATGGGAGGCGTTGCCTGACATGCCCCTGCCATTTCTCTGGCTGCCTGATGTGCTGCGCGCCGCGGGGCTCAAGGTCGCGCTCGTGGACGGATGGGACACGCGCGGCACGGACAACGTACGCAAGACGTTCGGGGTCATCTGCCACCACACCGCCACGGTCGGCGGCGGCAACATGCCGACGCTCGGCCTGCTCATCAAGGGGCGCCCCGACCTGACCGGTCCACTCTGCCAGCTCGGTCTCGGGCGCGACGGCACGTACTACGTCGTTGCCGCGGGGCGCGCCAACCATGCGGGCCCCGGAAGCTGGATCGGCATTACGGCCGGCAACAGCAGCTTCATCGGCATCGAGGCGGAGAACTCGGGTCGCAAGGATGATCCGTGGCCGCAGGTGCAGGTCGACGCGTATCAGCGCGGCGTCGCGGCCATCCTCGCCCATATCGGACGAACGGCGGCGTCGTGCTGCGGGCACAAGGAGTACGCGCTGCCCGCGGGACGAAAGTCCGATCCGGACGTGGACATGGACGCGTTCCGCGAACGCGTCGCGAAGATCCTCAACGGCGAAGTTGCGCCGATCGCGCTCATTCCTGCGGCGGAGCCAGCGGGGAAGGCGCGGCGCACGATGCGTCGCGGCGATACGGGAACGGACGTCGCCGAACTACAGAAGGCCCTGGGCGTGGAGGCAAACGGGGTGTTCGGCCCGAAGACGGAAGCTGCGGTGCGAGAATTCCAGCGCACGCACCGCATGGTGCCCGATGGCATTGTCGGTCCGAAATCGTGGGCCGCGATCGACGCGTCAAAGCCGGCCGTCGCCACCACGGGTGCATCGCGATGAAAATGATCGAGGAGGCCACCACCGCCGCCGTGGATGCCGCGCTGGACGCGGTGCTCGCGAAACGTGACAAGTACGCTCTCATCGTGGTTCGCGGTGAAGGTGGTGCCGACGGAAAGGCCGTCGCGGATGCCGCCGAGGGGTATACCAATCCCTGGCGTGGCGTGGTGTGGGTGAAGGGACGCATGCCGAAATCGCGGTGGGACGCATGGATCGGCGGCAGGACGGCACGCGCCGTCGCGCTGGGCATCGATGCTGTCGGCGTATGGCATGCGGCCGATTGGCTCACCGACGCTGACGACGAGCTGCGGATCAACGAGGCGTTCGGCAGGGCAGCCCAGGTGGGAGGCCATTGATGACGCGCACCGTGGCCATTGCGTGTGGCGCCATGATCGCGCTCACGCTGGGTGCGCCCGCACGCGTGCGCGCACAATCGCAGTGTGTGGCCACGCACGCGGTGCGCTATCGCGAGCATCCGGAGGGTGGTCCCCAACGCGACACCGGGCGCGTACTGGAGACGAGTGGCGGAGCGTCGTACGGCGTGAGCATCGACAGTCGCATCGATATCGCCGTCGATACCGCGTGCCTGCGCGCCGCGCTCGGTGGCTATCTGCTCACGCCCGAACAGGTCGCACGCGCCGGCACGCTTGCCACCCGGCTGCACGACCTCCGCGTGGTCGGCGACTCGCTGAGCAGTGCGATGCTGCTGTTCGCCGAAGCCAATCGTGCGTATGCGGCGGCCATGCGGGGGCCCGACCCGCTGGCCGCACTGCAGGCAGTGGGGAAGTTCGAAAGGATCATGGGCGCCGTAAACTCCGGTCTCACGAGCGCGATGAGTGCACGCCTCGCCGACACGCGACAGCGCGCCACGGCCAACGCCGGTGAGGTGCGCGACGCCGCCATCCTCGCGGTGCGTCCGCAGGTCGTGGCGGTCCTCGCGCCCGCGATCCGGAAGCAGTACGACTTCCAGGCGCTCAACGACATCATCAGCAATGAGGTGAAGCTGGCGCACCACGAACTCGACGAGCTTCCGCATGCGGGACTCGCCATGGAGATTCGCGCGCA
>JBBQFW010000098.1:0-12598 GCA_038322445.1 Gemmatimonadales bacterium
CTGGCGCAGGAAGTAGACGATCTCACGGTTCTGGTGCGCGCGCTCGTCGAGCCGCGCCGCCACGCTCGAGCGCGCGGCCGACATACCGCGTGCCGGCACCGCGCGCATGGTCACCGCCGCCTCGGACGGCGTCTCGTTCCAGAAGCTGATGCCCACGCGGCCGTCCGGTTCCTGGAGGACCTGCGCCGGAAAGGTCGATGACACCAGCTCGTAGCCCTGCGGCAGGACCACCGCATTGCGACGGATGCCGAGCGGCCGCGTGAAGACGAGAGTGTCGCCGCGAGTGAAGTAGCTAAGGGAGTCCTGATAGGTCTTGAGGATGAGCACACGCGCTTCGCCGCCGTCGGCCGGCACGGGGCGCGAGAGCTGCACCCGAATGTAGGTCTGGGTCGTATCGTTGTTTCGCACACCGCCGGCGCGCGCCTCGGCCGCGCCCACCACGTCGAAGGCCAGCGGCTTGCCCGTCGCGCGGTCGCTCACACTTTCGTCCGTAGCGACGCTGCCTTTGCGAATGGGGTTGAAGTAGTACGTCGCACCCGCGGTGCTGGCGGTCACTTCATAGGTGATGCGGAACTTCGCCGACCCGGGCGCGAGCAGCTCGTAACGCGTATAGGCGTCGGACTCTGTCTGCCGGGGCGGCGCCTGCGCGGGAAGCGACACGGCCGCGACGAAGAGGAGGGGGGCGAGAAGGACAGGCTTCATGTGGGCGCCTATTTCGCGGGGAGGGGTCGGGCTTGCGATCCACGAAGATCGTGAAGTCCGTCGCAAGCGCCACGCCAGCGCCCACTGCAATCGCGTGCGTTCCGACCCTCGAGTAGCGTCACCGGTAATTGCCGAACTGCAGCTGCACGCCAAAGTCCTTCGACTTGAGGAGCGCGATCGCTTCCTGGAGGTCATCGCGCGACGGTCCGGTTATGCGTACCTGCTCGCCCTGGATTGAGGCCTGCACCTTCTTCAGCTTCGCGTCCTTGATCGCGGCCGCCACCTTTTTCGCGGTCTCGGGATCGAGCTCCATCTTGAGCTTCACGTCGCGACGCACTGTGTCGCCGGCGGCCTGCTTGATCTCGCCGATGTCCAGATTCTTCACCGGGACACCGCGCTTGATCAGCTTCGTCTGCACGATGTCAAAGAGCGCCGTCATCTGGAAATCGCTGTCAGCCACGAGCGCGATCAGGTTTTCGGCGCGCTTGAAGTCGATCGTGGCCTTCGAGCCCTTGAAGTCGTAGCGCTGCACGACCTCTTTTTGTGCCTGGTTGATGGCGTTGTCGACTTCCTGGAGGTCGACACCGGTGGTGACGTCGAATGAGGCGGTGGTGGCCATTGGGCTGGTGGTGTAGTCGGTACGAAGGTTTCAGCGTTTCAGCGTTTCAGCTTTCCTCAAGCTAGCACCGTTCGAAGAGCCCTGTTTGCCGGTCACCTGAAATGCTGAATCGCTGAATCGTCGCCCCGAATCATGCCAACGATTTCCTGATGATCAACCCGATTGACGTCGCCGCGTACCGCCCCTGTCGCTTGCGCAAGTGCTTGTCGGCCGTGTAGGGCCGTTGATCCACGAACCAGTCGAGTGGATGCGTGCCGATCGTGAGGTCGAGGGGCTCTACCGCATGTCCCTCGGCGCGAAGTCGGTGCACCAGCTGCTCGATGTCGGCGCGACGGAAGAGCACCGTGCGCCCCTTGGTCACCGTCGAGGTGTTCGACGTGAGGTTGAACTCCGTGGTATGCACGGCGACGCCGCCCGGTTTCAGGCAGTCCATCTGTCGCAGTACGAACTGCATGCCGAGTTCGATGGAGCCGCAATGCTCGAAGGAGCATGACGACCAGGTGAAGTCGAAGCCGGTGAGGTCTCCCGGGATGGAATTCATGTCGACCGGCCGGAATGTCACCCGCTCCCTGAACAGCGTCGGATCGCAGAGGCCGCGACGATTCAGCACATCAACGGTGCTGGACCACTCGCCACTCTCCGCCCAACCGGCAGCTCGGCTGTCCGTCGCCCCAAGATCGGTCGCCACGATGGTGCACCCCTGCGCAGCGAAGTAGGACGGTAGTGCCTCCTGTCCGACCGCGAAACCGAGTCCGCGTTTGGCAGTGGCGAGACAACCGCGCTCGTGCAGCGCCTGCATGAGATATCCGAACTCCCATTGTTTGCGATGGAATCGCCACACCTCACGAATCTCGCCGAGCCAGTATCGAAAAGCGGCGGAGTCGAGTTGTTCCGCGGTGCAGAGGCTCGAGACCAGATGTGCGGGAAGGTCGAACGCAGGACCGCCGGGGAACGCGAGGCGTGAAGTCGACTCGCGCTGCGCCGGTGGCGCGTACAGCGCGACGTCACTCGAGTGAAGAGTTTCCGCATGAATTTTCGGTAGTGGCCGAAGTGTCCGTCGAAGTGCGAGCCACGCGTTATCCAGTCGCTTCACGACCGACAAACTCAGGCACTCCCTGCAGACGAGGCAGGTGCCGCGCGCATGAATACCAGCGACGTCTTGGCGACGTGTCGCAGCGGCCATTCCTTCGCGAGCAGGTTGAGCGTGCGGTACACGCCCGGGCTGCGCGACGGGCCGCGGTAGTCGTGCCAGAAGATCAATCCACCCGGTTTCACCATGCGCAGCGCCTTCCGGCTGTCGCTCTCCACATACGATGCCGCGTGCGCGCCATCGATGAAGATCAGGTCGCACTTTCGCAGGTAGGGCGTTTCGTCGAACATCTTGCTGTCGGCGAACAGCTGCGTGACGCGCCCCTCGACCGCTGTCCCTTGGTAGTAGAAGGCGCTGAATGCCGATTCCTTGAGCGCCGCGATTCGATCGCCACGCGCGTCGCCGGCCCCGTCGACGTACGTCTCGCGCTGATCGGGCGGAAGAGTCAACGTCGTCACCTCCGCCGCGTCGGGAGCATTCCGGGCAAGCAGGTACGTCGTCTTCCCGGTGCACGTCCCGAACTCGAAGATGCACATCGACTGCTTCGCGACGGCGCTGAGCACCCACGTCTCGAAATCGCCGATGCCACCGAGGACATTGAGCTCCGGGAGGAATACCGTCTCCGCGCCGACGGGCGGCCCGAGCTCCCCCGGCGCAAGCGAAGGATCAATCTCGCCGGCTGGTACCTTCGCGATGGGCCACGGGCGCAACAGTCCGGTCTGCTCGAACTTTGCGCGGTAGTGGCGAAGCTGCCAAAGAGCGGCGACGAGCAGAAGGGCCAGCACGATCGACATCGCCGGGCCAGTCACCCCAGGTAACTCTCCAGCGCCCTCGCTCGCGACACGTGGCGTAGTCGCGACAATGCCTTTTCCTTGATCTGTCGCACGCGCTCACGCGTGATGCCGAGCAGCGCGCCAATCTGCTCGAGCGTCATCGGCTCTTCGCCATTGCCCAGGCCAAAGTACAACCGCAGGATCTTGGACTCGCGCTCCTTCAGGTGGGCGAGCGCCTCCTCGATCGACTCCGTGAGCGCCTTCTCGAAGGTCAGCTCGTCCGGCGTCGGATTCATGTTGTCCGGCAGGTAGTCGAGCAGCCGGTTGTCCTCGCCTGGCGTCATGGGCGCGTCGAGCGAGAGGTGCGTCTGCGAGATCGACATCGTCTTCGCGACTTCCTCCTCCGTGATATCCATCCCCTCGGCGATCTCGGCGTGCGTCGCCTCGCGGCCGAGCTCCTGGAGGAGGAAGCTGGCACGCTTGCCGATGCGGTGCAGCGTACCCGCGCGGTTCAACGGCACGCGCACGATGCGACTCTGCTCCGCCAGCGCCTGGAGGATCGCCTGGCGGATCCACCAGACCGCATAGGAGATGAACTTGATCCCCTTGGTCTCGTCGAACTTGTGCGCCGCGCGGATGAGGCCGAGGTTGCCCTCGTTGATCAGGTCCGAGAGCGACACGCCCTGGTTCTGGTACTTCTTCGCCACACTGACGACGAAGCGCAGGTTCGAGCGCACGAGCTTGTCGAGCGCCTCCTGGTCCCCGACCCGGATCTTCTGCGCAAGCGCCACCTCATCTTCCCGCGTGATGAGCGGGTAGATGCTGATGTCGCGCAGGTACTGGTCCAGCGATCCCTCTTCGAACGACGACTTCTTGCTGTTCGGAGTGGTAGGCATGCTGCGATTCCGGGGAACGGCGTCCCGCCGCACGTGAGGGACGTGGTCGCGGCGGGTAATGATGTACGACCAGCGGCGGTCGCTAGTGGCGGGGCAGAATCAATGTACGCGCTCGCCGAGACGCATCCATCGGACATGCGTGAGCCAGGCGAATTCGTCGGTGGAGTCGGGAGAGAAGCTGAAGTAGACGACCTCGGGACGGCCGCGCAGCAGCGAGTCGGGCACGAAGCCCCAGTAGCGGCTGTCGAGGGAATTGTCGCGGTTGTCGCCGAGCACGAAATACTGTCCAACAGGGACGACCAGGGGGCCCCAGTTGTTTCGCGACGGATGATACGTCACGGCCGCGCTCGCCGATCGCACCAGGAAATCACTCTGCCAGCGGAACTCTTCCCACACCGGATCCGCCTCGGGGTCGGTGTGCGAGACGTAGGGTTCCGAGAGCGCCATGCCGTTGCGGATCAGCACCGCATCACGCATCGCCAAGGTGTCGCCCGGCAGCCCGACGAGCCGCTTCACGAAATTCTTGGTGCGATCCTTCGGCCACTCGAAGACGATAACGTCGCCCCGCTGCGGCTGGCGGAGGGCCGGTAGGCGCTTGCCCGTGTACGGGATCTCCGCGCCATAAACGAGCTTGTTCACCAGGAGGAAATCGCCGACAAGCAGCGTGTGCTCCATGCTGCCGCTGGGAATCTTGAAGGCTTCCACGATGAAGACCCGGAGCGCAAGGAACATCGCGATCGAGATCACGCCGATCTTCGCCCACTCCCAGTAGAAGTCGAGACTGACGCGTCGCTTGTTGACGTGCTGCAACGCTTCCATCTTGCGCTCCGGCGTGATGGAGCGCGGTGGAAGAATCGTGTCGGTTGCGTCAGGCATGGCCACCCTGCAATTAAGTCCGGTCCCCTGTGTGCAGCAAGCGGATGCGATTCGTCATTCCCGCGAACGCGGGAATGACGAAGAGCTAGTCCGGCGTTCCCAGATAGTTGTCGATCTGGGCCCGCTGCAGCGCGCCCGAGAAATCGCAGTACCCCACCTTCGTCTCCGAATAGAACTCGTACACCTCCCAGCCACCTTCACGGTGCCCGTTCCCGGTCTGCTTCACTCCGCCGAACGGCAGGTGTGCCTCGGCGCCGATCGTCGGTGCGTTGATGTAGGTGATGCCATTGTCCAGCTCCGTAAAGGCGCGGAAGGCGAGGTTCACGTCCCGCGTATAGAGCGAAGACGACAACCCGTACTTCACCCCGTTGTTCACCCGGAACGCCTCGTCGGCATCACTCACGCGGAGCACGCTCAACACCGGACCGAAGATCTCCTCCTGCTCGATCCGCATCCCCTGCTCCACCCGGGCGAAGATCGTCGGCTCGTAGAAATTTCCGTGTTCGTACTTCCCGCCTACCGGACGACGCCCGCCGCAGAGCAGGTCGGCGCCGTCGCTCTGCCCGATGTCGATATAGCGCTCGACCTTCTTGCGTGACGTCTCGTGAATCAACGGACCGACGTCCGTGCCCTTCTTGCGGCCATCGCCGAGCTTCATGCCGCGCGCACGGTCGACGAGACTACTGAGGAACTTGTCGTGGATGCCCTTCTGGAGAATGAGGCGGCTGGTCGCGGTGCAGCGTTGGCCAGTCGTACCGAACGCGCCCCAGAGCACGCCATCGAGCGCAAGATCGAGGTCCGCGTCGTCCATCACGATCATCGCGTTCTTGCCGCCCATCTCGAGCGACAGCCGCTTGTGGAGTCGCCCACACGTTTCACCGACCTTGCTGCCCGTGGCCGTCGAGCCGGTGAACGACACCACCGACACGTCCGGATGCTCGACGATCGGCGCACCGACATCGGCGCCGAGTCCGTGCACCAGTTGAATCACCTCGGGGGGAAGCCCCGCCTCGAGCATGATCTCGACGAGCATATGGCCCGTGTGCGGCACGTCCTCGCTCGGCTTGAAGACGCACGCATTCCCGCAGACCAGCGCGGGAAACATTTTCCAGGTGGGAATCGCGAGCGGAAAGTTGAACGGCGCAATGATGCCCGCCACCCCGATCGGCCGACGGAAGCTCATCGCCCACTTGTTCGGCATTTCGCTCGGCACCGTACGTCCCGAGAGCTGCCGGCCCATCGTCGCCGCATAATACGCGGTGTCGATCCCTTCCTGGACATCGCCGCGCGTTTCAGTGAGCGGCTTGCCCATTTCGCGCGTCATGAGATCCGCGATCTCCTCCTTTCGCTGCGTCAGGAGGTCGCCGATCTTCCGGAGCACGTCGCCGCGGGCGGGCGCCGGCGTGGCGCGCCACTGCGCGAAGCCGCGCTTCGCGGACTGCACGGCGGCGTCGACGTCCAGATGGTTGGAGAGCGGAAACTGCCCGATGAGGTCGCGCGTGTCGGCCGGATTGCGGTTCTCGAAGTACGCGCCGGACTCAGGGGCGGTCCACTGCCCCGCAATGAAGTTCTGGAAGGTCTTGGTCATGCCGGAAGCTAAGCGCACGGCGTGGACGTCCAAACCCGACGACGATCAATTGCCTACGGGCTGAGCCACGGAGTACCTGGGGCAAACTGACCGGCACGATGCGAGGCCGGCAGGCGGCGAGGTTTTCTTGCGCCTGTCAGCACAATTCCACATACTCGAATTCTCCTCCTGCTGATCAGTGCCGGCGCCCATCTGCTCCTTGGCCTTCCGCGCGGACACCTCGACGCCGCCTCTGCGGCACACTGGGCGGTGATCGGGACGTACTTCTTCTTCGCGGCGCGACGGGTGTACGGGGAGCCGAAGCCGGTCACCGTCGGCAAATCGGTGGCATTCGTGGTCCGGACGCAGCTGTCGATGATCGTGGTCCCGGCGCTGCTCGGTGCAGCCGTTGCGGTAGAAGTCGTCGTCCAGGCCATGCTCGCTTCGCGCGACTGATCCGCACACCGCTCCTCGCTCCTTCACGCCCGGTCCCGCCCATACGCCGTGCACCCTCCGTCCGCCAACAACATCGCCGCGGCGATGACCGTGATCGACCCGATCTTCCTGAACACGCCGCTCCTGCGTGGCAGCTCGCTCGATCGCGCGCTGGACGCGGAGCTGCTCTGCAAGGTGGAGACGCTCAATCCGATCCGCTCGTTCAAGGGACGCGGCACCGAGCTGCTCGTCGCCCATCTCCGCGACACGCGCCAGCTCGTCTGCGCCTCGGCGGGCAACTTCGGTCAGGGACTCGCGCGCGCCGCCGTCCGTCGCGGCAGGAGCGTGGTGGTCTTCGCGGCACGCCGCGCGAATCCACTCAAGGTGGAGGCGATGCGCACACTCGGCGCGGAGGTCCGGCTGGCCGGCGCCGACTTCGACGCTGCCAAGAATGCGGCCCGCCGGTTCGCCGCATCATCCGACGGCTACTATGTGGAAGACGGTGCCGTGGCCGAGATCGCCGAGGGCGCGGGGACGATCGCGCTGGAGATCAGTGAGGCTGGCGTGAGTCCGGAGGTGGTGCTCGCACCGCTCGGGAATGGCGCGTTGGCAACGGGCATCGGCACCTGGTGTCGCCACGCGGAGCCAGGTGCGCGCGTGATCGGCGTGGTCGCCACGAGTGCGCCGTCCATGCGGTTGTCGTTCGCGGCCCGCGCGCCCGTGTCCACCGAGCGCGCGGAGACGATCGCCGATGGGATCGCGGTGCGTGAGCCGGTGCCGTACGCGGTGGAGTGCATGCGCGACACGATCGACGAGGTGGTATCCGTGAGCGAGAGGTCGATCGTGCGCGCCATGCGACTGGTGCACGGCCATCTGGGATTGGTCATCGAGCCCGCGGGCGTCGTCGGCATTGCCGCGATGCTCGAGTATCCGTCGCGCTGGAGGGGCGCTCGCGTGGCGGTGCCGCTCTGTGGGGGGAATGTCACGCAGGTGGATGCGCGCGCGTGGCTCTGCGGAGCGGCGCCCAGGAAGAGCGGAGGGACGCCCCTACTTCGGTAGCGAGAACGCCACGACGTAGTCGCCCTTTCCCCAGTCCTCACTTCCGCCCACCGCCACCACCACGAACTGGCGACCCCCAACGCTGTACGTCATCGGCGTCGCACGCGCGCCGCCCGGCAGCGCGCCCTCCCACAGCAACCGACCCGACGCCACATCGAAGGCCCGTAGTACAGGGTCCATCGCGGCACCGATGAACACGATTCCCCCAGCGGTCGCGATCGGTCCACCAAGGTTCGGCAGTCCCATCGGAGGCGTTGCCGGCGCGGAGCCGGGTCGGAGTCGGGACGGATCGCCCAGCGGGACACTCCACGCCCTGGCGCCGGAGGTGAGGTCGATCGCGACGAGTGCCCCGAACGGCGGCGGCGAGCACGGAATGCGCTCCGGCGACATCAGCAGGCGGCGTCGCATCACGTACGGCGTGCCGTGCATGCGCGTGTACGAGTCGCCAAGCCGGGATTGATTCGTGCGCGCCTGTGCGGTGTCCAGCTCGTCGAGACGGATGAGCTGCACGTACGCCGCGAGCGTGTTCACGGGCACCACGGCGATCTGTCGCGCCGGATCGAACGCGAGCCCGCCCCAGTGCGCGCCACCCACATTGCTCGGCATCACCAGGGTGCCCTGCAGGCTCGGCGGCGTGTACACGCCGTCATTCCGCAGAGGCCGAATCTGCGCGAGACAGGCTTCGCGAGCGCCCGCCGTGGCGCCGAACACGTTGGCCGTATCGAAGGATTGCGGACTGAGTGGTGGAATGACCGTATTGAAAGGCTGCGTGGGCGAGGCGCGCTCGCCGTAGATCGTGCTCGCCGGAACCGGTCGCTCCTCCACTGGAAAGACCGGCACACCAGTGTCGCGATCGAGGACGAAGAGCTGGCCGCTCTTGGTCGCCTGGAGTACAACATCCGTGCGACGACCGCCACGCGTGAGCGTGACGAGCGCGGGCGGCGAGGCGACGTCATAGTCCCAGAGGTCGTGATGCACGGCCTGGAAGTTCCACACGACCTTTCCTGTCGACACGCGCAGCGCCACCACCGAGTTCGCATACCGGTTGTCGCCAATGCGTTCGCCGCCGTAGTAGTCCGGACTGGCGCTGCCGGTCGGCACGAACACGAGGTCGCGTGCGGAATCCGCCGCAATCACCGACCAGGCATTCGCGGCGCCGGTCGTGTGCGCCATCGCGCCCCGCCAGGTATTCCATGCGGCATCCGTCGAATCGCGCGGAATGGGATCCCACGTCCACTTGAGCGCTCCCGTCCGTGCGTCGTACGCACGGACCTCACCGCTCGCCGCATTCGTCCGCCCGTTGTCGGCGACGGCGGAGCCGGTCACGATGGTGCCATTGACGATCGCCGGTGGCGACGTGAGCTCGTATTCCTCGACATAGTACGGCGCGTTGCGCAGTCCCTTCCGCAAGCGGACCGTGCCCCCATCCCCGAACCCCTGGCACACGGTTCCCGTGCGCGCATCGAGCGCGATGAGTCGGGCATCGATGGTACCGAGATAGATCCGGCGATGGCACGCGCTGCTCACCGGAGACTTCGCATCGACCCACGTGGACACGCCGCGATTGGCGAAGTCGCCCCAGCCGCCCATCGGGTCGGCGTGCGCGTCGAACGTCCATCGCGGCTTGCCGGTCGCCGGATCGAGCGCCATGACCTTGCCCAGCGGCGTCGAGAGGTAGAGCGTACCCTCGACCATCAGCGGCGTCGCCTCGAACTTCAGCGGCTGCCGCGTCTTGATGTCGATCTCACCGGTGCGGTAGGTCCACGCGACGGCGAGTGACGCGACGTTCTCCGTCGTGATCTGCGCGAGCGGCGAGTAGCGGGAGCCGAGCGCATCGTGTCCATAGGCGCTCCACTCGTTGGCGTTCGCCTGTGCGGCAGCAGCGGTTCCCGCGATCACCGATGCGACGACCACGTTGGCCGCCATGATTCCGGTGCGCCTATGGATGTAACTCGGCACAGATGGGGTGAAGTGCAGGTTTGACCAAGCCAGCCAGACTTCTACCTCGGTGATCGGAACAGGGGAACCGTGTCGCGAAACGTCGTGTCCACCGCGAGCCGTGACCCGCGAAATTGGCGGATCTGTCCCTCCGAATGCTGTGCCGCGTGCTCCCTGTCGTCGAGGGCCCGCTGGAGCACGTTGTATTTCGCCGTGACTTCGTTTGAGACCTCACCGGCGCGCGCCCTGAGCAGGCCGCACTCGCCCGAGTGCAGTACGCGCAATGAGTCGCGAAACTCCACCGCCGAGCGCGTCGCGATTGCGGCGTGCGTCTGTTCGTGCACCCACAGATACCGTACGAGACCACGCCAGGCGGACATGTCGTCGGCACTGACACCGCTGTCGGAGGCCAGTCGCGGCATGACGAACGTGATGCCGAGAACGACGTTCACGTCGCGGGGCTCACATCCGTATTCGGATGGTCGCAGGGCATATACCCACTTGTTGTAGTTCGCCGTCATCGCCAGTGCGCGCGGCGACAGTCCAAAGCGGGCCGCCGCTGGCGCCGACGAGGCCGCCCATTCCGCCGGCGTCAGGCCCGTGACGACGTAATATGTTGTGTCGATCATCGGCGTGATCCCGTCGACAGCCTTTGGCGCAGGCGTGGTCGGGGCGCTGCACGCCACGATCGCCAGCGCGACAAGCACGCGCGCCCATGGTGCGGCGCGCTTTACAACCGCACAGCGCACGGAGCGTGAGACCCTATGGCGTGGCTTTGACAGGCGCGCCGGGCATCGGCGTGACAGGCGTTGCTGGTGCCGAACACACCCACCCCGCTGGACGTGTCGCATCGGCCTTGGCGTAACCGGCCCGGGGAAGAATCTCCATCGCACCCAGGACGATGCCCCAGACCACGAGCAGCAACGACAGCATATGCGCACGCGCCGTCCGGTGGCGCCATGTCCAGACGCTGCTCCAAAGACCGCCGACCGTGACGCCGCCCACGGCGAGGAGATAGCCAGCGAGCCCCACTCCACAGCGCGAGGGATATGGCCAGAAGAGAATGCCGATGCCCAGCGCCGTGGCGAGCGCGAGGCGCAGAAACGCCGGCCACGTCCTGGTCGATGCCCGCTCGGCGGCCACTGCCGCCTTCGCGGCCGGCGGAGCGGACTTGGCCGGAGCCGGTATCAGCGCCGAATCCGACATCGACTCGAGCTGCTTGTCGATTTTCTTGAGCCCCGCGTCCCAATCCGTCATGCACTCCCCCGTGCGCCATGCGTCACGTCGTCATCCTCGAGCAGTATACGCAGCATCGCTTGATAACGGTTCACGAAATCCCGCGTAACGGTAAAGTGGTCCGTTGGTTCGAGCGCCACGTCACGCGTCGTCGTCCTCGTCGGCACCAGCTGCCAATACGGGCATCACACCCACGCCACCTTCCCTGCTGAGCGCATAGCGCTCGATCTTCTTGTAGAGGTTCGACCGCGGCATCTCCAGCGCCCGCGCTGTCTCGCTCACGTTCCAGTCGAACGCCCGCAACTTCGCCACCAGGTACGCACGCTCGGCCGCATGCTTGAAGTCGTCGAAAGTTGCAATGTCGAGGAGTGACGCAAGACCGCCGGCGCTCACGTCCGCGCGACGCCCGACCAGTCGCTCCACGTCGTCCGCCGTCACCCGCGTGCCGGTGGACAGGATGAGCAGCCGCTCGATCGTGTTCCGCAGCTCCCGCACGTTGCCTGGCCAGTCGAGATGCTGAAGCTTCTGCACCGCGTCGTCGCCGATCGCTCGCGGCGTCAAGCCGCCGGCGGTCGTGAGTTGCACCACGAAATGGCCGATGAGCGACGGGATGTCCTCGCGACGCTCGCGCAGCGGCGGCACGTGAATCGGCACGACGTTGAGTCGATAGTAAAGATCCTCGCGGAAGCGGCCGGCCGTGATCTCCTCCTCCACGACCTTGTTCGTCGCCGCGAGCACGCGGACGTCCACCTTCACCGGCTTCGCGCCGCCGATGCGCGTGACGACGCCATCCTGGAGCACGCGGAGCACCTTCGCCTGCGCGGCGAGGCTCATGTCGCCGATCTCGTCGAGGAAGAGCGTGCCGCCGTCGGCTTGCTCAAACTTCCCCGCTCGATCCGCCACCGCGCCCGTGAACGAGCCCTTCATGTGCCCGAACAACTCACTCTCGATCAGCTCGCCCGGAATCGCCGCACAGTTCACCTCGACGAACGGTCCCTTCGCGCGCGTCGACTGCGTGTGCAACGCCCGCGCGACCAGCTCCTTCCCCGTGCCGTTCTCACCCGTGATGAGCACGCGCGCCGGCGTCTTGGCCACGAGTGCAATCTTTTCCGTCACCGCGCGAATCCCGTACGAGCCCCCGACAATCTCGAAGCGCGAATGCACAGTGTCGCGCAGCCGCTCGTTCTCCTCCTGAAGGTCGAGGTGCGACAATGCATTGCGCAGCGTGACGAGGATGCGATCGGTGTCGAGCGGCTTCTCCAGGATGTCATAGGCGCCATGCTGCGTCGCCTCGACGGCCGTCTGGATCGTCGCATGGCCACTGATCATCACGACGGTCGCGACCGGGTCGATCTCCCTGATCTTCTTCAGCGCCTCCATGCCGTCCATCCCGGCCATCTTCACATC
>JBBQFW010000099.1:0-12494 GCA_038322445.1 Gemmatimonadales bacterium
CGCGCTGATCGCCGGCATGATTCCCGTGGCGCTCGGCAACGGCGAAGGCGCGCAGTTCCGCGCGCCGCTCGGCGTGGCGATCATCGGCGGTGTGCTTACCAGCACGCTGCTCACACTGCTCGTCATCCCGACGTTCTACGAGGTCATGGACGAGGGGCGTCACTGGCTGTCGCGCCGCTTCGGCTTCAGCCCGCCCATGACGGCCGAGCATCCGGTGGTTTCGGGCGCTATTCCTTCCATGGGCGACGACTGAGCAGATGGCCGGGAATGGAGTTCTGAGCGAGGCCAGGAAAGCGCAGCGCGCCGAGATGCGGCGCGCGACGCTTCACCTGGTGTCTGCCGTGGTCGCGCTCGACGCCGTTGCGATTGCCACGTGGTACGTCGCAATCATGCACGCCACGGACCGCACCAAGTCGATCTACGTAGGTGCCTGGACCATCGCCACGGCGTTCGTCGTGGCGATCTTCCTCAAGCGTGTGAGGAAGGCGCGCTCCGTGCGGACATCGCCGTAACCACCCGTACACCGCCGCGCGCCGCCACTTCCTGGCGGCCGAGGAACGGCAACGGGCGCTGGCTCGCATCACGAGTGGTCCCAAGGGGAGACACGCGGTGAAACCGCAACCGCGTCAATCCCCACTCGCGATAGAGCTGCTCCGCCAGGCGGCTCCCCGTCGCCTGGATGTGGCGCATCATGAGCTCACGGATCCACAGCTCCTCCGAGCCAGACAGACCGCTCTCGACGGTGACCCACTCGGCGTGCACGCGGCGCGAAAGCGTGCTGTCGTCGTCGAGGGCGAATACCACACCGCCCGTCATACCCGCGCCGAGGTTGCGTCCGGTGTTGCCGAGGATGACGACGGCGCCCGCGGTCATGTATTCCGCGGCGTGGTCGCCCGTGCCTTCGACCACCGCGATCGCGCCGCTGTTGCGCACGGCGAATCGCTCGCCGACGCTGCCGGCCAGGAACGCGGTTCCGCCCGTTGCACCGTAGAGCAGCGTGTTGCCGGCAATGACGTCGCCAACGGGGTGGAAGCGTGCCGACGACGGCGGCCGCACCACGATCTCGCCGCCCGACATGCCCTTGCCCACGAAATCATTCGCCTCCCCGTCAACCACGAGTCGCATTCCCTCCACGCAGAATGCCCCGAAGCTCTGCCCCGCCGAGCCGCGAAAGCGCAACTGCACCGTGCGCGGTGGAACGTGGCCATTGTGCGTGAGCGCGACGATCTGTCCGGCGACACGCGCTCCGACCGCGCGATCGGCATTGCTGATGGGCAGCAGCATCTCGAGCGGGACGATGCGTCCGTCGTCCACGTGCAGCTCGCGCAACACGCGCTCGTCGATGCCGGCGCCCGTGCGGGGAGGATCGTTGCGCGGCTGAATCGAGTGCCGCACCGCGTCCGCCGGACTGGCGAGCAATACCCGGTCGAGGCGGACGCGGCTCGCCTTGCCGCCCTCCGGCGCGCGCTGCTCGAGCAGCTCGGCATGGCCCACGACGTCCGCGATGCGGCGCACGCCAATGAGCGCGAGGATCTCCCGCACTTCGTCCGCGATCGCGATGAAGAACCGGATGACGTCTTCCGGCGTGCCCGCGAACTTCTTGCGAAGGTCCTCGCGCTGCGTGGCGATGCCAACCGGACAGGTGTTCAGGTGGCACTGGCGCGCCATCAAACAGCCGGCGGCCACGAGTGCGGCCGTGCCGAATCCGAATTCCTCGCCGCCGAGCATGGCCGCGATGACGACGTCGCGTCCGGTCTTGAACCCGCCGTCCACCTGGAGTCGTACGCGACCGCGCAGTCCGCCGCGCACGAGCGCCTGGTGTGCTTCACTGAGGCCGAGCTCCCACGGCGTGCCGGCGTTCTTGATCGATCCACGGGGTGATGCGCCCGTGCCGCCATCGTGCCCGCTGATCTGGATGGCGTCAGCGAATGCCTTCGCGACACCCACGGCGATGGTGCCGATGCCCGTCGACGACACGAGCTTCACGCACACGGTCGCCGCGGCGTTGACGCTCTTTATGTCGTAGATGAGCTGCGCCAGGTCCTCGATGCTGTAGATGTCGTGATGCGGCGGTGGCGAGATCAGCGTCGTGCCGGGAACGGCATGACGGACCTTCGCGATGTGCGCCGTGACCTTGGTGCCCGGAATTTGCCCACCTTCGCCGGGCTTCGAGCCCTGCGCCATCTTGATCTGGATCTCGTCGGCGGACATGAGGTACGCCGCGGTGACGCCGAAGCGTCCCGATGCGACCTGCTTGATGCGCGCACTGGCCCGATCGCCGTTCGTGGAGGGTCCCCAGTGCAGCTCCGGCGACTCACCGCCCTCGCCGCTGTTGCTCCGCGCGCCGATTCGATTCATCGCGATGGCGATCGTCTGCTGCGCCTCGGGCGAGAGCGACCCGAGTGACATGGCGGCACTCATGAAGCGAGGCAGGATGTCCTCGACCGACTCGACCTCGTCGAGCGCGATCGACTCACCGGCCTTGAACTCGACGAGGTCGCGCAGCACGAGTGGCGCACGAGTGTGCACGAGCTCCGCGTACGCCTGGTAGTCGAGGCAACCGCCCTGCTTGATCGCCGCGTGGAGGGCCTTCACGACCTTCGGCTCGAACGCGTGGGCCTCGCCATCCTTCCGGAAGCGGTGCCAGCTGCCATCCTCCAGCGTCGCCAACTCATCGGCGAATGCCGCGCGATGTCTCGTGAGCGTCTCCGCCGCGATCCCCGCGATGCCGATGCCGCTCACGCTCGACGGCGTGCCGGTGAAATGCCGAGCGATGACGTGGTTGGCGATGCCGATCGCTTCGAAGAGTCCGGCGCCGCGATACGAGCGCATGGTCGACACGCCCATCTTGGCGAGGATCTTCCGCAGACCCTTGGTGAGCGCCGAGCGATAGTGCGCATGCAGTGATTCCAGGTCCGATGCATCCGCATCCTTCGTCGGCGTGACCGCGAAGGCAATGGCCGAATAGCCCATGCGGGGACATACCGCATCGGCGCCGAAGCCGAGGAGTGCGGCCAGGGCGTGTTCGTCGCGCGCGTCGCCAGCATCCACGACGATGCTGGTACGCAGGCGCAGGCCTGCGCGCACCAGGTGCTGGTGTATCGCCGCGGCGGCGAGGAGTGTCGGTAGTGCAGCGTGCGTGGCGTCCACGCCATCGTCGCTGAGGATGATGCACGCAGCGCCATCACGCACGGCCTTGTCGCCCGCGGCGACGAGCGTGTCCAGCGCGGCGGCGAAGCCCTTCGCGTCGTCCGACTGTTCGAACAGGAGGCTGAGCCGATGCGCGCGCCAGCCGTCTTGCTGGAATGCCGCCAGTGCAGCGAGGTCGCTGTTCGACAGCACCGGATGATCGAGGAACACGTGCGCGCCGGGTAGTGGCGCGTCTTCCAGCAGGGCACCGGAAGCGCCCAGCCGCACATCGAGCGACATCGCCAGGCCCTCGCGCAACGAATCGATTGGCGGGTTGGTGACCTGCGCGAAACGCTGCCGAAAGTAGGCGAACAAAAGCCGAGGCAGGGGCGACAGCACCGACAGCGGTGCGTCGTCGCCCATGGAGCCGAGCGGCTCGATTCCCTGGGTGTACATGGGACCAAGGACGAGCATCAACTCCTCGCGTGTGCAGCCCATGGCGCGGAGCACGCGGACGTCGACCGTCGATGCGGCGTGCACGACCGTGGCGGTCTCGCGCACCGTATCCATCGCAATGCGGCGCTCGGCCAGCCAGTCGGCGTAGGGCAGCCGCTCGGCAAGCTCGCCGTGAATCTCGTCGTTCTCCCGCAGCACGCGCCGCTCCAGGTCGACGACGAGCATGCCGCCGGGTCCGAGCCGTCCGCGCCGAGCCACTCGGGAGACGTCGAGATCGAGGACACCAACCTCCGACGACACGAGCACGAGGTCGTCGGTGGTGACGAGGTAGCGCGCAGGGCGCAGGCCATTGCGATCGAGTGCCGCGCCGACGACGCGACCGTCGCTGAAGACGACGAGCGCGGGGCCGTCCCACGGCTCCATGAGCGAGCCCTGGTAGTCGAAGAACGCGCGGACCGCGTCCGGCATCTCCTCGTCATGCTCCCACGACGGGGGCATGAGCAGGGTCATGCCGTGTGGCAGCTCGCGCCCCGCGGCGGTGACCGAGGCGAGGGCATCGTCGAAGCTCGCGGAATCGCTGGTGCCCGGGGCGATGCGCACCTCGGCAAGTCGCTTGCCTCGTGCCGGATCGAAGGACACGAGCTGCTGCCCGCGCGCATGCATCCAGCGCCGGTTGCCGACGATGGTGTTGATCTCGCCGTTGTGCGCGATGAGACGAAACGGCTGCGTCATTTTCCACGACGGCGCGGTGTTGGTGCTGAAGCGCTGGTGGAAGATGGCGAATGCCGTCTCGTAGCGGTCGTCGCGGAGGTCCGGGAAGTACGCGGCCAGGTCGGTCGCGCGCACGAGCGCCTTGTAGACGATCGTGCGGTGGCTGAGCGACGCGACGTAGAGATCCTCGAGTCCCGCGTAGCCGGTGCGGAGCTCGATGGCGCGACGCGAGGCGACCAGGAGGGCTTCGAAGCGTTCGGCAGGCAGGTCGGCGGGGCGGGGCACGAGCGCGTGATGGAGCGACGGCCGCGAGCGGCGTGCCTTGTCCCCGAGCGCGTCGATGTCCACCGGGACGGCGCGCCAATGGCACGCGGGCATGCCGTGATCGGCAAGTACCTTGGCCACCAGAGTACGTGCGATGTCGGCGGCGGCGGGGTCGAGCGGAAGGAAGAGCAGGCCGACGGCGAGGTTGCCGGCGGAGCAATCGAGGCCGAGGGCTTCGACCTCCGGGCGGAGCAGGGCGAGCGGGATCTGGGTCATGACGCCCGCGCCGTCGCCGGTGCGTCCGTCGGCGTCGATGGCACCGCGGTGGGCCATGCGGCCGAGCGCCTCGAGGGCATTGGTGAGCAGTGCGCGGCTGGCGCGCCCCTGGATGTCGGCGAGATAGCCGACGCCGCATGCGTCCTTTCCCTGCTCCTCGAACCCGATCGACCCGTCGAACCCTTCGTCTCGCACAGTGCCCTCCGTCTGGTACACAGGGATGATGACGGGTTCGCATCCATGCGTCCAACACAATTAAGTCATACTAGCCATGCGTTATTCGCATAGATTGACGTAGATCGACCAAGGCAGAGCTGACAGACTGTGAGCTCTGCCGGGGTTTCTGTCGCAGACAGCGGACCAGACTGACAGCCCTGCCGTTGTTGGCCGCCGGTGTCGTGCGCGACCCAGTGAGGTGAGATGGACGTTCGCCAGCTCGAGATGTTCCGCGCCGTGGTGGAAGAAGGCTCCTTCACGAAGGCCGCCCTGCGGCTGCACGTCTCGCAGTCCGCCGTGAGCCGGCAGCTCCAGCTACTCGAGGCGGAGCTCGGCGGAGCGTTGCTGCACCGCTCCGTGAAGGGCGTGACCCTGACCGCCGAAGGCCAGCTGCTCATCCGCACGGCGAATCGCATTCACCGCGACCTGCGCGAGGCGGTGTGGGAGATTTCCGAGACGCAGAAACTCAAGCGCGGGCAGCTGCGCGTGGCGGGGGGAAGCACGGTCTGTCTCTACGTGCTCCCGAAGCTCCTCAAGCGATTTCGCGCGCAGTTCAGTGACGTCGACCTGCTCGTGAAGACCGGCAGCACGAATGCGGTGCTCCAGCTCCTGCGCAATCACCAGCTCGATCTCGCGCTGCTGACGCTGCCCGTGGTTGGCGCGGATCTCGAGGTGAAGCCCGCGCTCAAGGAGGAGCTCGTCGTCGTGACCGCACCGAATCATCCGCTCACGAAGCGACCCGTGATCGACGCGCGGATGTTGTCGGAACATCCGCTCGTGCTCTTCGAGCCGGGCTCGAACACGCGCATGCTCGTGGACCAGTTCTTTGCCGACCAGCAGATGCCGATGAACGTGGCCATGGAGACGGAGAGCGTGGAGATCATCAAGGCCATGGTCGCCAGTGGCCTCGGGATCGGTATCGTGCCCTACGTCGCCATCGCGAGCGACATGCGCTCGAAGCGTTTCGCGTGGGCGCGCGTGCGCGGCCAGCGGCTGCAGCGCGAACAGGCGTGGGTCTACCTCAAGTCCGACTACTTGCCCCGACCCATCCTCGAGGTGCTCAAGGTGTTCGGCGAGATGAAGACCGATTTTGGGGGAACGCCGCCGCCGCGGTAAGGCTCAGGGCTTGAGCAGCGGATACGGGTTCACGGCGGGACCCAGCCACCACTTCTTCAGGTCGAGCGCACGCGCCATCGCGAAATGGAGATGCGGCGCGCCGCCGGCGGCGTTGCCCGTGGTACCGACAATGCCAATCGCCTGCCCGCGCGTCAACGGCTGGCCGTCAACGAGGCCGGGGGCGTAGGCATCGAGATGGCCGTACTTGAGGATGTAGCGCTCGGTCGAATCGACGGCGTACACCATCAGTCCACCGGGCACGCTGTTGAACAGCTTGAGCACGCGGCCCTTGCTCGCGGAAATGACCGGCGTGCCCCGCGGAGCCTGGATGTCGAGCGCCTCGTGCGGACGCGTGGCGCCACGGAGCTCGCTGAAGGTGTCGTGCAACGCACTCGCCGCGATGCCCTGCAGCGGTACGCCGAGCTCGCGTCGCAGGATCGAGGTTTCATCGCTGGCGAGCGGCGCCAGCGCGGAGTCGACGGCCGGTGGCGCGAGGGCGGTGTCCGCGCTGACCGCGGCGGCGATGCCCGTGTCGGCCATGCGTGCTACCACGATGGCCGGATCGCCGCCTTCCGGTGGCGGGCGCAGGCTCTTGTCCCGAATGGGCGACGAATCACGGGTGACGGACACCGTGTCGCGCACGCGGCCCGCGTCCTCGACCTTCACGCAGGATGCGGTGATGAGGACGACACCGGTCACGCACGCGAAGCGCAGCAGGCAAGAGTACAGGTGCATGCCGCTTCGTGTGGCAAGAGCGGGGCCGATGCTCACCTCATCGGACGACTGACGCGAGCCGTTCGCGCCAGAGCAGGTATCCGGCGCGGGTCATGTGCAGGCTGTCCGGCCCGAACAACTCCGCGCGCGGCCGGCCGCCCGTGCCGATCATCGGCGTGAAGACGTCAACGTACGTGGCGAGCGTATCCCGCGCGATCTCCGTCCGTACCAATTCATTCGCCTCGCGCATCCGGTCGGCAATCGCCCAGCGGCTCGGACTCGGCTTGATCGACACGAATGCAATGCGCGTCGAAGGCAGTGCATGTCGCACGATGCTCACGAACGTGCGGTAGTCGTTCAGGACGTCGGCCGGCGTGCGTCCCGCGTTCAGGTCATTGTCACCGGCATAGAGCACCACGAGGTGCGGCTGGTACTTCAGCACGAGACGCGGCGTGAGCTGCAGAACTTCCGGCAGGGTGGACCCACCGAAGCCGCGGTTCAGCAGCGGAACGCCCGGGAAATCCGCCGCCACGTTCCCCCACATGCGAAAGCTCGAACTGCCGACGAGCACGACGCCGCCGGCCGGTGGTGGCGTTGCGCGATCCGCAGCCTCGAAGGCCAGGACCTCGCGCTCGAACGGGACCCTGACGGGTGCCGCGGTCTGGGCTCGCGCACTCCCAACGAATGCGGCGACGATGATGAGGTGACGAAACACGGTGCGGCGCATGGGTACCTGATGCTACTGGTCAGTGAAGCGGCGGGAGCGCGCGCAACGCGGCGAGGAATGACGCGAACGGTGCCTTCCACGCCGCGGCAACGGTGTGCGTGCCATGACCGCGTGTGATGGGGCTGATCGGGACCATGATGAACCGCCCCTTGGCAACCCTCGGCATCAACCGCTCGATGATGCCGAGCTCCTGCGGGTTGACCTGGTCGTCGGCGGAATTGATCGCGAGCAGCGGAATCGTGATGCGCTCGAGCAGTGGCTCGGGGTTGTAGTTGCGCGACGCGTCGAACGCATACAGAAAATCGTTGGCGTCGACCGTCTTCATCCGTGCGTCGAGATAGCGCGTGATCACCGCGTCGGCGGAATCGCGCGTCGGCGCCTCGCGCTGCTGCACGAGCGGGGCACTCGTCATCATGTACAGCATCTGGAGCGCACCGCGAAGGCCCGGCGGCGGCGACGTATATTCACCGCCCTTCCATTCGGGATCAGTGCGGATGTCGTCCATCGCCATGCGACGGATCATGCGGTTCCTCCCGGCGATCTGCGTCGGCACGCTCGCGAGCGGCACCGCCGCATCCATGAAGTCGGGGTAGCGCTCCGCGAACACCCAGCTGTGCATGCCGCCCATCGACGTGCCCATCACGATCCGCAGGTGATTGACGCCGAGGTGCTCGGTGAGCAGCCGGTGATCGGCGTCGACCATGTCGTCGTACGTGTAGTGCGGAAAGCGCGCGTGCATCCCGTCGCTCGGCTTGCTCGACAACCCGTGCCCGATGCCGTCGGGGAGGATGATGTAGTAGCGCGTCGTATCCAGCGGCTGCCCGCCGCCGAACAGCTCGTTCGCGAAGCTTGCGGTGAGGAACTGCGTCCCGGCGCCGGTGGTGCCATGCATGATGAGCACGGCGTTGCGAACGACGCCGCTCGCATCGCGCATCGGCTTGCCGAGTGTGCGGTAGTGGAGCTTCAGGTCGGGAAGGGTTTCGCCGCTCGCGAAGTGAAAGTCGCGAATGGTGAAGTCACCAACCTGTCCGACGGGAGTCTGGGCGTTGGCGATCGTCGCGAGGGTGAACGCGACAAGCGGGACGAGTGCGCGAGGGAGCATGGGTGAACATGCGAGCGGCGGTGGAGACTCGCAACTTGCGCAGGACCAGCAGCGATCGTCATTCCCGCGCACGCGGGAATCCCTGGTGACGAAATCAGAAGTGGATTCCCACCTTTACGGGAATGACGGCGCGGGCGGGAATCACGACTCGACTTGCCTGGTACGCTTTCCCGGCTCCTTGCGCTCGAATATCACCACGCCCGTTGGCGACGTATCGAGCGTCGGTCCCCACGCCGCGAACGGCAGCAGCGCAGTGCCGAGCTGCACGGCAGCGCGGTCGAGGAAGAGGTCGAATCCTGGCGCCTGTTCGTTGAGCTCCATCACGGTGCCGTCCACGAGCTCGACGCCGAGCCGCATGGTTTCCGGCGAGTCGGCGAGACGATAGCCGCGGAGCCGACGGAGGTCCGCCCATCGCGCGGCGGCGATGCAGCGACCGCCGCGCCAGAGCGCGAACCCGGCACCAACGACGACGACGCGCCCCTTGTCGTCCTCGGCAGACGCGCCGATCAAGTGTTGGCGAAACCCGGTCGCGCGCGCACGTGCGACAGAGAGGCGTCGAGGACGACCGCCGCGATGCTCTCATAGGCGATCACCGCGCGAAACGTGTCACCCGGCGTTGCGCCCTCCGCGACGCCGAACCTCGGGCGCTCGTGCGCGAGGTCGCCTTTCGTGAGATAGGTCTCGAGGGTCACGGTCCCGGTGCCGATCTGGACCACCGAGCGAACCCGGTGCGAGTGCCCGCTGACGAGCTGGAGCTCGACCACCGGACTGCCGCCGGACGCCTGGACGTCCTCGGGAAGGGTCGTGCGAAAATAGGTCGCGTCGAACATGGATGGATGCGGTCAGAGTATCGGGTGGAGTCGTCGCGGTTTATCCTGCGAGATGCCGCGTATTCCTCGTTGGGTGCCGCTGAATCCTGGATGCGGCTGCCTGCTGCTGATCTTCATCGCCTTCGCCGCGCTGCTGTTCTACGGCGATCCTCGGTAGTTCACGGAAGATACTCGGCAGTGACGGGCTCAACATCGATGTGGGCGCCGGGCCGAAGCTACGCTCTCCTGGTCCCACCGACGAAAGGGGGATACGCGGATGAAGCGAATTTGAACGGAGAAATCCAGAAGAATTCGCTGTTCATCCGCGTTGACCCGCTCAATCTGCGTCATCCGCGTAAAAACTGGGGCTGTGGGGCTCGTGTGGTGCGGTGCTCTCGACAACGTGAGATGAGTTTCCTCACCCATCTCATGGCACGAGCGGCGGCGGCGGGAGCGGGGCAGGAATGCCGGCACTATCCGCCGATGGCAGCTTGCGCGTCCGTCCAAACTCCGAGCGGGTCTGCGCGAACTTGTCGGCGCGTGACTGCCAGAGCTGCGTCGCCAGGTCGAACTTCGTGAGCACGTTGTGGATCCAGTACGGCCGGTTCTCGTGCCGCCACTGTGCCTCGTAGAGGTCGCGGGTCAGCGCATACGCATCGCGAAGATCCTGGAAGCGACCGTTGATGCCGGAGATGTCGCTCAGCTCGCGATTGGTGTCCCGTCGCGTGGTGTCGGCCGCATTGGCATACGAGCGACGGATGTCGTCGGCGAACTGGAACTTCATGCCAATCAGGTCGAGGCGCCGTGCGCCGAGCTCGAGCGCATCGAGCACATCGGTGTTCACGACGCCCCCGGCATTCCGCAGCTGCGCCACGTACACCAGCGCCGACTCGGCCGCGATGCGCAGTTCGTGATTCACCGGACGGATGCGTTCCGCCGAGATGAGCCCGTCGGCACTGAATGGGTCGCGCCAGAACAGCGCGTCACTTCCCTCGCCAAGGCCTGCGCGTGCGATGGCCGCATGGGCGGCCATCAGGAGTCGCTCTGCGGAATCTGCGCGACCGGTTGTGTCCCGATAGAACGCATGGCCGTATGACCGCTGGAACTGCTCGATACTGCTCTCGCCAGGCTGCCACCCTGCCGCCGCGCCGAAGAGCACCCCGGCCCACGTCTGGCCGAAGAGTGATTCCCCGTCGTCGTCCCAGCTGGTGTTGAGCAGGCCGGTGGCGCCGAGTCGTTGTCCGTCACGCACGAAGTTGCGGATGTTGACGAAGGCGATGTTGTTGTTCGGGTAGACGCGATTCCAGCTGCTCACGCCCGGGGCAACCCAGGTCTCGATACCGGCGTTGGTGAATGGTGTGATCTCGCGGTCGAAACTCGGCGAGGCGCCATACGACCACGCGACCGCGACCATCTCCTTCGGCAGCGACTTGACGAGGTTCGGGTGATTGACGGCGACGTCGCCCCAGAAGAGGTACTTCTTGCCCGGCCGCTTGATCTGCTGCACAATGTCGCGCAGGAAGCCGAGGTATACCGGGCCGATGCTGTCGCGGGCGATGCGCTCGGCCGTCTGGCCGCGCCCGAGTTCGAACGTCTCGTCGGCGCCGATGTGCACGAACTTGCTCGGGAAGATCGTGTCGATCTCGGCGAACCAGGACTTGATGAGGGCCATCGATCCCGGCTGGCCGGGTGCGAGCACATGGCCGTGCTCCGTTTCGGCGAGTGACGAGTAGATCTCGTACTTGAGCGCATGGTGCAGGTGTCCGAATGCTTCCTGTTCCGGGATGACGTCGATGTGGTAGCGCCGGGCGTAGGCGACCAGCTCGGCGATGTCGGCGCGGGAGATCGTCCCGCCCGGCGGCCCGATGAGTGGATTGGCGCGGTACTCCAGCGTGTGCTCGAAGTACGGCGAGTACACGTTCAGCTTGTACGCGGCAAAGGTGCGCAGCTGACGCTTCATGAAGTCGAGCGTGGGCACGGGACCTCGCGAGAGGTCGTCGTGAAAGCCACGATAGCGCATGGCGGGCCAATCGCGGATGGAGGCCATGTCGAGCGTCGCTCCGGCGCCCGCGCCCGAGACGAGTTGCTTCACCGTCTGCGCGCCGTAGAAGACGCCGGGCGCCGTCGCGCCGATGACCGTGATCGTCGAGCCCGCGTTGACGATCAGGTATCCCTCGCCCTGCATGGCTGGCGAGAACTGTGTGTGCGTGCGGTCCATCAGTGCTTTCGCGGCGGCGCTGCTGGTGCGCAGGAGCTGGACGTGCGCGCTCCCGCCGTCTCGTGCAATCGGGACGCCTGCGTCCTGGAGAAACTGGCGAAGTTCGTGGGCCGCGAAGGCGTCCTCGGAGTCGGCGGGCACGGCGACGCTGATGCCGTGCGTGAGGACGATCGTGCGATCGAGCTTCGCCTCGCGGGGCTGGGGCACCAGCAGCAGCGGACGCTGGGCCGCGGCAGCGGAGATCGCCATCGCGACCATCACGAGGCCGGACCGGCAGGCGCGCACGTAAAAACGAAAGGAGTTCATGAGAGGAGTCGCGACAGGGCGTCTGGATGAATGCGGAGGCTCATCAAACCGGCGAGCCCCATGATGACCCCGAGTATGGCAGCGGTGAGCGCAACCCAGAAGAGCCATCGGCGCTGAGTCAGCGACGTCAGCGCGAGCAGGGAGATCGCAATGGCGGTGAGGGCATCCGCGAGGTCGAACTGGTCGTCGTGGAAGTTCAGGGCGTCGTAGGTCACCTGGTCTGCGAGCGCCATTTTGCGAAGATCCTCCTTCTTCGCCTGCTGGTCGGCGATGACGGCGGAGTACTTCGCGAGGAGCGGAGCCGCCTTCGCCTGGGCCGCCGCGTTGGCGCCTGCCGTGGTGATCTGCATCTGGTCGAGCGCGGCCTGGGCCACTTCCTGGCGGATGTTCCGCGCCTGGTAGAACGACCAGTGGTCGATCTTGTCGGCCTGTGCCTGTTGCATGGCCTGG
>JBBQFW010000100.1:0-12310 GCA_038322445.1 Gemmatimonadales bacterium
ACGCGGCGACGAGTTTCTCGAGTCGAGGGGAACGTCCTACGGCTTCGACCTGCTGCTGCGTCAGCTCGATGTCGGGCCGTTTGGCGGGTGGCTCGCGTACACCTACGGCGTAAGCGCACGCCAGCGCGACGGCATCGGGTATTGGCCCGGCCACGATCGGCGCCACAACCTGAACGTCGTGGGCACGTGGAAACCGGGAACGCACTACACTGTATCGGCCCGCCTCGGTGTCGCGTCAGGAACGCCCTACACGGACATCGTGGGGCAGCTCGTGCGACGGACCTACAATCCACTCACGCACAGCTTCGATGACGCGAGCCAGACGGAGCGCGAACCGGTGGGTGGCAAGCGCAACGCCTCGCGTTATCCCCTCTTCCAGCGGCTCGACGTCGGTGTCTCGCGCGCGGGCATCTGGCGCGGCATCCAGGTGACGCCGTACCTGGGTATCGTGAACGCGTACAATGCGTCCAACGTGTTCATCTACACCTTTGACTACACGAGGAATCCGCCGACGCGTGAATCGCAGTCGCAGTTCCCCTTCCTGCCGAGTGTCGGCGTGACGGTGGCGTTCTGATGGGGCGCCGAGCGGGTGGGCGACTGGTGGCAACGGGCGTCCTGATGACGCTGGTTGCCTGCACCTTCGACCGGCAGGTCATTGCGGTGCCGGTGTCGGAGGTCGTGGTGCACGGTGTGCTCGATCCGGGCGATACGCTGGTGGATGTCCTCGTGGAGCGCAGCCTCTCCGGTGCGATCACCGTGCCGAAGGTCCGGTATGATCCGTTCGACCCGATCAACACGGGCGGCGGCGTGCCGGCAAAAGGTGCGCAGGTGAGTATCACCGGGCCGGACGGCACCACGCCCGGACTCGAGGTCACGTACGCCGGCAAGCCGTCGACGTACGGTGCGGGACGTTACGTGTTCCGTCGGCTGGTCGTGCGTCCGGGCGCGAGGTACAGCCTGAACATTCGCACGGCGGATGGCATCGTGGTGACAGGAAGTACGCTCGTGCCCACCTTCACGATGAATCCCGGAAGTCCTGTTCCTGGGGGCACCCAGTTTCGTCGCGATCGCGATACCCTCGACGTGACATGGACGCCGGTGACGAATGCGCGCACGTACGGCCTTCGCGTCGAGTCACCGTTCGGTGCTTTCCAGTTGTTCTCCGACAGTACGCACATCCGCCTGGCCGGCAGCCTGCGAAACTTCTTCGCGAGCGACCTGCCGCGCGTGTTCGTTCCGGGATTCCTGCAGGTCGCGACTGTGTATGCCGCGGACACGAACTTCTTCGACTATTATCGATCGGGGAACGACCCATTCACCGGTTCGGGTATCATCAACCGACTGCAGGGCGGCATCGGTCTGTTCGGCTCGACGGTCAACGTCGCGCAACGTGCGGCGGACGTCACGCAGGCGACGACAGACTCGAGCTTCGAGGGCAATTACGAGCTCGTGCTGGGGAGCGCCTCCGCCCGCAGCCTTGTCGACCTGATTCGGCTCTACGTGGAAACACCCGCAACGACGCCCCTCGGTGCATCGTTGAGCGGGTGGTATTCGCGTGACCGGCGGACAGCGAGTCGCGACGGAATCATCGGGACGCGGAACGGCGATCGAATCGAATTGCAGTTTCTCCTCGATCAGAACTCGCAGCGACACCTGGTGACATTCATCGGGAAGCAATCCAACGACTCGCTGATCGGCAGCCTCAGCCAGATCCCGGGGACGGTCGCGTTTCGGAAGCGGCCTACGTTGTAGCCAGCGCTGTCCGGAACTCGTCGCCCGAAAGGCGCACGACCTCATCACCGTCGCCCGAACGACGCTGCACACCGCGCACCACCGCATCGACCGTGAGGAGGGGCGCGTCCGCTTGCTCGGTGACGTTCACCTCCCACTTGCCGCGATCGAGACCCTTCAGCGTGTGGCGATAGCGCGCGCTGTAGATCGTGTAGCGCGGCGCTGGTACCACAGGACGCACGGGTTCGAACCCCGACTCTCCTGCCCTGGCAGGATCGAACTCCGGCGCATACGGCGAGTCGTCTTCTGCGACTTCATCCGACACGAAGGACGTTTCGTCCGCGAGTTGATCGTGCACCGCCACCGCGCCAGGATCCTCCAGTGTGGCCGCTTCCGCCACGGCCGCTGGGGGCACGTAGCCTCCGTCGACGTCGAACGACGTGACGGACGTGAGTGGCGCCGGTGCAAACGCCACGGCAATGACGGCCACGCCGCTCTCCATTCCACCTTGCCGGATGGCGCCGAACAGGTGCACCTCCATCACGCGCTCGGCGGGCAGTTGCTTCGCGATGGCCGCGAGAAACCGCGTGCGCGTGTCGTCGTTCATGACGGCACCGTCCGGGAGCGCTCGTCGAGGTCCCGTTCGACGTATAGCCGAAGGATGTGCATGAAGTCCTGCGCGTTCGTCACCACCCCGAAGGCCTGATGCGTGCCACGGTCTTTCAGCTTGCTCACCACGAATTCGAGGGAATCGACACAGATCGTGGAGAGCTCGCGCAACGAGCCATCGGGATCCGTCACGAATGCGGGAAGCATGTTGCCGGTCGCGATCGCGTGCAGCGCGGTCGCGATGAGGATGGCCATCGTCGCCTTCACGGCGTGCGCGCGCATGGCGTCCTGCGCTTCGAGCGCGTCGGTGATGACGTCGGGGAGCGGGCCGTCATCGCGAATCGATCCGGTGAGCACGAAGGGAATGTTCTTCGTGACGCACGCGTGCATGATGCCGCTGGTCACGGTGCCGTTCGCGACCGCGGCCGCAATGGATCCCGCCGCGCGCACCTTGTTGATGGCGCGCATGTGTGCCCCGTGACCGCCCTGCATGTTCTCGCCCTGTCCCGTCATGCCGAGCGTCGTTCCGAAGATCGCGGCCTCGATGTCGTGCACGGCCACGGCATTTCCGGCGAGCAGCGCACCGACGAACCCGTTCTGGATGAACCAGACCATGTCGTTGCGCGCGCGCGAATGCACGAGCGCCGGTCCGGTGACCCACACCGGATACCCACCCCGCTCGCGCTCATCGATGAGGATGCGCGCCATGAGCGCGTAGTCGATGGGCTTCTCGCGCGAGACCTCGCTCGCCATGAACTTGAACTCACCGCCCTCTTCGTCGCCGAGGAATCCGGCGACGTCGACGTAGATGCCTTCGCTGCCGTCTTCGGCTGATCCGGTCGCGATGCGTTGTCCCGCCGTGACGCGGCGCATCTCGCGCACCCACAGCGCGCCGTCGCCATCGAGCACGAGGACGCCATCCATGCGCGGCTCGCGCGGCATGCGCCACGTGCCGTCCACGCGGACGTAGGTCGGGAGGTTGGTCGTGGAGAAGAATCCTTCGGGAAGCACGCCGTCCGCGGGCGCGGGCACGAACGTGGCGTCCGGGAATCCTGCGAACGCAGCGGCGCTGAAGTCTGGGCGGGGGAAGGAGGTCACCCCTGAAAGATCATTGGAAGGGCATGGGCATACAAGCGGCGTTCCTGGCGTTCGTCATCACCGGAACGGTGTAGCGGCGCTCGGCATCCCCGCGAGCCCTTTTGTCATCCCCGCGCACGCAGGGATCCATTCCGGACTTGCACCCGCGAGCATGGATTCCCGCTTTCGCGGGTCTGACGAGCATTGCAGGAATGACGAGCCCGGGTGCCGGGCGGGGGAAGCGCCGCCTCCCAACCATTCGTCAGGTGCCGGTCGCGTGAATGACGACGGGGCGTTTTCGCGGGAAATGACGAACGCGGCGCTATCGCAGGAATGACGAAGCCAGTACCGTATGCGCACCTTCCGTGAGGAAATCGATCATGAGCATGTCCCAGTGGACCGGCCGCGGATGGATGTGCCTCGCGCTGGCCATCCTCCTCTTTCCGACAGCGCGCGTGGCCGCACAGACTCCACCCCGTTCCATCGAGCGCCTCGATCCCGGACTCGACGGCCTCATCGCGCCCGACGCGACGATCGAGCTGCTCGCCGAGGGCTTCGACTGGACGGAAGGTCCCGTGTGGCACAGGACGGGCGGCTTCCTTTTATTCAGCGACATTCCGCGGAATGCGATTCACAAATGGAAGGATGGCCAGGGCGTCAGCCTCTACATGAGGCCCGCCGGCTACGCCGGTGCGAGCCCCTTCGGGCGCGAGCTGGGTAGCAACGGCCTCACCTTCGATGCGAACGGCGAGCTCGTGATGGCCGATCATGGCAATCGACGCGTATCACGCGTGGACAGCGTGAAGTTCACGAAGACCATTCTTGCCGAACGCTACGACGGCAAGCGGTTCAACAGCCCGAACGACCTCGTGTTCAGCCGAGCGGGCGACCTGTTCTTCACGGATCCCCCGTATGGGCTGTGGAAGCTCAATGCGGATCCAGCAAGGGAACTCGACTTCAATGGCGTGTATCGGCTCAGCAAGGCCGGCGCGCTCACGCTCCTGACGCGTGACCTGACCTTCCCGAACGGCATCGCACTGTCGCCCGACGAACGGACGCTCTATGTCGCGGTCTCGGATCCGGCGCGTCCCATCTGGATGGCCTACGATCTTCGGCCCGACGGATCGTTGGCGAACGGCCGCGTGTTCTTCGACGCCTCGGCGCTGGCGAAATCAGGACGGCAAGGTCTGCCGGATGGCATGAAGGTCGATGTCGCCGGCAACGTGTTCGCGTCGGGCCCAGGGGGCATCCTCGTCTTCTCGCCGCAGGGCAAGCACCTCGGCACCATCGTCACTGGTGAACTTACCGCGAACTGCGCATTCGGCGACGACGGATCGACGCTGTACATGACCGCGAATCACACGCTGATGCGCGTGCGGTTGAGAACGACGGGGCCGGGATTCTAGCCACTGGTCTCTGCATGCTGGCGCTTCAGAATCCGTCGTGGTCTTTGGTTCTACGTTCGTCTATCCCCACCCACGCGGGGATCCATCTCTGGGGAAAAAGGGGCAGCAAATGGATTCCTGCTTTCGCGGTAATGACGAGCGTGCGACGTGGTCGCGGGAATGACGAACTGGTGGTTGGCTGTTGCAGCGCTTTCTGCGGAGAGGCTGTTGCCGCGTCTGCTGCGTCCGCCGTCATGGTGCTTTACACCGGCCCCGACCTAGAGCAGAGCGACCGGGTCGCGATCGAGCGTCAGCCGCAATCCGAACTGCTTCGGCACCTCGAACCGCTCGACCAGATAGCGACACACACGCCCGAGGTCCTGCGGCTTGTCCGCCTTGATGAGCACGTGCCACCGCCAGCGGTTCTTCACGCGCTCTACCGGGCACGGCGCGGGGCCGATTACCATGATGCCGGGTGCCGGTCGCGCCGCCAGCAGCTTGTGGAGCCACGCGGTGGCGCGCGTCGCGAGCTGCGCGGTCGCGCCCTCCTCAGTGCCACTGAGGACCACGTTCGCAATGCGAACATACGGCGGATAGATCGGGTGCTTGCGTCCTGCCAGCTCCTCGGCGACGAATGCGTGATAGTCGTGCGTCACCGCGCACTTCACCGCGTGGTGCGACGGCGACCGCGTCTGGATGAACACCTCCCCGCCCTTCGGCCCGCGGCCCGCACGGCCCGCGACCTGGCTGAGGAGTTGAAAGCAGCGTTCGCTCGCGCGAAAGTCCGGCAGGTTGATGCCGACGTCCGCGTCGATCACACCAACGAGCGTCACATTCGCGAAGTCGAGCCCCTTCGCGATCATCTGGGTGCCGAGCAGGATGTCGACTTCGCCTGCGCCGACGCGATCGAGGATTTCGGTATGCGCCCACTTGCCGCTCGTGGTATCGACATCCATGCGCGCGATCCGCGCACTGGGGTACCGCTCGCTGAGCAGCCGCTCGACCTGCTGCGTGCCGAGTCCACGTTCGTGAATGCGCAGGCCGCCGCAGCGCGCGCAGCTCTGGTGCATTGCCTCGCTGTGCTGGCAGTAGTGGCAGATGAGACGCTCGGGCGTGCGGTGGTACGTGAGGCTGATGCTGCAGTTGGGACACACGGCGACGTCGCCGCAGCTGTGGCACTGCATGAACGCCGAATAGCCGCGGCGGTTCAGCAGCAGGATGCTCTGCTCCCCCTTCGTCAACCGCTCGCGGAGCGCAGACTCGAGCGGCAGGCTGATCGCGTTCGTGAAGGCGGCGTCGCCCTCGTTGGTGTCGCCGGGCTTCGGCTTCGGCTTGTCGAGCCGGAGGTCGACCACGTGCACCTTCGGCAGCTTCGCGCCTCCGGCCCGGTCGGGCAGCGTGAGCAGCTCGTACTTGCCGGTGTGCGCGTTGGACCAGCTCTCGAGACTGGGCGTCGCACTTCCGAGCACGACGACCGCACCCTCCGCGCGCGCGCGCACGATGGCCACCTCGCGCGCATGATACCGAGGCGCTTCGCCCTGCTTGTAGCTCGACTCGTGTTCCTCGTCCACGATGATCGCCCCGAGGTCGCGGAGCGGCGCAAAGATCGCCGATCGCGCCCCGACGGCGATGCGCTTCTCGCCGCGTCGGAGCGCAAGCCACGCGTCGTAGCGCTCGCCGTCGGAGAGCGCACTGTGCAGTACCGCGATGCGGTCACCGAACACGGCGCGAAAGCGGTCGACCGTCTGCGGCGTGAGCGCGATCTCGGGAACGAGGACGATTGCCGTCTTGCCCTCATCGATCACGATGCGCCGCAGCAGCTCGAGGTACACGAGCGTCTTGCCGCTTCCCGTGACGCCATGCAGGAGCGCGACATGTCCGGGCGCCGCATGCGTCAGCCGCTCGAGTGCGTGCGCCTGCGGCCCTGTCGGCACGTGCGTGTCGGGCGCGCGCTGCGCGCGCGTGAGGAACGGATCGCGGTCGACGGTCTCGTAACCGACGGCAATGAGATTGCGCTTCGCCAGGTTGTTCAGCACCGACGATGAAAAGTCGAGCTTCTCGTTGAGGAGCGCGACGGCGGCTCGTCCGCCGAGCGCTTCGAGGAGCTCGTAGAGCGCACGCTGCTGCGGTTTGCGCGCGAAGACTTCATCGCGCTGGAGCAACGACGTCAGCTCCATCGCAATCTCGGCGACACGACGCCGTTTGCGCGGCGGAGTGGGGACGTCGGCACCGGTGAGCGCAGCGGGGAGCGCCGTGCGGAGTGCGACGCCGAGCGGCACGATGTAGTAGTCCGCGATCCACCGGCAGAGCGCGAGCATGGGCTCGTCCATGATGGGCGCATCGTCCGGCGCGCTGACGATGTCCTTTACCTTCATGCCCTCGCGCGGCTCGGCCACACCGATGACGATGCCGAGCTCGTTGCGGTTGCGGAACGGCACGACGACGCGCGACCCGGGCGCCACGCTGCCCGGAAGGCCCAACGGCACGCTGTAGGTGAACGTGCGGAACAGGGGCAGCGCCAGGGCGACGGAGATCAGCGTCATCGCCTGAAAACTAAGGGGTCTGACTGTCTGACAGTCTGACCCGCTCGCCGCTTCGCGGCTGCTCGTCTGACAGCGGGTCAACTACCCGGTCTGACAGCTATTCCAGATACACAACCGGGTCGCTGCGCCGCTTTTGCCACCAGCCGGTCCACACACCACTGCATTCATGCCAAGGGACGCGGTGGTGTAGCGTAATGCTGTCAGACTTCAGTTGACCCGCGGTCCAACGAGCGCGGCGGCGAAGCCGCTGCCCGGGTCTGACTGTCAGACCGGAGCACGACTCCCAGTCCGGGCCCCTGCGGCATCTCGATCCGGCCACCGTCAACAGTCGCCCCCACATAGAGATCATTGGCGACCAGGGCAGCGCCGTCGTAGTCCGCGCAGTCCAGCAATGGCGCGAAGTGCGCCGCCGCCGTGATGCCCAGCGAGCTCTCGATCATGCAGCCGGCCATCACCAGCATGTCATGCGCGCGCGCGGTGGCGATCATTCGCAGCGCTTCGCGCAGCCCACCGCATTTCGCCAGCTTGATGTTGATGCCGTCCACCACGCCGGCCAGCTTCGGGATGTCGCCGGAGACGAGACAGCTCTCGTCGGCAATGATCGGCAATGACGACCGCTCACGGACGAAGCGCAGTCCCTCAATGTCGCCGGGAGGCAGCGGCTGTTCCACGAACTCGACGCCAAGCTCCTGGAGCAATGGCACGATGCGGAGGGTCGACTTCGGGGTCCATCCGGCGTTTGCGTCCACCCGCAGGATCTTCTTCGGCTCGAGTTCACGAACAACGCGCACGATGCGCTCGTCCCACGACGAACCGAGCTTCAGCTTGAGCACCGGATATTGCTTTGCGTCCGCGACACGCGTGCGCAGCGTCTCCTCGTCCGGCGCAATGCCGATGGTGAAGCTCGTGAGTGGCGCCGCCGCAGGATCGAGTCCCCACAGCCGATACAGCGGAACGCCCAGTCGCTTGCCCACGAGGTCGTGAAGCGCGGCACTCACGCCGGCGCGCGCCGCACCGTTGAAGCGAATGGCGCGCGCGAGCGCGTGCTCCATCGCTTCCAGCGACCACCCATCCGCATCCGCGATCGCCGCCTCGAGCAGCGGCAGCACCTGCACCACGGTATCCGCCGTCTCGCCGTAGAATTTGCTCGGCGCGGCCTCGCCCCAGCCGGTGCTACCGTCGGGCGCCGTGACCGTGATGCGCACGACGCGATACTCCGTCTCACCGCCGCGCGCGATGACGAACGGGTTTTTCGTGCGCAGCGCGATAACGTCGTGGGTCAGTTTCATGAGCGTTCGGAAGGAACGGGACGGCGCGCCAGGCCGGCCATGCGGCGCGGTGACGCAGCATCATCGGCCGTGGCCAGGTAGCCAAGCAGTGCGTCGGCGAGCGCATCACCGCGCGCATAGCGGTCGTCGGGCGACTTCACCAGGCAGCGCATCACGACCTCCACCAGCGCTTCGGGGAGACGCGAGTCGATCTCCCCGAGGTCCACCGGCTTCTCGTGCACGTGCTTGTAGCCGACCGAGAACGCATCGGCGCCATCGAACGGCGGAAATCCCACGAGCCCCTCGTACATCACGACGCCGAGCGCGTACAGGTCGCTGCGGCCGTCGACGAGCTTGCCCATCGCCTGCTCGGGACTCATGTAGTGCGGCGTGCCCATGGCGCGACCACTGGCGGTGAGGCGTCCGTGAAAGCGTGCCGTCGCAATCCCGAAGTCGGTGATGAATGCGTTGCCGTCGTCGTCGAAGAGGATGTTGTCGGGCTTCACGTCGCGATGCACCACGCCACGACGATGCGCGTGATCGAGTCCTACCGCGACCTGTGCCGCCGCGGCGGCCACCACGGTGGGCGCGACGGCGCGCTCCTTCTGCACCTTGTCCGCCAGCGAGCCGCCACCGAGATACGGCATCACGATGTATACCGTCTCGCCCGAACGACCGAAGTCCAGCAGGGGACAGATGAACGGATGCACGAGCTGCGCAGCGGCTTCGGCCTCGCGGCGGAATCGCTCCGCCATCTCCGCGTCCCGCGCGAGGTGCGGATGCAGCACCTTCACCACCACCTCGCGCGACAACGGCATCTGCTCGGCGCGATAGACCGTGGCCATGCCACCGCCGCCCAGCCGCCGAAGGATGCGGTACCGATTACCTGTCGCGCGCCGCAGGGCACTGATCTCTTCGTCCGGGCGTTCGGGCGGCGTGCTCGCGACCGCCGGGAGGTCGACCGTACAGCGGCTGCATAGCGCTGCGTTGGCGCGATTCCAGGTGCCGCACTCCGGGCAGAACACGTCAGCTCCCGAGCTGCATCTGCACGAAGTCGTACGGCGGCCACGGGCCCGTGACCGCGAAGGTGACCCCGGTAGACCGCTTCGCCAGCGCGTCAACTTCGGCCTTGAACTGGCCCCACAGGTCCTGCTCCACGAGGAACGCCGCTGTCATCACGATGCCGGCGCTGCGGTCCGCGCGCAACGGCAGCGTGGCCACCGCCGCGGTGCGCAGGACGCGAAGGCTCTCGGCCGCAACGCCGTCGATGTCCATGGCTGCCACCTGCGCATCCTGCGTGGTGTTGCGCGAGATGTGGACGCGGCCCGCCACGCGGTTCTCGACGAACGACAGCGCCTCGCTCAGCGCCCCCGAGTGGAGCTCGAGCCAGCTCAGCACCGCCTCCTGCGACTTGAACACGACACCGGTTGGTGCGGGCAGGACAGGCCCGCGCAGCGCATAGGCGGAGATGACGTCGCGGTGGTGCTCGATGGCCGCGTCATCGATCGCGAGCTCGCGGTACTCCGTGGTGCCGCAGATCGCGGCGAGGTCGCGCACCGTGATCGTCTGGATGTCGTCGACGCGCACGCTTGCCGTGTGCGCATCGTTTACGGTCACGCCGAACAGGTTCAGGGCCACGCGTCAACTCGCTCCGAAAAGATGACGCAAGATACCGAGGCCCGCGGGCGACGGACAGACGCAGCTAGAGCAGTGCGCGCATGTGGGTGACGCAGGCCACGCCGAGCTGGTCAGGCGCATATCCGCCTTCCAGCGCGCTGACCACGCGGCCGCCGCACCACTGCTCCGCGCGCGTGACGATCTCGCGCGTAAGGCGGTGATAGTCGTCGAGCTCCAGGGTGAAGCCGCCGAGCGGGTCGCCGGCCATGGAGTCGAAGCCGGCGGAGATGAGCACGACGTCGGGTGTGAAGCCATCGGTCGCGGCGTCGACGGCGTGCAGGAGTCCGTCCACGTAGCGCAACCGGGCAAGGCCGGCCGCCATGGGCACATTCCAGACGTTCTGGTGCGGTCCGCGATCGCTCGCGGCGCCCGTCCCTGGATACCACGGCCACTGATGCATCGACACGAAGCGGATGTCCTTCGTCTCCTCGACGAGCGCTTGCGTGCCATTGCCGTGATGGACGTCCCAATCCACGATGAGCACCCGCTCCGCACCGTGCTGCTGACGCGCATAGTGTGCACCAACCGCGACGTTGCCGAAGAGGCAGAAGCCCATGCTGTTGGCACGGAGCGCATGGTGCCCGGGCGGCCGCACCGCACAGAAGCTGCGCGGGATGGCACCGGAAAACGCGAGGTCGATGCCGTCGAGCACGGCACCGGTGCCGGCCGTTGCCGCGAGCCACGAGCCGGTGCTCACCACCGTGTCCACGTCGAGACGTCCACCGCCACTCGCGCTGACTGCCTCGATCGACGCGATGTACGCGGGATCGTGCGCGAGGGCGAGTTCGTCGGCCGTGGCATGACGCGACTCACGGTGCTCGAGCAGATGGTAGAGCTCGATGTCACTCCGCAGCGCACGGGGAATGGCGCGCAGCCGACCGACATGCTCGGGGTGACCCCACCCGGTGTCGTGCCCGCCGCAGTCGGCGTGCGAGAGATAGGCGACCGTGCTCATCGTGCTCCACGGAAACGTCGCGAGCCCGTTTCTGCAAGGAGCGCCGCGGCAATCAGCAGCAGGAGAATCAACGGCAATGGGTTGCGTGACAGGCGTTGCACGTTCGTCGACGCCGAAGAGATCCGCCCGAGGGACGACACCAATTCCGCCACCGGAGCCGCCGACCCGCTCGGCACCACGGGGAGATCACGTTCGGGCGCGACCGAGCCCACCGCGCTCGACCACCACCGCCGATGCGAGCCCAACCCCGAAATGCCGCCGAGCATGCGCCAGCGCCAACTCTCGTCGTAGCCCACCGCCAATACGCGTCCCAACCCCGCCCGGCGCGCCGCCAGCGACGGACCCGCGGCCTGGCGCTCCAGTGCCACTGCGTCCGACCGAAGCGCGGCCAGCGGGCGAAGCGGCAAGTCACGCCGGGTCACCGTGTCTGCAGCGAGAAGGATTCGACCGGGAATGCGGACTCCCGCGCGCGCCGGCGCAAACGCGGCGAACGCATCGAGCGACAGCGCGCTGCCTTCGGCAATCAGTCCACCACCCTGCGCCACGAAGCGGGCAATGGCCGGCGCGAGATCGGCCGCCGACGAATCAAGCGCGACGACGGCATCGTAGCGCGCCGTGTCGATCGGCTGGATATCCGCATCACGGATGGACACACCGGGCGCCGTTGGAATGCTCGCGCGCACAGTCCATCCCGCTTCGGTGAGCGCCGAGATCACGAACTTGCTCTCCCAGTCAGGCCGGCCGAGCACGAGAACGGCGCGCCGCTTGCCCGATGCCGGGGGCTTCGCGTGCGCCGCAAAGCGTCCTTGCTCCGCACGCACATCCCCAACGACGGCCTCGGCGTCGAGGGTCGCGCCAGCGCCGGCGCGCACGGTGTCGAGCACGCCGGCGGAGTCAGTCAGCGCTGCTGGCGCGGTGTTTCCGGTGACGACCAGGACTCGCGCACGCTCGTCCGGCTCACGCACCCGCACCACTTCCACTGCCAGCACAGCCGGCGTGCCATGCCACCGCACATCCACCCCCGCACGACGCATCGCGACGAGCACATCACGCTCGGCCGCCGAC
>JBBQFW010000101.1:0-12161 GCA_038322445.1 Gemmatimonadales bacterium
CTCGGGGCGCATCGCCCGTGCGACGGTGATCGCGCCGACCGCCTGCGAGCCTCCGCCAATCGCGACGATCAACGCATCGAGCCCGTCCACCTGCTCGAGCATTTCGAGTGTCATCGTGCCAGCGCCGGTGAGAACGTTGACATTGTTGGTGGAGTGCGCGAGCGCCAGGCCGCGTGATTCCACGAGCCCCTGCGCCACGGCGGCGGCTTCGTCGTAGTCCGCGCCTTCCTCGATGACGGTTGCTCCCCACGCCCGCAGCGCGGCGTTCTTCTCCGGGTTGTTGGCGCGCGGAACGCAGATGGTGACGTCCACACCAAGTTTCCGCCCCGCGTAGGCAAGGCCGAGTCCGTGGTTGCCGGTCGTGGCGCCGACGACACCGCGCTGGCGGTCGGCGGGCGAAAGCGCCGTGACCGTCGAAAGGCCGTTGCGGACCTTGAACGATCCCGTCGGCTGGACGTTCTCGTGCTTCACGTACAGTTCGATGCCTGGGATCAGCGCTTCGAGCGGCGGATGCCGCCGGAACGGCGTCGGCGCCAGGAAGGGTACGATTCGCTCGCGCGAGGCAAGCACATCGTCGAATGTGATGGGAGCGGTCATGATCCAGGTGCGTTAGATTGTCCGTCGCAATGTGCACAACACCACGATGCTGAGCTATCTCTACGTTGCGATCGGGAGCGCCGCTGGCGGACTCGCGCGCTTCGTGGTCGGCACGTGGCTCCAGAGCCGCCTCGACGACTGGGCACCGCGTACGGCCGGCGCGCCGTCCCTGCCCTTCCCCATCGGCACGCTGATTGTCAACGTCACGGGCTCGTTCCTGCTTGGCGTTATCCTGGCGGTGGTTGCGCGGCAGGGGCAGCAGGCCAATGCGCTGCGACTGCTGCTGGCGGTGGGGCTCTGTGGAGGGTACACGACGTTCTCGACCTTCAGCGCGGACACCGTCGGCTTGATGGAGAATGGCGGTGGATCCCTGGCCGTCCTGAACATCGGCGCCAGTCTCGCGCTGGGATTACTGGCCGTGTTCGCGGGATCGTTGGTCGCGCGAACCGTGATGGGGCGCGCGTGATCGCCGCACTCCTCTCGGTAACGCTCCTCGGCTTCCTGCTCGGGATGCGGCATGCCACCGATCCCGATCACGTCGTCGCGGTGACGACCATCGTGACGCAGCAGCGTTCCCTGCTGCGCGCGGCGCGCACGGGCGTGCTGTGGGGGATCGGGCACACCATGACGATCATCCTCGTCGGCGGCGCGATCATCCTGCTCAAGGTGCAGCTCTCGGTCATTCCGGCGCGCTTGGGACTGAGTCTCGAGTTCGCGGTCGCCGTAATGCTCGTCATCCTCGGCCTGCTCACGCTGGCCGGCGGCCAGCGCCGAGCGGCGGACAGCACCGCGCGACCGCTCACGGTCGGATTCATTCATGGCCTCGCGGGCTCCGCGGCGGTCGTGACGTTGCCGCAGGTTGCGCTCATTCCCAACCCGATGTGGGCGCTGACGTATCTCGGCGTGTTCGGCGTGGGAACGATTGTCGGCATGCTCCTCATCACGATGTCGATCGCCGCGCCGTCGCTGCTCGCCACGCAGCGATTCACGGGACTGAACCGGTCGTTGCGCATTGCGTCGGGCGTGGCGAGCATCGTCTTCGGGCTGTTCCTCGCGCACCGAATTGGTTACGTCGACGGACTCTTCACATCGGCGCCGTCCTGGACGCCGCAGTAGTGGCGGCTGCGCGAACGCGCGCCGGGAAGCCGGCGTCGCCTGCTGTCGTCGAAGTGCCGGTGGCCGATGCGAGGAAGTTCGGGATGCTGCTTCGGCGCTGGTATCGCGCGAACGGCCGCGACCTGCCGTGGCGGAAGACGCGGGATCCGTATCGCATCCTCGTCTCGGAGTTGATGCTCCAGCAGACGCAGGTCTCGCGCGTGATCGAATACTACAGCGACTTCCTGGAGACGTTCCCCACGCTGCACCACGTCGCGCGCGCGCGGCCGAAGCGCGTGATGGAGGCGTGGGCGGGGCTCGGCTACTATGCGCGTGCCCGGAACCTCCACGCCCTGGCAAAGGTGGTGACCGACCGTGGTCGTGATGCGTTCGGGACGCTGCCGCCGGACGCCGCCGCTCTTCGCGCCCTGCCGGGCGTGGGCGCCTACACCGCGGGCGCGGTGAGCTCGTTCGCGTACGAGCGGCGCGCGGAGCTGGTGGACACGAATGTCGCCCGGGTGATCAAGCGTGCGTTCGCACCGCATGTCGACCTCAAGTCGGGAGGTGGGCAGAAGCACGTGTGGGCGATCGCACGGGCCCTGCTGCCGCGCACCGGCAAGGCGACGTGGACGCACAACCAGGCACTGATGGAGCTCGGCGCGCTGATTTGCACGGCACGCGTAGCGCATTGCCGTGTGTGTCCCGTGCGGACCATCTGTGCGACGTACCGAGAGGCGGAATAACCAGGGCAGAGCAGACACTTCTCAGCCATCTGCGCCAGTTTCGCAGTCACTGCACAACTGATGCATATAGCTTGCGGCCGGCTTCGCCTGATGCAAAGCCGGCCGTAGCGGTGCCGATCGACAGCTACTTCCGGACCGCGTCCTTCTTGCGACCGCGACCGGCTTCGTAGTCCAGCGACCCACCATACGGACGCTCGCCATACCCGGTATAGATCTGCCGAGGGCGCGCGATCTTCTGCTCCTTGTCGTTGAGCATCTCTTCCCACTGCGCCAGCCAGCCCGCGGTACGCGCGACGGCGAAGAGCACGGTGAAGAAGTCCGTAGGGAACGCCATCGAGCGGTAGATGAGGCCCGTGTAGAAGTCGACGTTCGGGTACAGCTTGCGCGACACGAAGTAGTCGTCGGAGAGCGCGATGCGCTCCAGTTCCAGCGCGATCTCGAGATCCTTGTCCACGCCGACGACCTTGAACACCTCGTCGGCCAGCTTCTTCACGATGCGCGCGCGCGGGTCGTAGCTCTTGTACACGCGGTGGCCGAAGCCCATCAGCTTGTTGCCCTTGCCGCCCTTCACGCCCTCGATGAAGGCCGGCACGTGCTTCACGTCGCCGATCTCCTTGATCATGTGGAGCACCTGCTCGTTCGCGCCGCCGTGCAGCGGGCCATAGAGCGCCGCAATACCGGCAGCCACCGCGGAGAACGGATCGACATGCGAGCTGCCGACGGCGCGCACCGCATTGGTCGAGCAGTTCTGCTCGTGGTCGGCGTGGAGGATGAACAGCACCTCGAGCGCCTTCACGAAGATCGGGTTGCCCTCGTACTTGGGCTCCGTCATCCGCGCGACCATCGAGAGAAAATTCTCGACGTAGCCGAGGTCGTTGTCGGGGTAGATGAAGGGGAGTCCCTTCACGTGACGGAAGCAGAACGCCGCAAGTGTCGGCAGCTTGGCGAGGAGACGCACGATGCTGATGTCGCGCTCCTCCGGGTCCTGGATGTTCTTGGCGTTTGGATAGAAGCTCGACATCGCCGCGACGGTGCTGCACAGCATCGACATCGGATGCGCGTCGTAGCGGAAGCCCTGGAGAAACGTCTTGATGTTCTCATGCACGTACGTGTGGTACGTGATCTGGTGCGTCCAGTCGTCGTACTGCGGCTGTGTCGGCAGCTCGCCATTGCGCAGCAGCCACGCCACCTCGAGAAAGCTCGCCTTCTCGGCGAGCTGGTCGATGGGGTAGCCGCGATAGCGGAGGATGCCCTTGTCGCCGTCGATGAACGTGATCGCGCTCTTGCACGACGCCGTGTTCATGAAGGCGGGGTCATACGTCATGAGACCGAACTCGCCGGCCTCCACCTTGATCGGCCGCAGGTCCATCGCGCGCACCGCGGTGTCTCCTTCCGTCGCCGGGGGCAGGATAGGAACCGTGTAGCTCTTCCCTGTCCGAGAATCCTTGATCTCGAGCGATTCGCCAGGCGCCTTCGACTCCGTGTCAGCCATTTCCCCGTTCTCCGTGAAGATCATCACACCGGCGGAACGCGCGCTCCGTCGCGTCCGAAATGTATGCGTCCGGCGGGGCTGGCGGGATGGCTAGATTCCGGCCGTCCGAGCACCGCTCACAGAGGGGAACGAGCCCATCACCGCACTTCCAGCCGGCCAGATCGCGATTGCCGCCACGGCGGCATTCGTCGGGGGTGTCATGAATGCGATCGCCGGGGGCGGCACGCTCATCACCTTCCCTGCCCTCATCGCCGCCGGCCTGCCTCCACTCATCGCCAACGCGACCAGCACGGTGGCCCTCGTGCCGGGCGCGCTCACCAGCATGCTCGGGTATCGGCGCGAGCTGGCGGGGGCTCGGCGCTGGGCGCTCGCCTTGACGTTCCCCTCGCTGCTTGGCGGCGCACTGGGCGCGTGGCTGCTCCTGCACACTCCGGGGGCGACGTTCGGCCACGTCGTCCCTTGGCTCGTGCTTGGAGCGACCGCACTGTTCGTCGCCCAGCGCCCGCTGCTGGCGTTCATCAGGACGACGCGCGCTCAATCTGTGGAGCTTCGCCAACCTGAATCAACGCAACAACTGCCGACGAGCACGCCTGCAGGGCAGCCAGAGGCGAGCCCCAGACAGTCGTCCCATGCCGACGACGCCGGACTCACGGCGGCGGGTCCGACGCTCCCGCTCCTCGGGTGGCAGTTCCTCGTGGGGATCTACGGGGGCTATTTCGGCGCCGGCGTGGGCATCCTGATGCTCGCGGCGCTCGGATTCATGGGCTTCACCAACCTCCACCGCATGAACGGCCTCAAGAACTGGGGCGGCTTCTGCATGAACATGATCGCGGCGGCGAGCTTCGCGCTGAACGGCATCGTCGAGTGGCGCATCGCCCTGACGATGGCCGTCGCCGCGATGGCCGGTGGTTACCTGGGATCGCGGGCCGCGCAGCGCGTGCCCCAGCACCTCGTCCGCACCGCGGTCGCGATCGTCGGGACCGCGAGCGGCATCTGGCTGCTCAGCCGCGCCTAGGCGCTCAGGCTTTCTTCGAGGCAAGCGCCGTGATGATCTTCCACTCGGCCGGCGTCACCGGCTGCACGCTGAGGCGGCTGCCCTTCTGAAGCAGCGTCATCGTCTCGAGGCCCTTCACGCCGCGCAGCTCGGTCAGTGACATGGGACGCGGCAGCGCCTCGACCGCCTTGAGGTCGACGACGAACCAGGTTGGCGACTCGCGCTTGCTCTTCGGGTCGTAGTGCGAGTCCTTCGGGTCGAACGCCGACGGATCCGGATACGCCTCCTTCGCCACCTCGGCGATGCCGACGATCGCCGCGGGATCGGTGCTCGAGTGATAGAAGAAGACCTTGTCGCCCTTCTTCATGCCGTCGCGCAGGGTGTTGCGCGCCTGGTAGTTGCGAACCCCGTCCCACTGCGTGGTCCGGTTCGGCAAGGCGAGCAGGTCGTCGAAGGAGAAGACACTCGGCTCGGATTTCACGAGCCAGTAGCGGGCGGCGGTGGAAGGCATTGTCATGCCGGGTAATTGAACGCCGCTCGCCGCAATTTCAAGACTGCCCGGTGCCGAGCGCGCGTTCGGGCTTGTAGGCACCGAGTGCACAGGGCAGCTTTGCCGTCATGATCTCCACGCTGGCAGCCCTCGCGGCTTTTACGTCCGTGCTTCGCTCCGTGCTGCTCGCGGGTGGCATAGCGCTGGCCGCCGTCGCGACGATGGATTGGGCGGCGCGCACGCGGCGGCTCAACCCGTTCAGTGCGCCATCGCGGTTCCTGCGCACGCATGTCGATCCACGTCTGGTCGGGATCGAGCGGCAGGTCGTGCGCGCCGGAGGACATCCGTCAGCCGCGCCGATGTGGGCACTTGTTGCATACGTCGTGATCGGTGCCCTGCTGCTCGCGGCGGTGGACCTGGTCAGCGGCCTCGTGCGCGAGTTGCTCTTCGCCACCGAGGGTGGCGCGATGGGTTTTGTGGTGCTCGCGATACGCTGGACGTTCGAGTTCCTGCGCATGGCGCTACTCGTGCGAGTGCTGGGATCATGGTTTCCTCGACTCGCCTACTCGAGATGGCTGCGTTGGTCGTTCGGTGCCACCGAATGGATGCTGCGTCCGCTTCGGCGCGTGGTTCCTGCGCTCGGCGTGATGGACATCACACCGATCCTCGCGTTCTTTCTTCTACAGTTCGCCGAAGGGCTGATCGTCAGGCTCTTCGTGTAGTTTTTGTGGGAGGCCGTCTGGCGATCGAGCCATGATACAATTCAATTTGTCGGCGAGGTAGCAGCGTGAGGCACATGACCGCAGCGGAGTTCTGCATACGATGACGTATGTGATGCTGGTGGGTAGCGACGTCGCCCTGCTCGAGGGTATGTCCCAGTCATTGGCGCGCCAGGGTCTGCGACTGGCCGTTTGCCTGACGCTCGACGAGGCGCGCGAGCATGCCACGGCACATCCACCCCTCATCATCGTGGCTGAGCGGGGCATGGCCAGCGTATCGGGTGCCGAGTTGCTCGCGCTGCCGATTGCCGGTGGTGGCGCGCGGATTCTTTACCGACCCGCATCCGTACCTCCAGCATCACTGCTGCCCGCGCTGCAGCGTGCGGTGCTCGCGGACCTGACGCTTCCGCTCGAGCGCCAGCGCCTCGCGGCACTCTGCCAGTCGGTGAGTGACCGCGCGAAGGCCACGGGGCGAGCGCCACGGGATACGCCGCGGGATATGCGGGCAATCTAGGGTCGCGGAAAAGCTGGAAGAGCGTACCTGGTGCCCTGACTGGCATAACGGCCACGGGGAACAGTGGACGCAGTCGAACGGCTGAAGGCGTGCCAGGCAACAGCTGCGCGACTTGCCGGCTGGCGAAACGCTGGACAACTTGAGCAATGAAATACGCCGAAGTGCAGAACTGCATCGGCGGGGCGTTCGTGTCTCCGGATGCCTCGATGCTGGACGTCTACAACCCCAGCAGCGGCGAGGTGCTCTCGCGCGTGCCGCTCTCGGGTGGCCGCGAGGTCGACGCAGCGGTGACGGCCGCGAAGGCTGCCCTGCCGTCCTGGTCCGCGACGCCGATCAAGGAGCGCGTCCAGGTCCTCTACCGCTACAAGACACTGCTCGAGCGCGACATCGTCGAGCTTTCGGCGCTGATCACCGAGGAAAACGGCAAGATCACGAGCGAAGCGCGGGCCGAAGTGTTGAAGTCCGCCGAGTTGACGGAGTTCGCGTGCTCGCTGCCGCAGATCGTCACGGGTGAAGTGCTCGAGGTGAGCCGCGGGGTGGAATGTCGCGTCGAGCGATATCCGGTTGGCGTCGTGGCGGCGATCACGCCGTTCAACTTCCCGAACATGGTGCCCAACTGGTCGATCCCCAACGCGATCGCACTGGGCAACTGCATGATCCTGAAGCCGTCGGAGCTGGTGCCGCTCAGTGCGCGACGCATCGTCGAGTTGCTCGCCGAGGCGGGGTTGCCGCCGGGCGTGCTGCAGGTGGTGCATGGCGGACGCGAAGTCGTCGAGGCGATCTGCGACCATCCCGACATCGCTGCCGTGAGCTTCGTCGGCTCGACGAAGGTGGCGCAGATCGTCTATCGTCGCGCGACCGGAAACCTCAAGCGCTGCCTCGCGCTCGGCGGCGCGAAGAATCACCTCATTGTGATGCCGGACGCAGATCGTGAGATGGCGGCGACGAATATCGTTGCGTCGATGTCAGGATGTGCGGGCCAGCGTTGCATGGCGGCGTCCGTGATGGTCGCCGTGTCGCATACTGACCACATCATCGCGCGGATGGTCGAGGTGGCGCAGAAGATGGTGTCGGGCAAGGACGTCGGTCCGGTCATCTCCGAAGCGTCGCTCGAAAGGATCACGCGCTACATCGATGAGGCCGAGGCCGCGGGTGCGACGGTGCTCGTCGATGGGCGTAACGTGAAGGTCGCGGGACGCGAGGGCGGCTACTTCATCGGGCCGACGATCATCGACAACGTCACGCCGGATATGGCGATCGCGCAGGAGGAGGTCTTCGGTCCTGTGCTGGCAATCGTTCGCGCGAACAGTGTGGAGGACGCGATCGCGATCGAGAATGCGTCGCCGTATGGGAATGCCGCATCGGTGTTCACGGAGAGCGGCGGTGTCGCGCGCTACGTGATGGAGCACGCGAGCGCGGGCATGGTGGGCGTGAACGTGGGCGTGCCCGTGCCGCGCGAGCCGTTCTCGTTTGGCGGCTGGAACGACTCGAAGTTCGGCGTCGGCGACATCACCGGTCGCGGCTCCATCGAGTTCTGGACGCAGGCGAAGAAGATGACGACGAAGTGGAACAAGGAAGCGGGCGTCAACTGGATGAGCTGAGGAGGCTCGAACATCATGGCCAACCGGACCGTCGAATTCACCGGCATCAAGTTCGAGAATCCCTTCCTGCTCTCGTCGGCGCCGCCGACCGAGTCGGAGCGCAACATCCTGCGCGCGTTCGATGCAGGCTGGGGCGGCGTGGTCGTGAAGACGATCGGCCTGCACCCGGTGCAGAATGTCTACGGCGCGCGAACGAAGTTCTTCCGTACCTCGCCGGACGACAATCGCGTGTCGATGAAGAAGCAGCCCGGATCGGCGCTGCACGGCTCGTGGAACTGGGAGCTGATCTCCGACATGCCGCTCGACTGGTGGATCCCGCGGATCCGTCGCATGAAGGAGGCGCATCCGACGAAGGTGGTGATCGCGTCGATCATGGCGGGCTCCGGCAGCGACAAGGAGCATCGCGCGTGGCAGACGCTCACCGAGGGCGTGCAGGACGCCGGCGCCGACGGCATCGAGTGCAACTTCTCGTGCCCGCACATGGACCGGAAGGACATGGGGTCCAACATCGGGCGTGACAACGTGCTCTGCTCCACCGTGACGGAAGCGGTGAAGGAAGTCGCAAGGATTCCGGTGTGGACGAAGCTGACGCCGGCGACGCAGGACATCGTGGAGGAAGCGGGCGCCTGCTTCCGTGGCGGCGCGGACGCGGTGGTGTCGTCGAACACCTTTCCGTCGCTGCCGCTCATCGATCCGGAGACGCTGGAGTTCGAGATCAACGTGGACGGCTTCGTATCGAGCGGCGGACTCGGTGGGCCGGCCATCCTGCCCATCTCGCTCGCGAACATGGCGAAGATGACGAAGGCGTTTCCCGAGAAGGCCTTCTCGGCGATCGGTGGCGTGAGCGACTTCACCCAGGCGCTGTCGTACTTCCTGCTCGGCGCCGGCACGGTGCAGGTGTGCACGTCGGCGATGCTGGACAGTGCGATCGGCCCGAACGTGATCCGGAAGCTGAACGCGGGGCTCGATGAGTTCCTCGATCGCCATGCGGACAAGGGATGGAAATCGATCGAGGATTTCCGCGGCATCCGCCGAGACCGGGTGGTGCAGCAGTCGCAGATTCGTCGTCCGGAAGGTGATGCGTATTCCGGCGGGATGGAGGTGGTGGAAGGCTATGCGGCGCCGGAAGTGCCGGCGATGAGTACCTGATTTCTGAAAACGCGGAACAGCGATTTTACCACAGCGGACACAGAGGGCGCAGAGGAGACCAGAACAACACGTGCAATGAGACGAAGACTCATTTTGAGAACGCGCATTGTTGGCTTTTGGCGTTGTCCTCCGCGTCCTGTGCGACCTCTGTGGTAAATCGCCCTTCCGCAGTTGCATTCGACGTGACACACTCGAATCGAGAAGACCGATGACAACCATCGCCCCGCAGCTCGAGCTCCCGCCTACCGACCACACGCCGCGCCCGTACGACGGCCCGCCGCGCGAGGAGCTCATCGCGATGCGGAAGCAGTACACCAATCCGGCGGTGTACACCCTTTACAAGGAACCGCTGCTCATCGTCGAGGGACACATGCAGTACCTCTACGACGAAACGGGCAGGCGCTACCTCGACCTGCTGGCCGGTATCGTCACCGTGTCGGTGGGGCACTGTCATCCGAAGTTCGTCGAGCGCGTCACGCAGCAGGTCGGCACGCTCCAGCACGCGACGACGATCTACCTGCATCCCAACTTCCCGATGCTCGCGAAGCAGCTTGCGTCGAAGATGCCTCCCGGTCTCGACGTCACCTACTTCACGAACTCCGGCAGCGAGGCAAACGATCTCGCCATCCAGATGGCGCGCCTGCACACCGGCCATCGCGACGTCATCGCACTCCGCAACGCGTATCATGGCGGCAGCCCGGGCGCCGTGGGGCTGACGTCGCACAGCACCTGGAAGTATCCCGTCGGTGGGGACGGCCACGTGCACCACGCGATGAGCCCCGATCCCTATCGCAGCCCGTTCACGGGCACGCCCGAGGAGATTGCGTCGAAGTCCGCCGCGGACATTCGCGACCTCGTTCGCTACTCGACGCCCGGCAAGGTGGCGGCCTTCATCGCCGAGCCGATCCAGGGGGTGGGCGGCACGACGTACGGCGCGCCGAATTACCTGAAGGAGGCCTACGCGGTCATTCGCGAGTACGGCGGCCTGTGCATCGCGGACGAAGTGCAAACCGGTTTCGGTCGCACCGGCGATCACTACTGGGGCTTCCAGAACTGGGATGTCATCCCCGACTTCGTCACGATGGCGAAGGGGCTCGGCAACGGCGCGCCCATCGGTGCGGTGACCACACGGATGGATATCGCGAAGTCGCTCGCGCAGCGCATCCACTTCAACACCTACGCGAACAATCCGGTTTCCATGGCCGCGGGCCTCGCAGTGCTCGACATCATCGAGGAGGACGGCCTCCAGGAGAATTGTCGCGTCCTTGGCGCGCGCTTCAAGACGGGGATGGAGAAGCTCGCGGCATCGCACGCGTTGATCGGCGACGTTCGGGGCAAGGGACTCATGCTCGGCATGGAGCTGGTGCGCGATCGGGCATCGAAGGCGCCGGCGAAGCAGGAGACGCTCGACCTGATGGAAGCACTGCGCGAGCTGTCGATCCTGGTGGGCAAGGGTGGGCTCGACGGCAACGTGCTGCGCATCAAGCCGCCGATGTGCATCACCGCGGCGGACGTCGACTACGCGCTCGAGGCGCTCGACGTCGCACTGACACAGGTGCGTCATTGAACTGGTACACCAAGAGGCAGAGCTGACAGCCTGATCAGTTTCTGCTTCAGTATGCGGGAAACCAAGGCAGAGCAGACAGTCTGATCAGCTGTCTGCATCAGTACGTAGTGACTGCGTTCACTGACGCAGATGGCTGGTAGCTGTCGTCTCTGCCGTGGTTCGCTCGAGCGCAGACTCGAGCTCGAGTCCAGGCTGCTTTTTCACACGTCCAACGCGAGATACCGGCCGCCATGAAATTCGACTGCGTCGTCAGGAACGGCAACATCGTGACACCGGGGGGTGAGTTCACCGGTGACATCGGCATTGTCGGCGAAAAGATTGCCGCACTCGGCGAAGGACTGGACACCGCAGGAGCGGACGTCGTTGATGCGACGGGGCACCACGTCATCCCCGGCGTCCTCGATGTCCACGTCCACCTCGAGCTGCCCTTCTGCGGCACCGTCTCCGCCGATGACTACCGGTCGGGCACGCGCGCGGGCGCCCGTGGTGGCGTCACCACCGTGATCGACTTCGCGATTCCTTCCGCCGAGGGATCGCTCAGCGACGCCGCCGACACCTGGATGAAGAAGGCGGAAGGCAAGTCGCTCATCGACTACACGTTCCACATCTGCATCACCCGCTACAACGAGCACAAGGACCAGATCGCCGGGATGGTGAAGCGCGGCTTCACCACCTTCAAGGAGTTCATGATCTACGAGTCGGAGGGCTGGCAGTCCGACGACCGCGCGCTCTTCGGCACGCTGGAGAAGATGAAGGAGCACGGCGCGATGCTGCTGGTGCACGCGGAGTCGTCACGCGTGCTCGACGAGCTGATCGCGCGCCATCACACGCCGGAGTTGATGAAGCAGCATGGCGCGGTGCTGCATGCCATCACACGTCCGAACTTCATCGAGGCCGAGGCGATCCAGCGTGTCGTGCAGTGGAGCGAGGCGACCGGCGGGCAGCTCTACATCGTGCACATGTCCACTGCGGAGGGTGCCGACATCATCCGCGCTGCGCAGAACCGCGGGGTGCCGGTGGTTGCTGAGACCTGCGTGCAGTACCTCGTGCTCGACGATTCCGTGTTCGCCGGCGAGGACGGCCATCTTTTCGCCTGCTGTCCCCAGCTGAAGAAGCCGGCCGACTCCGCGCGGCTCTGGCGCGGACTGAACACGGGTGAAGTCTCCGTGATCTCCACCGACACCTGCACCTTCACGCGCG
>JBBQFW010000102.1:0-12150 GCA_038322445.1 Gemmatimonadales bacterium
GCTCGAGCGCCAGGCGGTCATGAAGGTCGATGCCCGAAAAGCCGGGCATGCGAAGGTCGGAAACCACCACGCCGATCCGCTCGCCGATCACGTCGAGCTGCCGGAGCCCGGCCCGCCCGTCCGCCGCCTCCTCGACCGCCCAGCCGCGACGCGTGAAGTAGCGGCGCAGCGCCGTACGAATGGTCGGCTCGTCGTCGATGATCAGGGCGATCCGCATCGGCGAGGCGGCGCTTAAGGCCGCCTCCGCTGTGCGGACGGGCACGCACTCGTGGGCGACAGCGGCGGGATCCGCATTGGCCACTTCCGCAGCGCCCTCGACGTGCGCCTGGATTTTCGGAAGCACGACCACGAACCGCGTTCCTGCACCGCCGCCGCGTGGCTCTGCGCGGATAGTGCCACCGAGCTGCTCCACGATCCCCAGGGTAACCGAGAGGCCGAGGCCTGTTCCGTCGCCGGTTTGTTTGGTCGTGAAGAAGGGGTCGAAGATGCGTGGCAGCACATCGGCAGGGATACCCGGGCCGTCGTCTTCCACGACCAGCTCGCACTCGCTGACGCCGCAGCGCGTGCTGACCGAGACCTGCCCGCCGTGCCCGGATGCCTGCACGGCGTTGCCCACGATGTTCGTGACGATTTGTTCGAGGCCCGCACGGTCCGCCAGCACGAATCCACGCCCGGGGTCATCCAATGTCTGCACGCGCACACCACTCTCCGCGATGGACGGTGCCATTCCCCTGACCGTGGCCGCCACGATGTCCGTGAGGCAGGTCGGCTGCGCACTTGCCTCGCGCTGGCGAACGAAGGAGAGCAGGTCCCGGACGATCGCCCGGGAGCGTCGCGCCTGGTCACGGATGACGCTCAGCGCTTCCGCATCCGCTGGCGTGCGGTCATCGGTGAGGAGGTCTTCGGTGAAGTGCATGATCGACGAGAGTGGGTTGTTGAGCTCGTGCGCCACGCCGGAGATGAGCTGACCGACGGCCGCCAGCTTCTCGCTGCGGCGCAATGCCTCCTGCGCGAGACGGAGTGACGTGACATTCTCCGCGTATCCCTCCCACAGGCTGACCTGACCGTGTTCGTCGCGGTACGCGCGAGCACTCACCCGTACGGTCACGCGGGAGCGATCGGCGCAACGCCACTCCAGTTCCACGCCGCGCGCCACGTCGTCGCTTTCCAGGGCGAGCAGGAGATGCGTGCGAGCGTTTCCGTCGACGTAGAGATGCCCCGCCGCTGCACTGGCCAACAGTGCGCGGGCGTCCGGATAGCCGAGCAGCGTCACCATCGCCTGGTTCGTTGACTGCAGCTCGCCCGCGCGCGTCTCGCGAAAGATGGCCGCGGGCGTGTTCTCGACGAACGACCGGAAGCTCGCCTCGGAAAGCCGCAACTGTTCCGCGTCATGCGCGTGCGACAGGGCAATCCCCGCCAGATGCACCGTGGCGCCGGCGAGCTCATGTTCGCGAGCGGTTGGCTGGCGCGGGCTGTCGAAGTAGCAGGCCAGCGCGCCGGTCACGGTGCGATCCGTGGCGCACAGCGGGATGATCATCGCGGCGCAAATCCCGTTGGCGACGAGGACGCGACCAGGCTCTCCCCAGCGCCCATCGGCCGCGATATCCCGCGTGCAGACGGTCACGGCGTCGTGAATCGCCACGCCGACGGGCTCGCCGGCCGACCGCACGGGGCATTCGCGAACCGTCGAGCGGACCACGTCCGGCAAGTCGGCCGCTGAAATGAGCCGGGCAACATGCCGATCCGGATCCAGCCCGTAGATGATCGTACGCATGTCCGGCGCCTCGGCGCGCACGACCGCGAGCAACGCGTCGCAGGTGGAGGCGATGGGCGCGCCGCGTGCGATCATCTCGAGCACGTGGCGCTGGCCCTGCAGGAAGGTCTCGGTGCGTACCCGCTCGGAGACGTCGCGCAGCCCCATCACGTAAACGACACCACCGTCCACGACCGCGCGGCTCACGCGCGCATCCACGGGCATGAGACGCCCATTCGCGCAGCGTGCGATGCAACGCTCCGTCTCATCGAGCGGCGCATGAGACACTGACGATTCGGCGAAATCGCGGAGCGTTGCGCGCAGTTGCTCGTGCCACTCTGGTGCAAAGAGCGCGAACACGGGCTGGCCCTGGAGCTCGGCCCGCGAATATCCGAGCATGCGTTCCACTGCGGCATTCACCATGGTGATGCCGAACGTATCATCCAGGGAGATGATGCCGTCGGTGGACGCGTCGACGACCGTGCTGAGGCGGTGCGTGGCCTCGCGTTGCGCCGAAAGCCGCCGGACACGCACGGTGCGGTTCGCGGCATAGGCCGCGACAGAGACCAGGGCCGAGAGGACGAGGAGAAATCCGCCCTCGATCGCCAGCTCCTGGTTGAACGGGATGAGCGCATCGGCCTGCGCAACGCGGCGTATCACGCCCCATCCAAGCAACGAATCGAAGCGCGTGGTAGCGAGCACCTTCGCCCCGTCGACATCGGTGAAGAGGCCAAAGGTGTCCTTCCCGGCAAGCGCGAGGGCCGCGGGTGTCGCCCGGTCGCGAGTGCGTACTTCCTGAATGCACACCGGCAGGCGCTCCTCCGGACACGCACTGATCAGGATCGTTGCGTCCGGTGCGGGCGTGGAGAACCCGCTCATGGCGGCGCCCGGACGTCCCGTCGCCCATGGCCCAAAGGCCTTGATGATATCAGTGCGCACCACGACGGCAGCGGGGAATCCGTTGTCGCGCGGCGTATTCGGATCGACGTGCACGGGTGCGACGATGGAGAGCGTGGCCGCATGTCGGCCGAGTATCGTCACCGAGGAGTGCTGCGTCCGCCCCGTGCCGATGGCGTCGCGCATCGCGAGGCGCTCGCTGATACCGAGTGAGTCACCCAGCGCCTGGGCGATGGGACGCCCGGACGCGTCGACGACCCAGGCCTGGATGAACTTCCCGCGACGTACGACGGGAGCAAGCACGGTGGAGAAGCGCGGCGACGCATCGCCCGCGCGCGGAAATGCAGCGTGAATCGCCACGCTCGCCGCGAGGGCTTCAGCGTCTCCCCTGCGGTCCGTGAACCATTCGTCGACGGTGGCCTGGGTCGTCAGCGCGCCTCCCGCGAGCGCGCCGCGCCACCGCGTCATCATCTCGTGTTGCAGGTAGCGCACGCGCATGGTGGCGCCCGCGCCAACAGCGGCCACCACGAGCAGGAAAGGCAGGGCGCGCTTCAGCGCGTCGGTCAGCAGGGACTTCGTCATCACTCCTCAGCTTCGGCCGGTGAGCGGTGATCCTGAACAGGATGCGACCAGATGCGAAGCGGGGCGGCATCCTGGTGGATGCCGCCCCGCCTTCACCGCAGCACCTGCATGGTCAGGCGGCCTGCCAGAATCCGGCGAGGGCCCGTCCGTCCGGCGATTCGCGCAACTTCTCGAAGGCCCGCTCGCGGATCTGGCGAATCCGCTCGCGCGTGACGCCCATGAGCGCCCCGATCTTCTCGAGGGTCATCGGCTCCCCGCTCTCGTCGAGGCCGTAGTACAGGAACAGGATCTTTCGTTCGCGCGGTGTGAGGTATTTCCGGAACACCTTCTCGATGAATTCCTTCATGAGCTTGTAGTCCGTCACTTCCTCGATCTCGGTGCCGTCCACGCCGGCAAAGCGCTCGCCCAGTGTGGAGGCCTCGCGATCCGAGCGATCGATGGGCGCATCGAGTGAGACCTCGGTGGACGACATCTGCTTTGCGGCCCGAACCGCCTCGGGCGTCTCCTCGAGGAGACGGGAGATCTCATTCTCGGTCGGGTCGCGCTTGAGGACCTGGGCAAGGATGGTCTCGGCGCGGGCGAGGCGGATCAACTGCGAATTCTGGTTGAGCGGAATCCTGACGCTGCGGGTCTGCTCGGCGAGCGCCTTGAGCACAGCCTGGCGCACCCACCACACGGCGTAGGAGATGAACTTGACCCCTTGGTCAGGGTCGAACTTCCGGACCGCCTTGAGCAGCCCTTCGTTGCCGATCGCCACGAGCTCGCTCAGGTCGAGTCCGTGTCCCTGATACTTCTTGACGTAGGAGATGACGAACCGGAGGTTCGCAGTCACGAGCCGCTCCGCGGCGGCCTCGTCGCCCTTCTGCGCCAGCCGCGCGAGGCGGCGTTCCTCAGCCGCGTCACCGATCAACGGCAGCTTCTGGATGTCCTGGAGGTACTGGTCGAACGCTGTGGAGGGGGACGAACGGAAATAGCCTTTGGACCTGGTCTCGGTCACTTGCTCCATACACGCCCCTTACCTGTGCCGGAAGGTGGTCGGGCAACTCCGGCTGCACAGAAACCGGGCGCCCGCGTGAGTCAGCAGGACGGCCAGCATAATGTCGGGGGAAAAACCCGTCAACAGTCAGTTTGCCAGAATGGCCTCGTTAAAAGATTTGTGATCACCCTAACTGCTTGGATGACAGGACTTTGAGGCGTACTTGACCGATATTCACGCAACGGCAGGACGACCGGTCAGTTTGTCTCAACATGCAACGTCTGCCATTCGAGCGGACCGGCGAATCCATTTCGACTCGGCCCGCCCTCACATCAAGTCGAGGGCGGATCCTTCATTTTCGTGCGATTGGTCGCCGACAGGATGCCGATGCCAATCAGGATGATCACGCCGACGGCGATCCACATGGTTGGGACGTTGAGCAGGTACGCCGCGATGGCGAGGCCAACAATGAGGACGACGAAGCCGATCAGGAAAGTGCCGAATGCCGACATGGTGCTCGTCCGTGGTTGGGGTCGGCGTGTTGGTGGGCAACAAAGGGACCAAACCGGACAGACGTGCCCAGCACAACCGGCCTATCGCGCTGCCACGCCGCCCAGTCGCCCGGTCATAAGCGTGTCAGCGCGCGCGCCACGCGGGCGAGGAACGAGCACGGCGGTGCCGCGCTGCCAGCCGAAGCGCCGGGCCTCGGCGCACGTCGGCGTCCAGATGTCCAGCCGGTTGCCCTTGATCTTCCCACCTGTGTCGTCGATCAGGAAGCGGCCGAAGTATGTCTTGCCAACGTAGACCTCGAGGTAGCGCGCCAGTGGAAACATGCGCGGGTCGGCGGCGACAATTCCCTGCCGCACGTAGCGATCGCGGCGCGTCAACCCCTTGAGGCAATAGGCCGTCAGCGCCACAGGAACCGGCTCCCCGTATCCGATCGCAGACTTGCGGTTGAGCGCCCAGTCGCGCCCCGCGCCGCGAACGACGGCGCCCTCGAGACGCAAAATCGCCGTCACCACACTCGGCGCGAAGGCGATGCGAGGCACCGGTCGAGGCACGACAGTGCTGCGCCATATAGAAGCCACCACCGCCACGGCGAGCACCAGCGAAAGCGCGGTGGCGCCGTACAGACTCCGTCGGCGTCGCGAGCCGCCGCGCAGCGATGGCGTGAGCGGGGAGTGCACGACAGTGCCAGACGGCGTCAACGGCGCGGGAACCGCGCGGCTGCCCACCGGGGTCAGTGGTCCCGGCGTCACGCGAGCACCCGGCGAACCGATGTGTCATCGACCGGGATGGACCACGTCATCCCGTTGTCCGCCATTTCGCCCACGCGGCGCGGCAGCGCATACTCGACTGCGCCGGCGCGAGCCTTCTTGTCGCGGTGCGTGGCGGCGACGACCGCGCTCACGTCCATCGCGCGCGGCAGCTCCGTTGGCAGCATGGCGGCGCCAACGATGCGCTCGATCTGCGACGCCGTACCCGCGTCGGCGATGCCCAGCTGCTCGGCGAGCCGAGCCTCGAGCACCATGCCGATGGCGACACATTCGCCGTGCAGGAGCGCGAAGTCGCTGACCAGCTCGATGGCGTGGCCGATGGTGTGCCCGAAGTTCAGCGTTTTCCTGCGACCCTTTTCACGCGGATCCTCGCGAACCACCTCGGCCTTGATCTCCACGCTACGGCTGACGGCATCAAGGGTCGCGTCGGCATCACCGTTGATGATGGCGGCGAGACTCGCGTGGAGTGAATCGAGGTACGCGGCATCGCAGATGATGCCGTGCTTCAGGGCTTCCGCCAATCCCGCGCGCCGGTGGGGAACGGAAAGCGTGGCGATCACCTCGACGTCGGCAAGCACGGCGCTGGGCGGATGGAAACTGCCGACGAGATTCTTCCCCGCTGCCGTATCCACTCCGGTCTTGCCACCGACCGAGGCGTCGATCATCGCGAGGAGCGTGGTAGGGCACTGCACGACGGGAACGCCCCGCATGAACGTGGCGGCCACGAAGCCCGCCAGGTCGCCCACGACCCCTCCGCCGAGGGCGACGACCGTGGTATCGCGACCACACCCGGCGTCGAGCATCTCGTCCGTGACACGCCCCCACGTCTCGCGCGTCTTGTGTGCCTCACCCGAGGGAATGACGTGCAGTGACACGCGGCCGTACTCGGAGAGGGCCGCCGCAAGTGCGTCACCGTAGTGCGGGCGCACATGCTCGTCGGTCACTATCGCATAGCGATGTGCTGGAGCCACCGCGGCAATCTCCTCCGCGAAGCCGGCACGAAGCCCCGCGCCGATACGAACGACATACGCGCCCGCATCGACGGCGCGCGCATCCGTGGACGACAGACCCCCAGCGCGTCCCATGCTACCAGGTGACCTCGCCCACGCCCGCGCGGCGGTTCGCGAGCCGCGCGAGGGTGAAGAGCAGGTCGGAAAGGCGATTGAGGTAGATGATGGCCATCGCGGGCAGCTCGACGTCGTGCTGCAGGCGCACGACATGCCGCTCCGCGCGGCGGCACACCGTGCGCGCGACGTGCAATGCCGCGGCCTTCGGGGTGCCGCCCGGGATGATGAAGGCGCGGAGGGGCTCGAGTTCCGCTTCGCCATCGTCGATGGCGTGCTCCAGCTCAATGATTCGTGACTCGTCGATCCGCGCTTTCTCGAGGTGCGATGCCATGCGGTCCCGGTCCGGTGTGGCGAGGAGTGCCCCGATAGCGAACAGGTCGCGCTGGATGGGCACCAGTACCTCGTCGATGCGCGGCATCATCTCGATGCAGCGCGCCATACCGAGGACGGCGTTGAGCTCGTCGACGTCACCGTATGCCTCGACGCGGAGGTCGTCCTTGGGCACGCGGCCCCCACCGAAGAGCCCGGTCTGGCCGGTGTCTCCAGTTTTCGTGTAGATCTTCATTCGGGACAAGATACCACGCCCGTCCGGCGACGGGCCCGCTTCGCGGCATTCTCCAGCGCCCAACGGCTGACGCAGAAGAACGCAGGCTTGGCGCGCAGAAGAACGCAGGCTTGGCGCGCAGAAGAATGTTGAAACGGCGGAACCGCACTCACTGCACAGTTATCAATGCTTCTTGCTGTTGTAGCGTTTCCTCCGTTTGCCGGATCAGTCGCTCGCGGACGCCGGCGGCGTGACGGAGTGCGCTGCCAGTAGCGTCACCGTAAATGTGCTCCCTGCCCCGAGCTTGCTCTCTACCGTGAGGTCGCCACCCATCCCGCGTGCGAGGTCCCGACTGATCGCGAGTCCGAGTCCGGTGCCGTTATGGGTGCGGGTGAGCGTCGCATCGAGCTGTACGAATGGGTGAAAGACGCGATCCACGTCGTCGGAGGAGATCCCGGATCCCGGATCCCGTGTCCGTCACGCGCACCTCGACGGTAGCATCGTCGTGGCGCGCGCACTTGAGCGTCACGACCCCGCCGCGCGCCGTGAACTTGACCGCATTGCTCAGCAGGTTGAGCAGCACTTGCTGCAGCTTCTCCGGGTCGGCGCGTGCGGCGATCTCGGAGTCGCAGGGCTCGAAGCAAACAGTGATTAGCTTCGCCCGCGCTTGGGGGGCGATCAGCACCCCGCAGGTCGACAGTGCCTCGCCGAGCGCCACCCGGTCGAGCGCGTATGGAACGGCACCTGCCTCGACGCGTGAGTAGTTGAGCACCCCGTTGATTAACCCCAACAGGTCGCGTTGGCTCTGCTGGATGCGGGCGAGCGCCGTCGCTTGCTCGGGCGTCACCGGCCCATGAATGCCCAGCTCGATGAGTTCCGCGTGACCACCGATGGCGTTGAGCGGCGTGCGGAGTTCGTGGCTCATCACGGCGAGGAAATCGCTCTTGGCGCGACTGGCCGCCTGGGCCTCTGCGCGCGCAGCATCGGCCTCCGCGAGGGCGGCACGCGCCGCCGCATACAGCCGCGCGCTCTCCAGCGCCTGGGCGCAGCGTCCCGCGAGCGCTTCACCGAAGGCGATGTCCTCCGCGCTATAGGCCGGCGCGCTGGCGCGCGTGACGAAAGTGATCGCGCCAAGGAGGAGGTCGTGGGAGATCACGGGCACGACGAGGAGCGAACCCGCGTTCAGCTGTTCGAGCGTTCGCCGTGTCGCCGGATCGCGCACCCCGGCGCAGAGTGCCCTCCCCGCGTCCACGCTGATGACGACCGACGTGCGCGCCTCGGCAACCGCCGGCACACCGATGGCATCATCGGCGGTGGGGTGCCACTCCATGACGAGCGCCCGCGTCGCCACATGATGGTCGTCTTCCGCGTGCAGCGCCGCGATGCGGCGCAGCTGTCCGCCCACCTCCACAACGTCCACGACGCACCATGCTTCGAGCCCGGGCAATGCGAGGGAGGCGATGGCCGCGTAGGTGAGCTCCTGATCGAGCGAGGCACCGAACCGGTGGCTCGCCTCCGGGAGAAACTCCGCTCGCCCCCGGGCGAGATCCGAGGCGTCAGCGGCGTCCTGCTCGCGGAGCGCGCTCAGAAGGACCCGCTCAGTGACCACGACGCGCGCGATCTCCCGCTCGGCGGTGGCCTGCGCCTCCCGCGCGCCGAGGTGATGCGCCGCAGGCACCGGCAGGCGCGGGTCGCCGCGCGCCGGCGGCTCGCCCACTTCCTCGTCGTTCGGTGGTCTGGCGCTCATGGGGACCTCATAACGCCGTCATACCGCGAGGACACCGCCCGACGTCACAGCGTCGTCATCAGGCGACGTTTTTGGCGACGGCCCGATACCGCCGGATGGCATCATCCGACCCAGGCGCGAGCACGGCATAGTCCAGCGACACGAGTCGCTCCAGCGCGCGGGTCACGCCGTCGCGTGAGTTCCCGCTGGTTTCGGCCAGCGCGTCGAGTGTGGTCTCTCCCGAGCGGATCAGCGCGTCGAGCAGTGTCGCCTCGACCTCGGTCAGTACAATGGGAGGCCGGACGGTCGGCGCGACGGCATCCCGTTCCGCGCTTCCGCTGAGGATGTGCCGGTAGCCCACGAGCGGCGCGCCGATCACGGCACCCGTCGCGCCCACCTGGTAGCGCCAGAATTGATCGGTGTGCTCGCTCCTCCGCATCTTGACCACGGAGAGCACCTTCTTCATCGCGCCGTCCAGCTCCACGTAGCGTTGCACGATGATGTCGTCGGTGATGAACGACACGCGCTCGCCCGTAAAGCTCTGGCTGGGCGACGTCGCCACCGCCTCGTGGACCATGAACACGGTGACCCGCGCAGCCGTGAGTGCGCCCACGAGCCGGTAGAGGGACTCGCGGAAATCCTCGCGGAAAGTGGGCGCCAGCGCGACCTCGAACCCCGTGAGGGAGTCGATGACGACGCGCGTCGCGCCCGTGTCGCGGACGTTGACGAGTATCTCGTCGAGCGTCTCGTCGACGGAAAGATCGAGGGGGCGCAGGTAGGTGACGCGCAACTTGTTCGCCGCGATCATCGCGTCCGGGTCGATGTCGAACCCGCGCAGGCGCTCGAGATACTTCTCGGGGTACTCCTCGAACGCCGCGACCACGACCGCCTCGCCGCGCCGCAGCCCGTCGGCCGCGAAGTGCATGCCGAATGTCGACTTGCCCGAGCCCGTGGGACCCGCGACCATCACGGCGTCGCCCGCGGGGATCCCGCCGCCCATGAGTGCGTCGAGCCCCGGAACGCCGGTGGACAGGCGCACCTCATCGCGCGGCTGCTCGCGCCGCCGGTCTTCCGCCTGCCCGTGGGTGCCGTCGGGACGCTGCCGCCGATCTCGCTGCTGATCCGGAATACGCGGGAAGACCTGAAGCCCGTCGTCGGTGATGCGGAACGTGTGCAGACCGGGCATCTGCTCCTGCCCGCGCACCTTGACCACCTGAAGCTTCCGGACAACCGAGTTGCGGTCGATGGCCTGCGTGAGCCAGATGATGCCGTCGGCGATAGTGAAGAGCGGCTGCCGCTGCTCCGGCTCGTTGTATTCGCCGATCAACAGCGACGTGACCTCCCAGGAGGTCAGGTGCAATGCGAGCTCCTGAACGAACCGCTCGAGAGCCATGCGGCCCGCGGTTGCGGCACGCGATTTCCCTGCCTCCGTGAGCACTTCTTCGATCCCTGTACGGAGGGATCGGAACGAATCCACGACGACGAAGCCCGGGCTCAGCCGCTCGACCTCGTCGGTCACACGGGCGAGCACGGCGCTGAGGTCTCCGGAGAGCACCTCCGCGCTCAGATTGATGTAGTGGACCACGGTCCCGGCGAGCTCCGGCTCAAAGAACGCGAACTGCTGCTGATAGCGGAGCATCTTTACCGTGGGCTCACCGAGCACGGTGAAGTAGATCGCAGGCCGCTCCACAGTCGCATTCGCGAACAGAATCTGCTGCGCGAGCGTCGTCTTGCCGGCGCCGGGCCCGCCCGCCAACATGTTGAACGAGAACTCCGGCAGGCCTCCGCCGAGCACCGCATCGAGCCCGGGGACGCCGGTCGGGAGATGTTTCACGCGGCGCGGATTCGGCGCTCTCCCCCGCGAGGCGGAAGCACGCGTGGACGGGGCGGCAGACGATGCGTCGGATGTCGTGCGGTCGGTCATGGTTCATCCACCATCGTGGAAAGTTTCGGGTCTGCGGGCGGTCGAGCGACATCAGCGCGGGACTCCTCGACACTCCGATGGCCATTCACACCTGCCGCGGGAGCGACCGATCCGTGTGACGGCACAGTCACGGGCACCGCCGTCGCGACCGAGGCTCCTGCCGACTGCTCCAGAATCCTGACGGCGAGCTCGTCGCCGAGGAGCCGGCACAGCGCCTCGGTAAGCGCGCCAAGGAGTGCGACGACGCCAGCGGCGACATTCATCGCGCCGTGGATGCGCGCGTTGTCAGCGAGCCCGGTCAGGTAGGGCGCGGTGCGCGGCCCCGTGCGCGGCCCGACCGTCAGCGCCACGAGCGACGGGTGCGCGGGTTGAACGCGTACCAAGGCACGTTTGACAAGCGCGCGCGAGCCATCGGACCCGAACCAGAGCGCGAGCCCATCCGCGAGACGGGCGCAGAGGAGATCGGCGGCAGCCAAGAGTGCGGCGTCCCCCTCCGCGCCGCCGAGCGCGTGCGAGAACAGCCGACCTACTACATCAGGCGCGGCGGTCGAAGGGAATGACGGTACCTCCAGAGCCGGCGACTGCGTCACGCGCTCCCAGCGTTGGACATGTTCGGCAGTCGATCCCTGTTGGCCGTGGTTGTGGATGCGCTGCCCCTAACGGAGTTCCGCATGAAAAAGTATCGGCGGAAGACGCGCGTCAAGCGGGCGCGACGGCGCAATCCTACCCGCGTGACGTACGGATGCAACGCCGCGGTGGCGTCAATCTCGATGACGACCTGGTGTGTCGCGACGGAGCCGGGTAGTGGGCGACCGGGACGTCTCGGATGACTGATCGATCCGGCGTCGGCGCCGCCGACCGGGGAGCTCGAAGCTCTGCGCTCTTGCCCAGCTACCACCGAGTCCTGATGACACGGGGATGAAGGGGCGGTTTTGTTTTTCCCGCTGACATTCGACACGCGCGCCAAGCTGCGCGCACGCATCGGAGCCGAGCAGTAACGCGGGAGGAGCCGTGCGGATCAGCGAGCGGTATGCGTTGGGCACGACATCTCTCACCGCGCTCGGGCAACTGGCAGCCAGCGCCCCACTGAGTGTCGAGGACGCGATGCGGCGAATTTCCGAGGCGCAGCGTGCCACCTCGAGACGCTCGCGACCTCGGAGGAGCTTCGACCCCACGATGACGCTCGGCATACCTCGACGCTCGCAGCGGTGTAGCGTCTGCGAGCAGGGTGAGAGCGGACACTAGATGCGCTCCGCCTTTAGAGCGGTGAGCACCGCAAGCCAGCTCAGGATCTCGGCGATGAGCTGGAGATCGTCGTGACAGCGCTCCTTGGAACAATGGCAACGACCGAAAGCGTGTCCCACCCCGACACTATGCTGGCGGAGCTTTCTCCCAACCTGATTC